>JBGTGN010000188.1:0-50254 GCA_041746715.1 Pirellulales bacterium | reverse complement strand
TGGACATCGACGGCGACAACGCCTTGGGGTCTGAAGGTTGGATCCGTGCGAACAACGGCGCCAGCGGGAGGAGCAATCCGCGAAGGTTCCTGCCAGGCTATGTTGTCCCGTATGCTGCCGATGGCCAGACGACGGTGATTCCCACATTTGCGAACAGTGGCTCTGGAGTCATGGACAACCCGGCTACAGGTGGCTTGAACCTCACTCCGGCTACTGAAGACGCCAATGCCTCTTGGCATCAAGGTGGCACCACTAATCTCAACATATTCCAGTTTACCATCCAGAATGCGGCCACTCTCACCGGAAGGACTCTCCGAGTGGGTGTGCTATTCGACGCAGCCAACCTTGCTCCCGGCGTTGGTGCGACGCAAGCCATGGCCATTACCCAGACCGTGGGTGGTGCCGCTTTCGATACCAGTCCCCAGCTCGCCTATGGCAATAATGGTTTGGATGTGGCCTACTTTGACCTGACTGGTCTGGTAAATGGCGATCGGTTTGTGATCTCTGCGGACGCTAATGGCACCAACGCCCGCTCCCACATCGCTGGCATCACCTTCGATTCCGCCGTCGTCGTCCCCGAGCCCAGCACGCTGGCTCTCTTGGCCGCGGGTGGCCTGGCCGCCATCGGGTTCCTTCGCCGCAAGCGGTAGTTCTGTAGGTCAGGCAGCCATCTTCCTGAAGGACCCTGGATCATCCACGCCACGCTTGCTTCCTGAGATGGCTTGGTTCGCAGGTTCTTCCGGGAATTTCGTGGCATCTCCCGCGTCGTTCTGGGGTGTTTGATGGCGTAGATTGCGCACTCTCTGCCCACGATGCCCGTCTGCTGGGAATCGATGAGTCTTGGCGCGTGGAATCGGTCGATCTCCGGCGGGTAACTTCCGTCAAGTCAACCAGCGATGCCGAGGTCGAAGCCGCACTGCGTTTGGAAATCCCGTGCTTCCTCGCGCTGGAGATGCAACCGGAAGGTCAGCCGAGCTCCTCAAGATCGGCGAGGTCTTTGAGGCGACCCGCCGCGCGCTTTGCCTTCCGCATGTCCTCGAGGCCAAGAACCGGCGCGACAACATCTCCGAAGCTCGCCATGATCCGATTCGGCCATGCGTCGTCGAACTCGAGGCCAGTAATGCTTGTCATGATGTCGATCCGACTCGGCGGCACACCAATCTGATACAAAACCTGCGGTTCGGCAAAATCACCGACCTGCATCTTTGAAAGTGGCGCCCGAAACTGTTGGAGAGCCCGCCACGTACGGCCCGCATTCTCGCTCGTGGGATTCACCCAGAGGTCAATGTCGAGGGTAGCTCGCACATGACCATGCGCGGCCAACGCGTGGGCTCCGATGACAAGATGTTCAACTTCCTCGTCGCGAAAAGCTTTCAGAATCTCGACGAAATGCGGATTCATTGAACTCCGATCCGGTGAGGGCCCAGGCCTGCTTCGTGGCCTCCCAGCAGAGGGCGATCCGCTGCGAGGGCGTGAGGTGCGAGTAGTCGGCTCTGGGCTCTGGTTCACCGACTCGGCCAACCCAGACTGGCCACGACGAGCGATCAACGGTTCGGCGATCGTCGCTCTCGCGGGGCAGGTCGGCCGAAGGGGTATCCGCGTCTCGGTGCATGAAACGATTATAGATCGGCGACAGAACGGACGGAACAGCTCCACGATCGATACTGCCCTGGCTCACTCACTCGCATGCCGCGATCGGGTTGTCTCTCGCAATGAACTCTGCAATCTCGCCCAGGTCGATAGCGGCATTCACTTGCCATTCCTCGGGAAAAACATTCCTCTGTTGGCGACCAGTTCGAGTCAATCGAGTTCCTGCCAGACCCGGTCCAACGTCACGACACGGGCTGGGCGACGAGGCCTACCCGCGCTCGGTGATGCGGGCGATCACGCCGTCGTTAGGCGGGCTTGCCCTTGGGTGAGGGGGTTTCATGGAGTGTTCCGAGAGCGAAACAGCGACGGCCTGAAAACGAAAGCCACGACGGCACTATCTCGAATCTTTCGGAGAAGATACACCATCGCCCTGCTTTATGACTCTGCAAAAGTGTTCCGAATTGCAAAGAGATTTACCCATAAACAACATTCGTGGTGTTGCATTCCAGACGGTGAATCTTAGAATTTCGAAAGTGTGGGTGGGTTCTTCAACTGTTGCCACACCTCGCACCAAGCACAAGATATGAAACCAACGAAGTATCTCCGCTGCCTCATCCTCGCCGCCGCCAGCTCGCTGCTCGCCCCATCCACTGGCTTCGCGCAGACCGTCTATCGCTGGGTAGGAACCACCTCGGATTGGACTACCGCAAGCAACTGGGTCGTAGAATCCGGACCCGGAGGAACGCCTCCCCCGACCGGAGGAACCATCGATGCCCGTCTAAACGTAGGAGCTACAGGTAATCTCACCCCTGGCGTGCTCAACTACACTTCCGACCAAGGAACGACGATTTTCGATACTGCCAATCGCGCTCTCGTAATCGCCAGCGCTACTTCTCTCTCCACCGCAACCGTAACGATCTCGGGCGGAACCTTCGATAGCCAGGGGACCGGAGACATTATTTCGAACGCCTCCACAGGTACAGCTAACTCCGGCACATTGAATATCGCTGGCGGCACCTATACGAACGTGAATGCTTCAACAGAAGCAGGCCGAACACTGGTCGTGGGTTTCAACGGTGGCACAGCCAACCTCAACATCTCCAGCGGTAGTGCGATTACGGAGCGAATCCGATTTCTTCAGGGCGGTTTATCCCAAAACACCATCGGCAACATCGCGTTGAGTGGAACAGGCATTCTGGAAACGGGAGGCTTCACAAGAGGAGTTGCTACTGGCACGCACAGCTTAAACATCAGCTTTGACGGCGGCACGCTCCGCGCACGCGGAGCAGACAACGCAGATTTCATGACATCCGCAGTCGTGAACGGCAATGCCCTGGTGCGTGCTGGTGGTGTCGCGATCGACACCAACGGATCCAACATTGGGATCAGCAAAGCCCTCACGCAAGACGGGGGTTCCCCAGGCGGCGGACTTATCAAGTCCGGCGCGGGCAACCTCACCCTCTCCGGCGTCAACACCTACACCGGAGCCACCAGCATCGATGCCGGCACCCTCACTCTCGGCAACGCCACTAACACCCTCATCAACACCGGCGCGGTCAACGTCAACGGCGGCACGCTCGCGCTCGGCGCCAACTCCGACACCGTTGGCGCAGTCACGCTCACGAGCGGCAACATCACGAGTTCAACCGGCGTCTTGACGGGTTCTTCGTATGCCGTGGAAAGCGGCAGCGTATCGGCTATTCTCGGTGGCTCAGGCATTGCCTTGACCAAGACGACTGGGGGCACCGTGACGCTCACCGGCGTCAACACCTACACCGGAGCCACCACCGTCAACGCCGGCACGCTCGCCGTAAACGGCGCCGGTTCCATCAACGGCTCGTCAGGAATCACGCTCGACGGTGGCCAGCTCGACTACAGCTCGTCGGTCCCGCTTACCGCGTCGCTCACATTCACCAGTGGCACGCTCGGTGGCACTGGCACGATCAACGGAGACGTAGTCCTCGATGTGGGCACGATAGCCCCCGGCACCTCGCCTGGCACGCTAACGATCGACGGAAGTTTGTCCCTTGGGACTTCCTCGCTTCTCGCATTCGAGCTTGATGCGGGTGACCAAACTCCCGGCGGCGGAATCAACGACCTTATTGCAGTTACCGGCGCTGGACTGACCTTGGACGGCACTCTCAACGTGACGTCGTCGGCTCTCTCCGCTGGCACTTGGACGCTCATCAACTACGGCGGCGGCACGTTCACCAATAACGGGCTCGATATCGGCACCCTCAACCTGGCCTCCGGCCACACAGCATCCATTCAGGCGGGGGGCGGATTCGTGAACCTGGTTGTTGTCCCCGAGCCGGCGACGATCGCGATCCTCGGCGCCGGTGCGGCCCTCCTCGGCCTCCATGTCGCCCGCCGCTGCAAGGCGTAGCTCTGCGGACAAACCACGTTCGCAACGACGATGGCTGCGCGCGGTGCGTTTTTGAACCAACAAAGAGCACCGACGCCCCGCTCGGCGACGGCTCCTCGAGCAGGAGGAGGAAGCAGACGTTCACCCGAGCTCTTGCTGGAGAGCCCGCCACGTACGGCCCGCATTCTCGCTCGTGGGATTCACCCAGAGATCGATGTCGAGGGTAGCCCGCACATGACCATGCGCGGCCAACGCGTGGGCTCCGATGACCAGGTGTTCAACTTCCTCGTCGCGAAAAGCTTTCAGAATCTCGACGAAATGCGGATTCATTGAACTCCGATCCGGTGAGGGCCCAGGCCTGCTTGGTTGCCTCCCAGCAGAGGGCGATCCGCTGCGAGGGCGTGAGGTGCGAGTAGTCGGCTCTGGGCTCTGATTCACCGACTCGGCCAATCCAAACTGGCCGCCACGAGCAGATCGCTCAGCCGCTCCCACAGCCCCCGCGGCGGTTGCCAGGCAAAGACGCCGTAGCGATGCCCACGCTCGTCGGTCGGGGTATCAGGGCCCTTCATGCCGCGAATGAATCCATAGACCACGCCATCAATGCAGTCGTCAGGATCAATCGCTGGCAACCGCCACCGAAGCATCCGATAGACAGCCGTGCCATACAGCACCGCCTGAAGCGGATAGTGGTGCTCGGCCATCGCTGCAACGAGCCTATCCGGATGGTAGGCACGCAGCGGAGCCTCCATCCCCGTCTTGTGGAGCTTGTTGCTCTTGTAGTCGGCCAAGACAAGCCGTGGCCGATCCGGCGTGCTGCCCGGCGTACGGAGCACCGCGTCGATGGACCCGTTCAAAAGACCACCTACGGGCACATCGAAGGCCGAACTCGCGAGCATCGCGGCGTACGCACGCAGCGGGTCGTCGCTGGAGAGCATCTCCTGGAGCACCCGTCCGATCCCGCTTGCCTGCACGCCATCGAGCAGCGGGGCCAGCCCCATCTCAAAATCCATCTCGGGCAGCCGATCAACCGGCGGAATCGCCGCGAGGGTAACGTCACCAAACGGACCACCCAGCGGCGTCTCGAGCGATTCGGTGACGATTGCCGTGAGGTTGTCTTGGAAACCCCGAAGCCGGCCCGACGTGGCCCGCTCTTCCACGATCCGCCGCACCTCGTCGGCCAGCGGTCGGACCGTCGTATCGACCCGCTCAAAGATCTCGTGGACGACGCGGCCCACCGCAACGCCCGCCGGCAGGTCAATCACGTCGCGATGCGGCCCTGCCATTTTTGGTTTTGGGAGGTCGGTGAGATCAACACCGCCGGGAATTCGCGGTTCGTCGTAACCACCTCCTTCGGGATCAAACGCCCCGTCAACGCGGCCATGCCCGCGCACGGCCGTGATGCCCGTAAACGACATGCGTCGATACGTGCGAGTGACCGTCGGTGCCGGTGCAAGGACCAGGGGTCGAGCCAAGGCCGAGGCGTCGCTGAGTTTCCGCACGAGCTGGGTGCGGCCGCTCGGCGTGGCCATCACCGCGGGAAGCGTCATCGTTTGCTCAAGGATGCTTTCGGGGGCCGGGCCACTTTTGGAGGGCTTCTGCCGCGCGACCAGGATCGTGAGGGAGTGCTCAGCCCGTGTGGCCGCAACGTAGAGCAGCCGCCGAGTCTCCTCATTCTCGGCCGCCTGCTGAAGTTGTTTTGCACGAGGAGACGCTGAGTCGAGCGCGAAGCCGATGTCGAGTTTTCGCTTGCCATCGGTGTCGTAGAACACGGCCGGTGGCCTCGCCCTGGCCTCCTTCCACAGGTCGGTCACGATCACGCAGGGAAACTGCAGCCCCTTCGCCTTGTGGATCGTAAGAATCTTGACCGCGTCGGCATCGCTCTCGACACGCCGGCTCACAAGGTCATGCGTATCTTCCATCGTGGCCAGACGCGTGAAGATGGTGAGAGCCTTCTCAGGGGAAAAACCTCCGCTGGGGCCAGACGCATCCATCACCTCGATGACATGCAGAAAATCGGTGAGGTTCCGTTCGCCGTGTCGCCCCGCCGCCACCCGCGTCATGATCGTCGCATCCGCTTCGATGGCTGCCCCGAGCGCCGCGATGCCCTTTTTCGCGAGGATCCCTGAGAACCTCATCACGCCGTCTTGCACGCCCAGGATGACGTCTTCGTCGAGCACGCCCACGTTGGCAAGCGTTTCACCAAAAAACACGGTAGCCGCAGCTCGTCGTACCCGTCCGAGATTCGACGGCTGCTCGATAGCCTCGACGAGCGATCGAATATCAAGCGCCATCTCGCTGGTCATCACGCTCGACGTGCCACCGGTGACGGCAGGAATCCCAGCCCTGACAAGTGCCCTCTCGATGAGCCTGCCAACGCCCCCCGAGCGAACGAGCACACAGATGTCCCTCGGCTCGAGCAGACGCCCAGGATCCGTCGGATCGCTTTTGTCGCCGAGCCGCGCGTCATCAAGCAGATCGATGACAACGCCCAGGACCGGCGCCGCTAAGCCGGGCTGGCTCGTCATGACCCCGAGATTCATGAACATGACCGGGCTGTTTATTCCTTGGACCAGTGACTGTTTTCGATCGCCCGGCGCACTCACGTTGATGTAGTCGATGTCGGCGCCAAAGGTCGCGCCGGCAAAGGCGGCGTTCAACGCATCGAGCATGGGCTGATCGGAGCGGCGGTTCGTTGTGAGCGTACGGTGGGTCTTGGAGTTGGATGCATGGGCGACGTACGCCCGCACATCGGCACCACGAAACCCGTAAATCGCCTGCTTGGGATCGCCCACGCTCACAATCGCTCGGCCATCCCCCCCCTCGAAAAGCCGCTCAAAAAGCATCCACTGCTGCTTGTCGGTGTCTTGTGCCTCATCGACGAGCGCGAGCTTGAACCGCTGGCGAAGCGCGGCCAGCAGCTCTGGCCGGGAGGCGTCGCAGACAACCTCGCGGGCAAGCCTGAGAAGGTCGTTGTAGCTCGGGCTTGCCGCGAGCGCCGCGTTGATGCGTTTGACGCATTCCTGCAGGAGAGCCTTCAGTGCCGCAAGTCGCCTCGTCTCGGCAGGCTCAGTGGTGCTATCAAACCACGGTTCGACAAACGGGTCGGCGAGCATCGCCTTGACGAGGGGAATCAGTTTCCTCTCATCGGGATGAAAATTGTCGCTCGCATGGGCGACGACGAGATCATTGACGACTTCGGCCACGATACGGTCGGTGTCCGCGGTGTCGGTCACACCCACCGCCTCGGCACCGGCGACCCGCAGGATACGGCTGCAAACGCCGTGGATCGTCGAGATCGTGGCGGAATCAAATTCGACGAGTGCCCGTTCGAGCCGACGCGCCCGCTCGGCGACCTCGGCGTCGGTGCCCGTCCGCAGCATGCCGGCGATCTCGTCGCCGCTGCTTGCGACCCCGGCTCGCAGCGCGCCGGCGGTCTCGATCAGCCGCCTTCGGATTCGGTCGCGAAGTTCAGCGGCCGCGTTTCTGGTGTAGGTCGTGATGAGGATCTGGCCAATCCGCAGGTCGTCGCGGAGGGCGAGCTCGCGTGTGACGATTGCGGCCACGGAGTAGGTCTTGCCCGTGCCGGCACTCGCCTCGATGACGAGGCCGTGGACGATTGCGTCATTGACGAGGTCGAGGTTCATGAGGGTGTGTATGTGGAGGACGTCGTGGCCATTCTGGCGAATACGCTGGAAAACCCGAACAGACAAGGATTTGTTGGGCCGAAGGAATAGGCCAGCCAATAGCACTTCAGCCTTCAACCGGCGTGAGCATGTGCATGAGGGCGTGGACGACGGCTACCCTGCTGGAAGGCATCGCCACCCTCATCGAAGCCGATGTGTGAGCATGGTATACCTCAGTCCTGAATCCCGAGGCGCGCGACGACATCATGGCGATCAGCCTGATCGACGGCGGGTTTCCGTCCCCTTCGGCTCGGGCCGACTTCCTTCACCTCGTGATCCGCGGTGATTCCTGAAAACAGATCACCTCTTCGCTTCAGTTGAGCGAACACACGGCCGGAGACTATCTGAAGGCCCTCTACCGCCACTTTGATGTCAATAGCCGGGGGGAACTCCAGGCATTCTTCATTTCTGGCGGAGCCCGTATGGGTCATACGAAACCTGCGTGATTCACGATCACACAAAGTTGGCAATCGCGATTCGTAGCGAGTATGAACTGCTGATCGATGACGTATATCGAAAGACGCGAAGGTAATACGTGCCGCTACCGAGATTTCGGTTGATGAACTCATTGGCCGACCCGTCCCGGGTACTCGATGTGATCACCAGCCCCGATGCGTTGAGGAGTTGAATATCAAGGTCGGCACTGAGCCCCTCGAGACGAATCTGAGCATTTTTCTGCGATCCACTGATCGAGAATTTGTAGTAATCGGCCGGGTCACTTCCACCGACATGGCCGGTGCGGATTGTGGTGCCCGCGGAAAGCGTTCCGAGGAGGTGTGCCGCGGCACGAGAATCATCCCCGAACGCGATCTTCAGGGTGTAGTTGGTGCTGGCGGACGACACGCCCTTGTAGATGCGAACATAGTATGTTCCAGGGGCGAACGGTCCGCTCACCGTTTCAGAGGCTGTGCCCGCTGTCAGCCGATTCGCGAGAACGACGCCGGTCGAATCCTGAATGGCAAGGTTCAAGTTTGCGGATAGGCCCGATAGCTGGATGACGGCACGGTTGCTGTTTGTCAGCGTGAACTTGAAGTAGTCGGTATTGTCGTTTCCGCCGATATGCCCGGTTTTCGTAACGGACTGAGTCGACCCATTGAAGCTTCCGAGGGACCTCGCCGTCGAGCGAATGTCGTCACCAAAATCAAGCGCCAGCGCATAGTTGCTGAAGACCGATGAACTTCCTTTGAAAATTCGAAGGTAGTAGGTCCCACTCTCGAGGGCATACGCGTTGTATTCCGACGTTGTGCCACTGTTGTCCTGCACAGACCCGAACCGCGCACCCGAACTGTTTTGAAGTTCGAAGTTCAGATTGCCGCTGAGGCCGCTGAGGCCCACCTGAAGCCGATTGCTACGCGTGAGCGTGAAACGGTAATAGTCTTGCACGTCGCCGGATGTCCCGACGCTCCCGGTGCGATCAACGGAGGAAACCGCACCGTCAAAGCTCCCGAGGTTGATCGCCCCGGATCGTGTGTCGTTCCCATCGGCAGCAAGCATGGATCGCGATTCAAGCCGCTCCATGTCGAGCTTCGGTCCTGTGAGACGGCGCGTCGTTCGGGCAGATCGTCGGGTTTTGTAACTGGAGTTCCGCATGGTCGTGTTCTTTCTGGGAGGTGATTCGCTGCACGTTGCGACATCGGACCTTAGACGCCAACACGAAGTGACGTCTAGTCCCTAAAGCCGGGGGGGCGGATGTAGCGCAGTCTGTACAAAGCGTTAGATTCTGCCCGCCGTGTAGCGGCGACCTCGGTAGCTGTGCTAGTCCGCAGAATGCCGGCGACTTCATCGTCGAGGCATGCGAGCTCAGATTTTCGCCCGCCGGCGCTCGCCTCATTGAACCGGTCGAGGTTCATGAGGGTGTGGAGGGGTGGAACGGCCTGGCAATCGCCACGAGCGTCTTCAAGCGCGAGAAGAGAGTGATGATGCCCGGCTCTTCGGCTTCATCCTCGCTTCGGTTCCGAGAATGTTCGCGAGCCCCCAATCGGCCAGGACTTGCAACACGGGAAACAGTGATTCGCCCTTCTCGGTCAGCCGATAACTTTCGCGCGGAGAATCCTCCGCCATCGCAAATTTCTCCACCAATTTGGCCTCGACCAAACGGCTCAGGCGATCCGTCAGGATATTCGTGGCGATCCCCTCGGGCGAGCCACGAAACTCCTTGAATTGCCGCTTTCCGCAGGCCATGTCACGGATCAACAGCATCGTCCACCGATCGCCGATCAGGTCCAGCGTACAAGCGACGGGGCAGGGCGAACGTCTCCTTTCGGGCATGGCGAGGTCTCCGCGAAGCACATGTCGGGCTTGACTCCATCATACATGGTTGCATAATGCAAGCAAGTTGGTTGCAATTTGCAAGCGTTTGTCCGAGGAGCTGAAATCATGTCGCAACTCGATCTCCATCCGTCGGTGATTCGGCACAAAACACGGCCGACGAAACCGGTAACTCCTACGCTTTCGGCCACGAGGGGCCGCGAAATTGCCCTGGCCGCAGGAGTCGATGACGTGGGCTTCGTGGCGATCGACCGCGCGGAATTGGACGATCAACGAGCCGACATTGTGCGACTCTTTCCGGCGACTCAAACCCTGCTGGCGTTCGTCTGTCGAATGAATCGCGAACCGGTGAGGGCCGTCGAGCGTTCGATCTCGAACTTGGAATTTCATCATGCGACCGATTGCGTCAACGCAGCGGCCCGCGAGATCGTCCGTCGACTGGAAGACCTCGGCATCCCTGCGCTCAATCCCCCCTCGGGCTTTCCGATGGAGATGAATCGCTTCCCGGGCAAAGTGTTCACCGTCTCGCATAAGCCCGTCGCCGTGGCCGCCGGATTAGGGAGGATGGGCGTTCATCGCAACGTCATTCATCCCAAGTTCGGCAACTTTATCATCTTGGGGACGATCCTTCTTGGCGTCTCGGTCGACGAAGATTCGCAACCGATCGACTACGATCCGTGCCTGACGTGCAAACTGTGCGTCGCGGCCTGCCCGGTCGGGGCCATCAAGCCGGACGGCGCGTTCGACGCCGGAGCCTGCCTGACGCACAATTATCGTGAGTTCATGGGGGGCTTCTCCGACTGGGTCGAAGGGATCGCCGACAGCCGTGACGCGGCCGAGTATCGCACCCGCACATCACAGCAAGAGACGGCCTCGATGTGGCAAAGCCTGAGCTTTGGGGCAAACTACAAAGCGGCCTACTGCTTGTCCGTCTGTCCGGCGGGTGAGGACGTGATCGGCCCATTCGTGGACGATCGACCCGGCTTCGTCGCCGAAACGCTCAAGCCGTTGCAACAAAAGCCCGAGACCGTGTACGTCGTTCCGAATTCCGATGCGGAAGAACATCTCGGCAAACGCTTCCCGCATAAAACGGCCAAACACGTTCGCGGCATACGGATCGCCGACGTCGCCGGATTTCTGTTCGGGATGAAAATCGTTTTTCAGGAAGGGCGTTCCGCGGGCCTCGACGCGGTCTATCACTTCACCTTCACCGGCGCGGAAACGCAGCAAGCGACCGTCACGATCCGCAATCGCAAGCTGCTGGTCGAAACGGGTTTGATCGGCACGCCTGACTGCGCGATCACCGCCGATGCCGCGACCTGGATCGGGTTTCTCAACAAGGAGAAAAACATCATCTGGGCGATCCTCCGCCGCACAATCCGGGTTCAGGGGCCGATCGCGCTGCTCAACAAATTCGGCGCCTGCTTTCCGAGCTAAGAAAGATAGCCCGGCGAATGCCACTTTGGCCGTCAACCGACATGGGCATCTCCATGTGGGCGTAACCAATTGCGTCATTGACGAGGTCGAGGTTCATGAGGGTGTGTATGTGTAGGGCGGCTTGCCAAACGCCATGAGCGCTTTGAATCGCGAGAAGAACTCGATAATGCCCGGCTCGTCGGGAAAGGCTGCGTCAAAGTCGGCCTGGGTGCCATAAACCACGGCTTCGAGACTCGTGGCGAAATCGGCGCCCGACGTGAATAAAGCAAACGCTTCTCGAGCAGCCTCTCGGCCATTGGCGAGCTCGGTAGCAGTCTTGCCGAACGCTCCGCATGGTCTGATGGCAGCCTGCTGATACAACTCGCAGAGCATCTGGAGAATCTCACGAGACCGCTCTTGGTCGATGTCACTGGCAAGCCAGATTGTGCGGACTTGGGCAGGGGCTGGGGTGCCCCCCTGTTGCCCAGGTGACCATTCCTTGTGCTGGTTGAGCACGAGCGCCTTCGTGACGCCGCTTCCTGACGCGACGAGTGCGAGGAGGCTGAGCGCCGCGACATTCCTGGCAATCAAAAACTGCCGCGAGTCCGACGCCATCGCATCGGGTCGCACGAGCACGACCGTGCCGCTCTCCGCATACCAACGCTCGATTGTTCCCGACATCGTGATGCCATCGAGGTCGAGGTGGCTAGCCTCGGGCTGGCCTTGGTTGAGCGGCACCCCGTTCGCGGCCGCAACCTCGAGCAGCGATTTCGCAAACTGGGTGATTTCTCGGATTACGTCACCGCCGTATCCGCCGACCGGAATATCGCCGTTGGCCGTCACCGCGGCTGACCACGCTCGCTCCAAGGCTACCGAGTCGGCGGTCTCGATCAGGCGGTCGATGTAGTCGTTTCGCAGGTTTCGCCGCTCGAGTGTCTCGAGTTCGAGCGGGAGCGTGGCGGGAATCGTGAGGTCGTCGTCTCGCCAGGTGTTGATGGCAAGCGTCTTGCGGACGTATGGCCAGAGCGGGTCGTGCATGAACTGGGCCAGCTCGAGCAGGTCGATGTGCGTGGGCTTGCGGCCTTCGTCTACGACAAGCGGCCTCGTCTCCCAATCCTTGCCGAGCGCCGCGGCTGCAGACCGCGCGGCAGCGTCGTGACTCCAGGCGTTGTTGCCAACCACGACGGCCTCGTCACCGGTCAGAAAATTCCGGCGGCTGCAGGCGTGCCGCGGATGAAAAATTTCTATGGCAGCATGCTGTTCGCCATTTCGCGTGCGAAGCGGCACGCCATGCCGTGTTGCAAAGTCCACAAACTCCGCCAGCGGGGTCACAAGCGGGACAGTGGCGTTGTTTCGCACGTCCATGCCGGTGCAGGTGATGATCAGTCGGTCGCCCGCGGCAAGAAGACAGTCGAGCAGGCTGCGGCGGACCTCCAGCCGAGCATCGAGGTCGCCCATGAGCTGCTGGCGTTCGACCAGATCCTCGCTCTCGCTCTCACGCGGCGAGAGCGCCTGGTCATCAAGACCGGCTACACAGACCACGCGAAACGGGACACCCCGCAGCGGGATCATCGAGGTGGCCGTGATCGCGCCGGTTCGAAGCGGCTGCCGACCCACCGGCGCCGTGAGCGTTCCTCCAAGGATGGACTGGAGGTCGTGCCAGGGCACGGGAACGTTCCCCGCACCCGTCGGCGCGGTCAATGCGGCCTGACGGAGGTCGTCGAGGGCGCGAAGCGGCACGGCCAGTTCGTCGGTTTCATCACCGGCGAGGCGTTCGAGTGCCGCTTCCAGGAGGTCGCACCATTGGCCCACCGGCCGCGGCTCGACGACAGCCCGATCGAGGTCGTCGATGACGGCGACGATTGAGATCAGCTTGGAGAGCGGCTCGATGTCGGCTGCGTCGATGCCAGGGAGGGGCACGACGTCACCGAGAATGGGCTCCGGAGGACCGTCAGGCACGGTGGCGCCCAGGAGCATGCGTTCGAGGCCGCGCTTCCAGGTGTGGGCGTGAAGCTCAGGCTGGTCGAGACCAGACCGGCCGCGGCGGATGGCATCGAGACCCCAGCGGATTTTCGTGCGGTCGATGCACCGCTGCCATGTGTCACTGCTGTCATCATCGATCTGAAACACGGCCATCACCAGCGGGTGCTGCGCCACAGCGAGAAGCCCATCGACCGAACATCGTGAACCGACGACTTCGATGACGGCAGCGAGCAGTTCCGCTCCCTGGCTCACCTCACGAATACCCCGGTCAGCCACCAGGAGCGGAAGATGGATGGGGCCGTCATCACGCTCGATGGTGCGGTCGAACGTGGCGGCAAGATGTGGTGCGAGATCGGCGATCTGCGGGCTGACGATCACCACATCGTGCGGTGCGAGGCCATCGATCTCGCGGAAGGCATGGAGGATCGCGTCGTGGAGCACTTCGGCCTGGCGGCTCAGGTCATGGCAGCGGTGAATCCGCACCGAGGCATCGGCTGGATTGAATGCTAGGACCGGAGCACCGCCGGCGATTAGGTCGCCTGTCGCTACGGTGTGTTTGAGCCGTGCCAAGAGCGACGCATCGTCAGCGGGCGACGCGGGTGCGGCATCACCCCTATGCACAGACTCGATGCGCTGTGAAGCCAAGAGCCACTGGGCCTCGCGGGTGCCACGGAGCCACGCATCCACCAGCGGATCAACGTCGTCACGGTGAACAGGCTCGCGTCGCGAGGGTGCGACATCAGCCGACACGGCCGGCGACTCTCCCGCCCACACACCACGCAGCCGCGGCGACGGATGGACGAGCACCGCATGGACGTCGCACGGCGTGCCCGCAGGTCCGGGCAGACCGGCGAGCTTTTTGAGCAGCGTGATCTGATGCAGCGACAGGCCTTGAAGACCAGCTACGAGCACCGCATCAGGACCAGGGCCTTTGGCATTCCGCTCACGGGCCGGAGGACTGGGCATGCCGATCGTCTCGCGCACGGCCCGCCAGAGATCGAACTGCCATCGGTCACGTTTGCCGAGTGGCTCTCGCTGGACGTGGCCCTCGTCGTCAGCCGCGGGGCTGAAGACGGCCTCGCCCTGTTCCCACTCGAGGATCATGCCCGGGCGGCGGAAGTGGTAATGGTCAAAGCGATCGGCGATGCGGCGAGCGGCGAGCAACGGCCCACCGGCCCGCGTGACGATCCCTTCGTAGGCAGGTTTGTCAGCGATGGCCTGGAGGATCGCGAAGGAGAGGTGATCGACATCCCACGGGTCGGGCACGGGCATGCCTTCGGGTGCGAGCAGCGACGAAATCGTCCCGGGGTAGGAAAACTCGACGTTCGCAAGGATGCCGTCGCCTCGCAAAGGGTCGCGGGCTCCGAGTCTTCGAGCCAGTTCTGCGGCAAGCCACGCCTTTGCCCCGGCGGTCGGCACCACCACCCGCTGTCGCTCAAAGAAATCAACGGGCCGCGAGAGAAACGCAACCGCCGGCTGGATTACGTCTTCAAGCGAACGGACGTATCGAATATCGAGTGGCATGGAAGGGATGGCAGTGGACGTTTGGCTCGTGAATGGCCACGTATGCCGCAGCGCCCATGGCCTGGCCGGAGTCTACATCCTTGACGCCTCCCTCGGCTGTGCGATCCGGGAGCTCACCGCGGTGCGTGCTCGCGAAAGGCCCCTGACTTGGCTCCACTTTTTGGCCCCTGAATTTTTTCGCCCCTGAAAGGTTTGCGGGCTTTGCGTCCATTCCTGAGTGAGCCCACGCGACGGGCACGCCTTACTCAGCCACGCAAAGGAGCCACCATGTCTACCTTTCCGTCCCCAGCCGCCACACCAGCAACGATCGCGACCCGATCGGCGTGCACGCGCCGAAGCCACGCGATTCGACCGGCTGCCGCGGCCCTGATGGCGACGACGGCGTTGCTCCCGAGCTTGGCGCAGCCACTCCAGGCCGGCGTGGTTCAGGAGGTCCGGACCGTCTACGAGGTACCGTTGAGTGCCATTTTCGTGCAAGACAGCGACAGCGTCTTCCGGCCAAGTGGCAATCTGATCGACCAGGACATCCAGGCCATGATCAACGCCCCTGCCTACGTCGTGACAGCCCACGCCGGCCGATTCGGGCAGATCGGCATGAGCATGCAAAACATGGGACTGGGCCCGGGCTCGTCTCTCCGTGCGACAGTCCTGGTCGCCAGCGACGATTTCGTCAATATCCACGGCGGCCCGGCTGAAGTCAGCAGCCAATTCGTGATTGATGGCGGCTTTCTCCAGGACTTCTTTTCCACCAATACGACCGTCCACTACGAGCTGAGCGTTGGTGCGACAAACGTCGGAAGCAGCCCCGCGGAATCCAGCGGCGGGTTTCTGGCCGCGGCCGGATCGGTCGCCGCTGGCTTTGGTGGTGTCTTCGGCCCGGGGGGCGGTTATTCGGTCAGCATGACGACCGACGGCTCTGGCAACCGGTCATTTTCCACTTCCTCTTTAGGGGGACTGGACCTTGGCGCGACTTTTGATCCAGGCTCGGGGTTGGTCGAGATTCCCGCAAGCCTCCAGACACTTGACTTGGGCATCCTGGGATCGGGCCACCGCATCCTGATCGGCTATCAGGTCGATATCACCATCGAGCAGAACGGAGTCGCTGAGGGATTGTCTGCTGGCTTCTCAGATCCGTTCTCCCTCAGCGGCTCCCCCAATCCGATCCTGGCGATCGGCGGCATCAAGGTGACCCCCGTCGTCGTCCCAGAGCCTCGCCAGGCCATGCTTTGGCTGGCGGGTTTGGCCATGATTGCGTGCGCCCAACGTGCCCGAAGACGACGCGTTGTGACGGAGGTTCGGGCCTGCCCGGACCACTCGCTTGTGAACGGCGAAGGTGTATTTCGGGCGCGAACCCTCCACTACACTTGAGGTTCGTACCCGTCGAAATCTCTCGGAGGACACCTTCTCATGCACGCCGTTTGCTCACCGGTCGCCCGTGCCCTGTTTGTTGTGATGGTTGCTGCCGTTTCGATCGGTGCCTGGGCCGAGGACGATGGCTTTGAATCGCTCTTTGACGGCAGGAGCCTCGCCGGATGGAAGGCGGGCGAGAGTGCCGATAGTTGGAAGGTCGTGGATGGCGCGATCGTCGCCCACGGTCCTCGGAGCCATCTCTTCTATGTGGGTGACGATCCGGGGAACCCGCCGGAGTACAAGAACTTTCATTTGGTCGCCGAGGTGCTCACCAAGCCAAAGGCCAACTCCGGGATCTATTTTCATACACGGTTTCAGGATAGGGGCTGGCCGGCCCACGGGCACGAGGCCCAGGTGAACAACTCATCGGGCGATCCCGTGCGCACCGGCAGTCTCTATGCCGTCGTCAAGAATCTCGAGGCTCCGGCCAAGGACGACGAGTGGTTCACCGAGGAGGTGATCGTCGAGGGCAACCACATCATGATCAAAGTGAACGGCAAGACGATCGTCGACCACATCGAGAACACCGACGCGATCAAGGACGGCCGCAAGCTCTCCTCAGGCACGTTTGCCCTCCAGGCCCACGACCCCGGCAGCGAAGCTCACTACCGCGCAATCCGCGTGAAGCGGCTTCCCGACTGAACGTCTTGCGGGCCGTGGTTCGCTGCCGGCGAACCCGCGATTGATCGCAAGGGCACACGAAGTGACACTTATTGTCAGCGAGACGGAGTGCCTTCATGGTGCCGACGGGAGCATCGTTGGTGCGGCCGACAAACCCCAGCGGCGGGCCCAGGCTTCGGAAAGCCAATCGATGACGGGCGATGATGGCGATTCGCTCGCCGATGGCTCAACGGGCGCTTGTAGTTCACGAAGGATCGCAAACCCGCGGACGGCCACGCATGGGGCGCCTGGCTCGGGTGGTGCGAGAAACCCGCCTGCCTCGGCAGATGCGGTTTCGATCGTTCCCGCAAGACGTCGGTCGATCCGCATGGCTCGATCGATCGCACGGTCGGCGTCGCGACGCTTGCCAAGGGCTTCGTAGAGAATCGCCTGCCGAATCTCGAAGTCGGCATCGTCTCTGGCGAAACGAGCGGCCGAGCGGTACTCGGCAAGCGCGGCCTTCGCCGCCGCCGGGCCTTCCGCGATTCCCCGTAGGTGCCGATCACCAGCAGCAACGCTGTTCTTCACGCGGTCGCGAGCCTCGGGCGTGATCGTGCCTGGCGGGGCAGGCCGCGGAGAGAGTACGTACCCGGCGCGAAGCGGACCGGCCGGAAGCGTCGAGAGAGACCGATAGGCCGTCGACGTCGGGGTGAGCACCGGCGACGGCATTGCTTGCGTCGGTTGATATCCAGTGCCCACGACGGGCACGACTCCGCTGACAAACGGCGTGAGCCTGCTTGATGATAGGAAGCCGGTCGCACCGTTGGTGGTTGTGACACTTGGTGCCATGGCACCCATGCCGCGCGTCGAACCCTGCGATCCGCCGAAGCCAAGCCCAGGCATGCCAAACCAGAATCCGCCGCTGCCCACGGGGGGTGTGGCGGCTGTGCTGCTGCCGGTCCACCACGGGCCCACGACGCCACCCTGAGACTGCCAGCCGTCGCTGCCACTGCGGTTCATCACCGCCGAGGCCGGCATGCTATTCGTGATGCCCTGCTGCGAAAACGCCTCGCGGTTCGCGAGACCCTGAGTGGCGACCACCAGAATCCCCGCTACGGCGAATCGCTTGCTTGCGTTCATGACGCTTTTCAGCATAGCGATGCAGACGGGAAATCGCTGGTGAGTCCTGAATTCCGCTGTTCTTGAGCCTGGGCTGTGTCGCGAGCCCCGATTCGAAGCCACCCGATCAAGCGAGGAGGCCGTAGAACGTCGCCGCCGTGCCGCCGAGGATCTTTTGTTGTTCGCTGGCAGAGAGACGGGCGATGACGTCGGTCACGATTCCTGCGACGTCGGCATACTCAGCCGCCAGGAGACAGACGGGCCAGTCACTGCCAATCATCAAGCGATCCGGACCGAAGGCGTCGAGGGCGACTTCGAGATAGGGTGTGAAATCGTCTCGTTGCCAGCCCGTCCATGCCGCTTCGGTGACAAGCCCCGAGAGCTTGCAGGTGACGTTGGCATGGCGAGCGAGTAAGCGAAGGTCGGTTTGCCACGGCTCGAGAGCACTCGCGAGCCCGTCGCGAATACGAGGCTTCGCGAGATGGTCGAGCACAAAGGGCTGCTCCGGAAGCATGCCGACAAGCTCGATCGCGGCGGGGAGTTGCGGCGGATAGAGCAGAAGGTCGTAGGTGAGACCACGGGGGCCGAGCTGTCGCAGCCCGCGGACAAACGCCTCACCCAGCACGAACCGAGGGTCAGGCTCGTCTTGCACGACATGCCGCACGCCAACGAATGCGGGCCGATCGGCAAACTCGTCGAGTTCCTCGGCAACCCGCTCGCTTCGGAGATCGACCCAGCCGACGACACCTTTCACGATTTCAGAGCGGTCGGCGAGGTCCAGAAGCCAGCGGGTTTCATTGAGCGACTGTCGCGCCTGCACCGCGACACTGCCGTCCAAGCCCGCGGCGGCAAGGTGGGGTGCAAGGTCGTTGGGAAGATAGTCGCGGGCAATCCGCTCCATCCCTTCACCGATCCACGGATACTCGGCCGTCGAGTAGTTCCAAAAATGCTGGTGGGCGTCAATTTTCATGACGGAATCGTACATGAATCGCAAGGCGCAAGGCCTGGAGGGCCGGTTGTTCTCCGGGCGGAGGCCCGGCAAGCGAAGCGAGGCCATGGATGGCGAGCGCCGCGTAAAATTAGTTGTTCATGGCGAGGCCTTCGAGGTGACCGATGTTTTTCACCGGCGCGAAGATGGCCTGCACGTCGCGGAGCAGCCCCTCGTCGATGGGCTCGGCGGCCCACGCGGCCCAGGCTCGAATGTTTTTGGGATTGGCACTGCCAGCCACGGTCGTGGCAATGTCGGGATTCGCAATCGAAAACTGGAGGGCGAGCTTGGCGAGCGAACTTCCACGCCCGCGGCAGAGATCAGCCGCCTTGCGAGCCGCCGCCTTCACCGCCTCGGGCTCCTTGAGCCACGCGGGCAGCGGCGCATCGGTGAGGAGCCTCGCACTAAAAGGCCCAGCGTTCATCACGCCGATCCCACTTGATTTCAGATACGGAATCGTCTCGTCGGCAAACCGCGTGTTTTGGAGTGTGTACTGGTTGTAATTGAGCACACAGTCGACGTCGGCCTGGTCGCAGATGAATCGGAAAATTTTCTGCGGGTAGCCAGAGAAGCCGATGAATCGCACCTTGCCAGCAGCCTGGACCTTCCGAAGAGCCGGCAGCGTCTCATCGACGATCTGCTGCATTGGCACAAACTCAATGTCATGGCAGAGGATGATGTCGAGGTGATCGGTGCCAAGCCGGTGCAGCGACACATCCACGCTTTCGGCCACCCGCTTCGCTGAGAAATCGAAGTGGGGCAGATCGTAACGGCCGAGTTTTGAGCAGAGGAGATACTCACGGCGAGGCACGTCTCGGAGGGCTACTCCCAACAGCACCTCACTCATGCCGCGGCCGTAGAACGGACTCGTGTCGATGAGATTGAGGCCGCTCTCAAGCGCCGTTCGCACGCTCCCGAGTGCCTCCTCGAGCGTGACACGCCGAAACTCCTGACCAAGCGACGACGCGCCGAACGAAAGGATCGGAACCTGAAGGCCAGTCGTGCCAAGCGAGCGGGTGTTCATGGTTGACTAGCCTCGTATGCCGACACACCGCCTGAAGCTCTCGACGCTCGCGGCGGCAGCCTCATCCGACGACGGCACTGGAAATACCTCCGCGGCGAGATGACCGGTAAAACCGATGTCGCGAAGCGCTGCCACAATCGGCTCGGGCGGTGTGTGACCAAGCCCCATCGCCCGGCGATTGGAATCGGCCCAGTGGATATGCCCCACATGCCGACCGACGCCGCGGAGCGTCTCGGCGATGTCGGCCTCTTCAATGTTCATATGAAACAGGTCACAGAGCAGACGCACCGCCCCAAGCGCGCGCACCTCGAGGAACGCCGCAGCATCGGCCTGGCGATTGAAGAGGTCGGTTTCGTAGCGGTTGAGGGGCTCGTAGAGAAGCACCTGCCCGTGGCCGGCGGCCCGTTCGCCGAGCGTAGCGAGGGCGTCGGCCAGATAATTGAGCGCTCCCTCCCGTGGTACTGCTGCCGAGGTGCGGCCCTGCATCGAACCGATGATCGCCGGGGCACCAAACTCGGCAGCCACGTCGATGATCGACGCGATAAAGGCAATGGCCTCAGCTCGCTTGGCTGCATCGGCATCGCAAAGCTGGAGGCCGTGCTTCACCCAGCCGGCCCCAGTACCCACGGCGGCGAGGCCCAGGCTGTGTGCCTTCAAGAGGTTCTGAAGTTCCTCACTGGGAAACGTCGCGGCATCGGGCGGGAAAATCTCGATCGAATCAAAGCCGAGCTCAGCAGCCCGTCCGACGCACTCATCAAAGGGCATGTCGCAGGATCCAGGCATGGTGGGACACGCATGAAAGACGAACGGGCCGCGGCGAGCTTCGGGAACGAGCGCGATCGTGACAGCCGATTTCATGGAGTGGCTCATGCAGAGGCTCCCAGGAACAGCGGTTTCATGTGCCGCTCAAAAAGATTTTCCGTCACTTGCTTGGCCACGACATCGCGGTTGGACACGAGGAGATCGGTGTACCGCGTGCCCTTCTTGGCGGCGAGCTTGAAAGCAATATGCAAGAGCTGACGAACGTGGGGATTGAAGTCGGGGTTTGTCGGCACATGACGGATCGCAGCGGCGAGCCGTGGCCCACTCCATGCATTCACTTCCGTCACGCTTGGTAGCCGCGAGCGGTCGATGTCAATGACGGTGGCGTAGGGACCACAGAGGGCGTCGATATGCTCGAGCGACTCGGCGTAGATCTCTCGGGCAAGCGTGAGGCCGTCGCCCCCGGCTTCTGCCAAACCAATGATCTCTTCGAGCCAGGTCGTGCCCGCCGTCTTGATGTGAAACCCCGCGCCGGTGCTGGCCGCAGCTTCACGGATCACGGGATAGAGCGAAAACTTGTCGCTCCCCGAATGGACCGAGAGCTTGATCCTGGCTGGCAGGCCGTAGGCCTTGGCGGCATGAGCAAGGACGGCGATGTCGTCGGAAAACTCCTTGGTGAACTGCCCCAGGTTGCCGGCGTAGTCCACGCCCTTGTTGAACCGTCCCGTGAACTTCGGGGCGATCGTGTCGACCGGAATGTTTTCATCCGCGAGCATCGCGAGGATGACAAGCAACTCGGGCGGCGTCTGGGGTGAGTCGGTCTCATCCATGCTCACTTCTGTCACGAAGCTCTCTTTGCGCTCAGCGATGTGACGATAGACACGGCCAGCCTCTTGGCATGCCGCGAGATACTTTGTGGCAATGGCTCGGGTTGCATCGGCCGAAAGCGGCACGGCCTCTTCAATGCCAGACACGGTGACAGGCCGGGTCAATTCGGCGTGGTTTTTCAAGAAGGAGTCGATGTCGGCCGGTGCCGCCGGCTTGCCGATCGCATCGGCAACGTCGATCGTGAAGAAGTCGCTCGACTCGAGGAAGCGGTCCACCGTGGCCAGGCCGATGTGATCGGCATCGACAAACCACGGATGCTTCCAACCCCGGTCGGCCACCGCTGCCGCCGCCGCGTCCCGCACGCTTCCAGGCTCACTGCCGATGAAGGAATGCTCGCGGTTCGACTTGTTCCACACCGGCGCCGCTACGACTCCCGCCGTGGCGAGCTGCTCGAAGGCCGCAAGCTGGGCAGCCGCCTCGTGGGCAAAGCGGTCGCCGACACCGAACGAAAATCGCGGCAGGGCAGACTGTGGCATCGGTCAAGGTTTCTCCGCAAGCAATCGAATTCTGGTGAGGGCATCACGAAGCCCTCCTCATGCTCGCGAGTGTGACGGCCACATCGCACAGGTTCAACCCGTGGCTGCCAAGACGCGACCGCAATTGATTCCCCGTTCGCTCCTAAATGAGCTTGGACTTGCCAGGGATCGCGTGCTTCGGTGGCGGGAGCGATGACTCCCATGTGAGGTCGGCCGGGAAGAGATCGAGCTTGGATTCCGTGGCGAGGAAGTCGAAGGTCACTCGCTGGCCGGTGTACGCCGCTACGCGGCCGAGCACCGCGACGAGGGAGCTGTCTGCTGTTTGGGCCAGCTCCACGATCGGCGTACCTGAGCGAATCGAATCGACGAGGTCTTTGTGCTCCTGTTTGTACGCCTCCGCGATGCTGCCTTTCATCGCCCAGACCTCGTTCCCTTTGCGGTCCACGATGCGTGCGCCGACATTTCCAGCACCGATGAAGCAGTCGCCTTCGGTACCTGCAATGACGGTGCTGCTGTCACTGGTCGCCCCGGGGATCTGGCGGCACATGAACGACATATTCTTCCCGCCGGGATACTGGAAGTCCACCGACATCGCATCCCACATCTCACTGTCGTCTGGCCGCGTGAACCTCCCACCGCAGGCGAAGGCCGACTCGGGATTGGCACCCATGACCCAGTTGACGACATCGATATTGTGAACGGCCTGCTCGGCGATCTGATCGCCACTGAGCCAGATAAAGTGCATCCAGTTATTCATTTGATACTCGGCGTCGCTCATTCCTTCCTTGCGTGGCCGATACCAGGTGCCGGCGGTGCAGTAGCGCGTCGTGCCACTCACGATCGCACCGATCGTGCCCTTGCGGATCTCCTCGACCGCGGCAACGTAGTTGGTTTGGCGGCGGTATTGTGTGCCGGTGACGATCGCGAGACCTTTCTCGAGCGCCTTGGCGTGAGCCTCGAGGCAGATGCGATAGCCGGCCGGATCGACGCACACGGGCTTTTCGGCAAAGACATGCTTGCCGGCCTCGATCGCCGCAAGAATCATCCGTGGCCGGAAGCCGGGGGATGTCGTGAGATGCACGATATCGACATCGGGATGGTCGAGCACGCTTTGAAAGCCGTCGAGCCCGTCGTAGAGGGCGTCATCTGGAATCGCTACCTTGCCTTCGTGCCTGGCGAGCAACGTCTGCCGAAGGCCCGCGGATTTGGTCGCGTAGAGGTCGGCGGCTGCCACGATCTTCACGCCGTCGTTGATCGTGAGCGAGTCATTGACGGAGCCAGTGCCACGGCCACCGCAGCCAACGACGCCCAGCCGCAGCTCGCCGATTTCATCGGAGGCTGCCCGCGACGAGTGGACCATGAGGCCAGCAGCAAGCGACGCCGAGGCGCTTGCCCCGAGAAAATCCCGTCGGCTCGACGGTGGTCGATCGGTGGTCATGGGAGGAGTCCTCAGAGAAGAGGGAGCATCAGGTCAGATTCATGAAGGATAGCGACGTGTTCGGCACGGTTGGCGAGCCGCTCGATCACGGCTGCGTCGGCAGCGTGGCCGAAGCCGAGCTCTTCGACGACCTCCACGGTGAGCCGCGAAAGGATGACGAGTCGCCGCTCACCCAGCGCTTGCGCAAGAAGCCGGGCGTCGAGCGCGTCGGCAATGATCGCTGGATCACCAGATTTGGCCGCCTCGCGGAGCAGCGGTTCGAGGGGCACCCCCTGCCGCCAGCGGCTTACGACAAGCCCCGGCAGGTCGGCGATGCTGCCAACGATGCAGATTGTGGCGTCTGGTGTCGTCACACGGGCGGCTGCCGCGACACCGCGGATGAGATCGCGGAAGCATGGCGTGCCACCCGACAGCGTGGCGACCGCAACATCGGCAGGGTCGTTCACATGCGGCCGCCATCCCGCCGCGGCATCTCGGGCGACTCGAGCGGCCTCTTCGGGAAACCCAAACGAGACCGCATGGAGCGAGCAATCGCGGCCTGGCACCAGTCGGAGCGAGGCCATCACGCCCAACTGCCAGGTGATGTCATGGAGATTTGACCGCCAGTCAACAAGTGCCTTGCGACCTTTCCGAAGCAGCGAAAAGGTCAAGCCCTCGCGATCACTGCGGCGACCGAACGCAGGCCAGAGCTCGCCCTCGGGCGATCGTCCCGCGAGCGACGCATCCCAGCAGAAGCGGCCAATCGCCACCACCACATCGGCATCGACAAGCCGGCGGGCCATATAAAGAGGTTGGCCCTCGGCGTCGGCCGCGAGGTAAGCCGTCGCCGATTCGCTGCCTGGATCGAACTGCGTGGTGCCTGGCTCGCTCGATTCTGCTGCGGGCCCGCCCTTGAGTGGATTGGCATGAAGGGCCGTCACATCGTCGGCAGCCACACCAGCGGCGGTGAGGCTGGCCGTGATCGCCTGCCTCACCGCAACGGGCTGGGGGATTTCGCCTGCGATCGCGAGCACGACGCGGTCTCCTGGCACCACGTGTGCGGCCAACGGCGGGCCATGGGGAGGAGATGCGACCGCACGTGCCACAAGATCGACTGCAGCGTCACCCGCCAGGCCGTCTGGGCCACGGCACTCGGTGAGGAGCGTGCCAGCATCGAGATCGAGCGAGAGGGTATCGGCAGCAAAGCCGAGGGAGATCGCAGGCACGGCGGGAGTCGTACGGAGGGGACGGAACAGCGTGGCTGACGTGGTTCAACGAGCATTCTACCCGCTCTCGACGGGTCCGGCGGCCGCAGGGTTTACCAAGCCGGCCCAGCCGGAACGGACGGCATGGTCGGTGAATCCGATGGGGCAGGTGGGCCGATCACTCCGAATGTGCCTGGCGGATTGCTGCGGCACGTTCCCAGGAGGTCGAGACTCGTGAGAATCACCTATACCATCATCGCTGCCACGATCGTAGCCGCCGTTTCGTCGATCCCCGGTATCCGGGCGGCCGCGCAAGAAACGATCGTCATGGAGGGGGCCGCGATCCCTGGTGATGGAGGTTCCTACGAGGCCGACGTGCGAAGGCCGGCGTGGCATGGAACCGTTGCGAGCGAGGCATGCGGGTGCGGGCCCGTTGGCCGCGTTCACGGAAAGTTTCATGCCAACTCGAGTGGCCAGTGGCATGCAAAACACCATCTTCCACCTGGTGTTTGCCTGCCACCCGCGTTTCCGCGGTGGCACGCCTGGTGGACGGAGGGCGCGCTGCCCACGCCGCCGCCGCTGGAGTTGCCCCGGTGCCATCAGTGCGGAGCGGTGATCGCGGGAGGGTTCTGAGCCACTTGCTCGCCCCCCTGCGTCCCGCCCCCTGGTCCGGGCTGCCCACGACGACACCCACGCGATTCGGTCGGGAATGGTCCCGGCCGGATCGCGACGTCGTTTTTTACAGACGATCTGAAATGGCGGTGAGTTCTTTGCTTGCAAGCTTTGCGGCGACGGTATCGGGATAGGTCTCGATCACCTGCTGGTAGATTCGGGCTGCGGGTTCGGGGCGGTCCATCGCGAGCATAGCGCGAGCACGCACGATGATCTCGGCCTGCTCGAGGCGTTCCTTGCCGCCGTCTTTTCGACGCAGAAGCGTCTGGAGCTCACTGACTGACCGCTTCTGCCGTGGCAACTTCGAATACATACGCACGAGCTCTGCCACCTGAATTGCGGTCGCCAGGGAATCACCATTCCGCTCGACAGCGGCATAGCACTCCTTGATGTCGCCAGCGGCGCGTGCCTCAATGTCGTCGAGCATCTTCTTTGCTTCGACGAGCGGCGATGCTGCCCCTTCGGTTGAACCGACGGCCACGATCGCCGTGATGGCCTGGGCAACATCCTTGCGACTCATCGCGTCCTTGGCTTTGGCCACTGCATTTGATATGCGGACAACGTCGGCATCGGTGAGGATGCGTCCCGACTGAGCGAGCCCATCGTTGAGCATGTCCGTGAGCGGGGCTCCATTGCCGTCAGCCGCTGCACCCACAAGCGTGCCATCACCCTTCAAGACGTAGACGAGTGGCAGCCCACCACCGAGCGGCTTTAGCCGCGACAGGTCACGAAGTTCGGGGCCATCGACGTTGACGGTCACCTGCACATACTTGGCGAGCAGGGGTTTGAGCGAGGCATCCGACTTCAGCCGATTGGCAAACGCTGCGCAGCGGCCACAGGTGCTCCGGGCGGCGACAGCGAGGATCGGCTTTCCGCTCTGGGTGGCCTGCTCGATCGCTTTTTGGACGGATGACTCGGCCGCACGCGCCAGGCGTGCGTGCCCCAGACACGTCAGGGCAAGCAGAAAAGCACAGAAACATAGAATCTGTCGCATCGTGACTCGATTTCAAAAGGTGTGGAAGCGTCTGGCGAGCATACGAACCATCGGGCAGTTCGCGTGGGCTCTCCCAGTGTATTCGGTTCGACTATTCCCCAGCCATGGCCGGGTACACTGGTCGGTCATGGCATTCGTTCGCTCATTCGTCGCGTCTCTTGTTGCGTGCATTGGGCTGGTCGTTCATGCGGTGGAGCCGGCGTATCAGTCGCCGTATCGGGTTGCTTTTGGCTCTCCGACTGCGGAGTTGATCCCGGATATTCTCCACGGCGACCGGGCGACACCGCAGAACCAGTCGTCCGTGGCTTTTGCGGACTGGTACACACCTGCCACCAAGCGACGGTATGGCCCCTGGGGGCCGCCTCTCGCGCACTTGCCGGTCCCCGCGTTGTCCGATGGAAAGTCAGCGGAATGGAAGCGTGAGCGGGTCATCGCAATAGGGCTGCGATACGTCGGCCTCGGCTACCAGCACCATCACGTCGCTGATTGGGATCCGCCGGGCGACTGGCCGTGGAAGCCGGTGGTATCAGGACACAACGGCAAGGGCCTCGACTGCTCGAATTTCACCACGATGGCCTACACCCTCGCGCTTGGAATCAAGCCACCGAGTGCCATCGAGAAGCAAGCCACCATGACAGTCGCTCCGCTACCCGATGGGCGATCCGTGTCGGTGCGTCGCATCGAACGGCCCGCATCGCACGAAGCCTTTGCGGCCGCCCTGCAGACCGGAGATCTCCTCTTCATGAAGAACGACGCCGGTCGCGTGTCGCACGTGGTGCTCTGGGTCGGAACGATCGGGCGTTCGCCAGACGGCACGCCACTCATCCTCGACAGCACCGACATGTCGCGAAAGGATCATCGCGGCATGCCCATTCCCCGTGGCGTACAGCTTCGGCCATTTCCACCAAAGTCGTGGTATTTCCGAAACCTTACCCACGCCCTGCGGCTCATCCCTGACGAACCGCCCCGCTGATCCTGGCCGAAGCGCCGCGGCATCACCGGTGGTCACAGAAACGGTGGAGAGGGCAATCCTGACACTCTGCGTTGTCAGTCGGGAGTTCGGGTTGGTCGGGGGCAGGGCCGCCGCTATCTTCCGCGGCCGCGAGGTATCACCCCCTGGCAGCTCCCTGCCAGCCCGACCAATTTCGGAGGAAACGATGCGAGTGCTGCTCCTGGTCCTTGTGGCGATGACGATCCCCCAGGCGGCGCAGGCCGCGGCGCCCGCGGCGATTGAGGCGGGAGGTACAACGCTCTCGCTCAACGGCTGCGGCTCGCGGACCAAGTACCTGATGGAGATGTATATGGCGGGCCTCTATCTCCAGGAGCCGAGCCGTGACGCAGCGGGCATCATTGCAGCCGATGCACCGATGGCGATTCGTCTCGAGATCACGTCGGGCATGGCGACGCAGCAACGGCTGGTCGAGTCGCTGGAAGAGGGCTTCCAGAATGCCACCGGCGGAAATGTCGCGCCGATTCAACGGGAGATCGAGCACTTTCGGCAATGCTTCGCGCAGCCAATCGCGAAGGGCGACATCCTTGAACTGGTCTACCTGCCGTCGCGGGGTGTCATGGTGGTCAAAAATGGCCAGCCGGTCGGCGTGATCCAGGGCCTCGCTTTCAAGCAGGCGCTGTTTGGAATCTGGCTCTCTGACCGCCCAGCGCAAACGAGTCTCCGAGTTGCCATGCTGGGCAAGTAGCGTGCAGTCTCCGGAATCGCCAACCAGGGCCGTCATCGCTGGCTAGGCAATCCCGTGGGGCAGCACCACGAAGGCAAGAATCGCGAAGTAGTGGCATGCGCTCCCGCCCAGCACACACACGTGCCACGCGGCGTGGAAATAGCGGACATGACGATCGAGCACGAGAAAGATCACCCCAACGGTGTAGAGCACACCGCCGACGGCCATCCACACCATGCACTCGACTGGCACGAACGGCGCGAGAATCATTGCCGGCAACCAGCCGAGCGCCACATAAGGGAGCGGAGAGAAGGTGTGATCCACGCGATGCTGCACGACCACCTTCGACGCGAAGCCAAGCAGGGCCGCCCCCCACAGCAACGCAAGCACGGGCACGGTCCATGGCGTGGGGAGGTAGGCCACGAGGAACGGCGTGTAGGTGCCGATGATGAGCAAGAAAATCACCCCCTGGTCCCACACAATGAGCACATGCTTCCAATCGGGCCTCCGCACGCCGTGCGACAGCGACGACGCGGCATACGTCGCCAGGAGCGTGAGGGCATACAGCCCGCAGGCAAGCATCACTGCCCAGTGGGAGCAGACGGACAGCAAGGCCACTGCCCCGGCTCCGCTGAGCACCACGCCCGCACCGTGCGTGAGCGTGTTGGCGAATTCCTCCTGCTCATCGCGGGGCGGATGAGGAGCGGTGTTACGTGTGGGTTCGCGAGAACGATGCTGCGTGGCACGTTCGGCGGAACGATCGGGAAGGCTCATTGGTCTTGGCCGTTCGGCGTGGTGGCAATGGGTCGCGAACCGACGCTTTGAGCGGGCGTTATGGGCTTCGCTTTACGCGCCGATCTCGAATCCCTTGCGATAGTCGCGGGCAAGGAAGGCGTTGGCCTGCGGGTCGCCGACGATCTCCCGCGTGGCAGCATCCCATTCAAGCTTGCGGCCGAGTCGCATGGCGATGTTGGAAAGGTGGCAGATCTCGAGCATGCGGTTGTGAGACCGTACGTCTGAGATGGGCTGCTTACGGGCCCGCATCGCGTCGATGAAGTTGGCCGTATGGTTCGCACTCACCGGGCCGCCGTAAATCTCGTCGATCGCACCCTCGGGAAGCGGGTTGGTTTTCAGATCCTCGACAGGCTTGCCCGTGATCTTTCCACGATTGACAAAGAAGCGGCTTTCGGTGCCCTCGAAGAGGATGCCGTTGTCACCTTCGCTCGTGATGATCATCTCGACATCCGCTGGCATTGCGACACTCAGCCGAAACTTCGTGGCGACGTTGTAGCGATCGTGGACGACGGGGTAGCCATCCTTGTATTCACAGGCCAGCGTGTACTCGACCGGCGTGACGGAGCGTGGCCCTTTGTCGGTGTCCCCGAGGGCCCAGCAGGCGATATCCACATGGTGGGCACCCCAATCGGCAAGCTTGCCGCCCGAGTATTCATGCCAGTTGCGAAACGAGTAGTGGCAATTGCTGTAGAGCGGCACCCCACCGCCGTAGCCGGTTCGCATTTCGGGAAGGGCCCGATACGGCACCGCGGGGGCGGGGCCGAGCCAGAAATCCCAATCGAGGCCTTCGGGCACGCTCACCGTCGGGATCTCTGGTGACCCTGTCATGCCGTTGATGCCACAGGTGATCTTCTTGACCGTGCCGATGCGGCCATGACGCACCAGCGCGATCGCCGTGAGGAACCGCTTGGCACATTCAGTCCGCTGCATGGTGCCGACCTGAAACACGCGACCTGTCTCATCGACCACCTTCTCGATGAGTTTGCCTTCGTCGATCGTGACCGTGAGCGGCTTCTCGCAGTAGACGTCTTTCCCCGCACGCATCGCTTCCACCGCGATCTTCGTGTGCCAGTGATCGGGCGTGGCGATCATGACCGCGTCGATGTCTTTGCGGTCGAGGATCTTGCGATAGTCGGCATAGGCGTCGGGCTTCTTGCCCTGGGCCTTCTGGGTGCGGTCCACGAAGGTGCCGAGCACGCCCGCATCGACATCAGCGAGGGCAGCGAAGTCGGCAAACTTGAATGACTTCTGGGTGATCGTCCAGCCCTGGTTTCGCATGCCGATCGTGGCAAACACGGGGCGGTCGAGCGAGGAGGCAAACGCATGCCTACTCGATGGCGCGAGCAGGCCGGCGGCTCCGGCGGTGGCAACGCCCTGAAGAAACGTTCGACGCGTGGTGTGACGTGGCATGGCACGTGGTCCCTCGAGGTGCGGCCGGCTCCAGGCAACGCCCAAGCCTACTCGATCCCCGTCGCCTGCCGCGGAGGGCCGGTCTCTTGACGCAGTCGATCCTGACGAGTAATGTTTTTGGGCCATCAAAAACTTTTTTTTGGCTCTCCAAAAACTGAGCCCGGCCGCAAGGAGGTTTTCCGTCGAAATGAGCCTTTTTTTTAGTGAATTCCAGCCTTCAGGCGACCTTTTCGATCGCACCAGAACCCATCTGGGCGATGACTCAGGTGCCGACACGTTTGTCGATACGGAGGTCGATCCGCCTTTGGCAGTGGTCGAGCGCCCCGCCTTCACACTTGTCGAGCTTCTTGTGGTCATTGCGATCATGGCTTCGCTCATTGGACTCCTGCTTCCGGCGGTCCAGTCGGCCCGGGAGACTGCACGTCAGGCGAGCTGTGCCAACAACCTCAGGCAACTGACATTGGCGATCCATGCGTATGAGTCGGCCCACAAGAGACTGCCGTCGGGCTATACATCGCAGTCGCTCGTGACGCCCGTTCGCGCCGACCGTGATCCTTCGACCTGGGACGCAGGGCCAGGCTGGGGCTGGGCCGCCCACATTCTCCCGTTTCTCGAGGGAAGCGCTGTGAGCACGAAAATCGACCCGAGACGCTCCCTCTGGGATGCCGCCTATGTCGATCTCGTGCGGATGAACCTTCCGGGTTTTCTCTGTCCGAGTAGCGCCGGGCCGCAGACCCCGTTCATCGTGCAGGGTGAATCAGGGGCACCGCTGGTGATCGAGGGGCGACAGGTCGAGCTGGGCAGGTCGCACTATGTCGCCAGTCATGGTCAGGAATCGTGCTGGGGTGAGTGCGGCGCCCAGGCGTCGGGCCCAGTTTTCACCAACATCTACACAAGCGCCACCACCACCGTGACACACAACGGCGATGTCTCGAAAGTGGCCGATGGCCCCTTCTACCGCAACTCCCGCGTCCGTGTGCAGGACGTGACGGATGGCCTCAGCCACACGATCTATCTGGGCGAACACAGCTCATCGCTCAGCGACAAGACGTGGGTCGGCGTGGTCCCTGGAGGCTTTACGCATCCTCTCATCACGTCCCCTGAAAATGGCCCCGACGCGGGCGGCACCCTCGTGCTCGTGCATGCCGGGCCGTCTGGCGGCGAGCTCGATATCACCGGGCTGCCGATCATCCATCCGATTAACTTTCCGACATTCCACGTCGGCCAAATGTTTGCCGACCACCCCAGCGGCGGCAACGTGGCCCTCGGTGATGGCTCGGTGCGGTTTGTCACCGATGATGTCGATCTGATCCTCTGGGCCGAACATTCGAGCATCGGCGAGCACGAGGTACCTCAAGGAAGCCTATGACACGCCCCCGACCGCAACCGGCCGCTTGCACCAAGCGACAGTCATCCTTTCTGCTCGCAACCGTGCTGGTCGGCTCCATGCTGCTCCCTGGCTGCGGTGGCTATTCGGGCGCGAGCTATCGCACCTACGAGTACGCCAATGCCCTCTACACGATCTGCAATCGCCAGCACACGGCCAAGCTCGATGAGGTCGCCGTGAAGATCGCCGCCGACACTGCGTCCGGCGAGCTTCCAGAAGGCGAAGCCAAATGGCTCGAGGCAATCGTGGACGACGCCCGCCGCGGCGACTGGAAGCGGGGCATGAAAACAGCCCGTGAGATCGTGCGTCAGCAGGCCACTCGATAGGTCGCTTGCGAAGACAGCGGTGACCAGAGCCTACTGTTCGCCGACGGCGGCATCCGAAGGGCGAGCGGCCGTCCGCCGTGCCGCGTGGTGGGTGTGATCATTCCAGGATCGGGGCAACACAACGTCCTTTGCAAGGCCGACGGATTCCAGAAGCCGGATCGTCATGTAGGTGATGTCAAGCTCCCACCAGCGATGGCCGTGGGCCGCGGAACGCTGTTCGGCATGGTGGTTGTTGTGCCAGCCTTCCCCGTTGCTCACGAGGCCGACGAACCAGTTGTTGCGGCTGTTTTCGTCGGTGGCGTAGTTGCGGTAGCCCCAGAGATGCGTGAGCGAGTTCACACTCCAGGTGATGTGCCAGACCGCGACGGTTCGCACGATGACGCCCCACACGAGCACGCTTGCGCCACATTGAAGCCCCGTAAGCCAATCGCCCGATGTGGCCCAGCCCGCGGCGACGCCGGCCACGAAGAACACGACGGCATGGGCCAGGTAGATCCAGAGCCGCGTCATGTTGCGCTCGATCGCCATGTAGAACGGATCGCGGAGGATGTCGCGGCCATATTTTTCGTAGGTGCCGATCGTGTTGATGTGGCGATTGACGACGAGGAACCAGCCGACATGGCCCCACAGAAAGTTCACCAGCGGGCTATGGGGATCGGGGCGTTCATCGGAATGCTGGTGGTGGAGCCGGTGCACGATCACCCAACGCCCCGGCGCATCTTGCAGGCAGCAGACGCCGATCACGGCAAACGTCCGTTCGAGCCACTGCGGGCATGTGAAGCTGCGATGCGTGAGCAGCCGGTGGTAGCCGAGGTTGATGCCCAGCGTGCCAAACACGTAGAGGCCCGCGAAGGCCAGGGCGGCCCCGGTCCAACTGAAGAACCATGGCACAAAGGCGAGCAGCGCAAGCAGGTGCATGACGACGAGGCCGATCACATTGATCCAGACAATCGTGAGGTCGGCAATGCCCTCTGGCGGTGGCAGATGCGACGGATCGGGGATGTAGCCAATGTCTGGAAGCGAGGCGTCTGTGTGATGCTCGCCCGGGATGGCGAGGGGAGACGTCGATGGTGCATCGGATACAGTCGAGCCAGACACGTGAAGCGACTCCTCATGATGGAGCGGACAGGAGGCATTGCCTGGGACTGTCCGATGGGCAACCGGCATGCTCCAAGGTAGCAGACATCGACGGCCAAAAAAGGACGCCCTTGCAATCGATACGTGCGACGTAATCTGTGCGTGATTGAACGATTGTTCCGCCATTGTGCGGCCCGTTGACAGCCATTCTGGCCGCGTCATGCCGCAAGGCTCTCGCCCTGCCGACCGGTCCGGCCGATGACCGGAAGGAACCCCGGAAGCCGCGACCGTCGTCCGGGCTCGTCGAGCAGCAGCGATGGTTCATGAAGGCCCGCGGCGATGCATGAGGTCTACCGCGCCGGAGCGGATCTGCAGAAACGGTTTCAATCTCGGAGGTGGCGGTTCTGTCTGATCGGCGGCCTCGCCCTCCAGTGATGGGGTGAGGTCACGGTCGTCTCGACTGGGCCTATGTCGATTCCCAGTTGCGTCCGCTCGCCGAGCTGAAAGAAGAGCCCGAGATTCTCGAGCGGCTTGCAAGCATGCGGAACGCTCTCTGAGGCATTGGACCTTGATCGCCCCGATTGCGATGAGCCTCCCTGCGGGGTACCCTTGGGCTTTCGTTTTTGTGAGGGTGGGCAATGCCTTTAACCGTCGATCAATACGCTTCGGCGGTGGTCCGGTCGGGGCTTGTCACGGCCGACGAGATGAAGGCTCTTTGGGCGGCGCTGCCTGCCGGCCAGCGGCCCAAGGATGGCGACGGCCTCGCCAAGGTGCTCGTCGAAGCCGGGAAACTCACGGAGTTTCAGGCTGGTGAGCTCGCGTCTGGCAGCGACACGCCGCTGGCGCTCGGTGATTATCTCTTGCTCGCAAGAATCGGCGCCGGCGGCATGGGCCAAGTCTTCAAGGCTGAGCACCGCCACATGCGGAGGCTCGCGGCGATCAAACTCCTGCCGGCGACGCTCACGAAAGATGAAGCGGCCGTGAGGCGGTTCCAGCGAGAGGTGCAGGCCGCGGCCCGCCTCTCGCACACGAACATCGTGCAGACGTTTGATGCCGGTGTGCAGCGCGGAGTCTGGTACCTCGTCATGGAGTATGTCGAGGGACGCGACCTCTCGGCACTCGTGAAAGCGAACGGCCCGCTCACGGTCCACGATGCGGTCAACTACACGTTGCAAGCGGCCCGCGGCCTCGCCTTTGCCCACGGCGATGGCGTCGTCCACCGCGACATCAAGCCCGCGAACCTTTTGCTCGATTCAAAAGGCACGGTCAAGATCCTCGACATGGGCCTGGCCCGCATCGACGAGGGCGACTCTGCCGACCACCAGCTCACGAACACCGGCCAGGTAATGGGCACCGTGGACTACATGGCCCCCGAGCAGGCGACCAATACGCATTCAGCCGATGCCCGCAGCGACGTTTACAGCCTCGGCTGCACGCTCTTTCGGCTGCTCACCGCTGGCAACGTCTACGAAGGCACCACGGTCGTCGAAAAGATCCTCGCCCACATCGGCCATCCGGTGCCGTCGCTCTGCGAGCGCTCCCCCGACGTGCCCGAGGAGATCGATCGAATCTTCCAGAAGATGGTCGCGAAAAAGCCCGAGGATCGGCATCAAACGGCAGCGGAGGTGGTGAAAGACCTCGAAGCCTGGCTGCGGGGCAGCGGCGGCGATGAGTCGTCGTTTGCCACTGAAGACAGCAAGCTTCACGACTTCATCCAGTCGGTGAAAACGCCTGGAAAATCGGGCGTGTTGTCGTCGTCGTCCACGAAAGCTGGGGTCGCGACGGCGACCGTCGCAGCCAAGCCTACTACCACGGCCCAGCCCGATGTCACAATCAGCGCCCAGAGCCTCGATGTCGACACCGACCCGCATTCCCAGCGATTTGTCACCGGCTCACCGGTGGCGAGCCCCAAGCCCATGGGGGGCGGAGCATCAAAAATCCCGATGCCGGTGATCGTCGCCGGCGGTGCTGCGGGCTTTCTGTTTCTCATGCTCGGCATCTGGATGATCGTCCGCGACCGAGGTGGCCAGGAAGTCGCGCGGGTGAAAATCCCCGACGGCGGCACGGCGACTGTCGAGACGACAGAACCGACGGGCCGAGGCACTTCGCTCCCCTCGCTCGACTCGATCAAGACACCGCCAACGCCAAAACCCTCGCCGCCATCAATTCCGACGCAGCCCGCCGGTCCAAAGCCACCGTCGGTTGCGAAGCCGACGACATCGAGCGGCGAGGATGTTCCCGCGACCGCGCGCTGGCCGCTTGCGCCTTCGAAGCCGGAAGACATCGCTTGGCTGCAAACCATTCCGGATTCGGTGGTGAATCTCCGCAGCCCGAAGAAGGCATGGATGCTGAGCCCCCAGGGCGCGCCGCCCACCGATCCTGCGACGGTCGTGGGTGTCGAGTTTCGCCAGGGAAGCGGTCCGAACATCACCGACGAAACCCTGAAACGGGTCGCGACGCTCACCGACCTGGAGTGGCTCAAGCTGGGATTCGCTGCGAGTGACTCCCGGATGACGAAGGCGGGGTTGTGGCATCTGACCAAGCTCCCGCACCTGCAAACTCTCGTGCTTTATCGGGCCGGTCCGCCCGACACCGACCCGGCCGTTCTCGCCGCGTTTCCGGCCTTGGAGAGTTTGTCGTTCAGTTTCTCACCGACATACCATTGGGAGGAGGGCGTCACGAGGTCGGCGACCATTCGCGAAATTACGATGTATCGAATACCGCTCCCAGCCGACTGGGCGCCGTTTGCCCGCATGCCGCGGCTGGAGTGTGTGAGGTTCTTCAAAAGCAGTAAAGAGGAGTTTCGCAAAAGAGCCCAGGCAGTGCAGGCCGTCGCGCCGTGGGTCCGCGTCGAAGTCGTGCCGGCAAACGATTCGCAAAGGAACGACCCGGCCTGGATTCGAGACTTCGTCACCGAACCCACCGCCCCGCGGCCCGGCAGCCATTCCGCGTCCGCCCCCGTCGCCACGCCATCCAAGCCAGTGGTCACCGCGGCCGGTACGCACGTCCCGCCACCAGCCGTCGCCCCGTTCGACGCCGCGCAGGCGAAGGCCCATCAAGAGGCGTGGGCGAAGTATCTCGGCGAGCCGGTCGAGACGACCAACTCCATCGGCATGAAGCTCACGATCATCCCGCCCGGTGATTTCAAGGTGGGGCAAGATGATTCATATACACGCACAGGGTCGGTTCCGGTCACGCTCACACAGCCCTTTCGACTCGGTAGTCATGAGGTCACCCAAGGCCAGTGGAAGGCCGTCATGGGAACCGAGCCCTGGAAATTCGACACGAAGATCGACGAAGGAAATTCCTACCCAGCGAGTCGCATCCCGTGGGATGCCGCCATCGACTTCTGCCAAAAGCTCACGGAGAAGGAACGTGCTGCTGGCCTCATCCAGAGCGATCGGGCCTACCGGCTTCCGACGGAAGCCGAGTGGGAGATTGCCTGTCGCGCTGGAACGGCAACGCCTCGTTTTTTTGTCGTTTCTGGGGCTGACCTCGCCGAATTCGACGACTACGCCTGGGTACGCGCTCCCGTCGGAACCCACCCCCATGAAGTCGGCTTGAAAAAGCCGAATCCGTGGGGGCTTTACGATATCTACGGAAATGTGGCGGAGTGGTGCCAAGACTGGGGGGAGGGTCCGCTGACAGGCGGAACCGATCCAGTCGGACCGACCACGGGGACGAAACGCTGCGTGAGAGGCAACATGGTGGATTCGAAACCGCTTCATGTTACTTCTGACTTCAGATATTCCCTGGACCCCATCGCGGCTCACGTTCACAGGAATGTGGGCTTCCGCGTGGCCTTGAGCCGTACTGGCAGCGGAGTTTCAACACAGGCTCGCGTGCCTGCTGCGGTGCGCACGAGCACGTCGCCCGCTGTGCCGAATCCGCCCATCGTGCCTTCCCCGTCTGGTCGCTATGCCATCGAGTTTGCCGGTGCCCGCGTCACGTCGCCGGCCCCGTTTGTCAGCGAGGTGATCATCGACAACCTCAACCTCGACGACGAGCGGCCCGTCACGCTGGAGCTCGCCATGACCTGGGAGGAAGGATCGGACAGGCAGTCGATCTACCTCGGACATCCCGGCGGCACATGCATCGGCACGACCAGTCGGAACCACCCCATGATGAAACGACGGTCGATAGCGATCGACGCGATTGGGTTTGAAACAAACAAACACGTGCACCTCGCGCTGGTGTACGGAGACGGAAAGCTCAGGGGCTTCCGTGACGGGAAGCTCGTGAAGATGGTCGAAGTGAATCCAGCCGATCCCGTCCCGCAGCGAAAGCCATTCGTGCTGGGGAAGGGGCTCAAGGGCCGCATCACCATGGCACGCATTTCCAGCGTGGCCCGTTACACCGCTGACTACAAACCCACCCTCGACTTCACGCCCGATCAACACACGATCGCACTCTATCGTTTTGACAAGGACACCGGCGACGTGCTGGAAGATCTCTCTGGCAACAACCACCACGGCAAGATCATTGGGGCCACGTGGGTGCCGGTCGATGCCCCGAGCCTTTCGCCATGAAAGCTGCCGCGAGGACCGGTGCCCGAACCGGTCGCGCCGACCGTCGCCTTCATGCTTCGTCGCCCGACGGATGCGACGCAAGGTCGCGCCAAAGCTCGATGAACTTCGGGCGGACGTATTCGTTCAATGAGTCGGCCATGGTTTCCGGAAGAGCGAGCACGGTGATCAACGCGACCACATCGGCAAAATCCTTCAGGCGTGCCGCACCTCCTGTGAGCCCAGAGGCCAGCTTCAACTCGATGAACGTTGGCAAATTGACGACCCGTATGCCATCAATCACGGTCGAGCACAGCGAAGGGTCAGGAAACGCAACAGGCTTCGGTTTCCCATCGCCAGGGAAATTGCCACTGACGAGGAACTCGATCCTGACTCCGGTTTCGGTGTCACGGAGATTCTTGCTGCCGGTGAAGGCGGCAAGGTATCCGAGGCCTTCGAGCGCTTCACGGGCCGCGCGCAGACCTTCGGGCGTCACGAGAATATCGACATCGACGGTCGTACGTTCCTGCCCGTGCAAGACCAAGGCCATGCCACCGACGACCGCGTAGGGGATCGCCAGTTCGTCGAGCTTCGCGGCGATCTTCCGCATCGTGTGTTTGACGGCACCACCTTCCATGAAAAAGTCTCCCGCGACCTCCAATCCTTGAAGGCCTCCCGCCCGCGCTCGCTGCTCGTATGCGATCACCATATCAAGTGAGGGTAGGTCGATGACAGCGCTTCCGCAACTGGCGTGGGCTTCACAACCCTTGTTGCGATGAGCCCCCCTGCGGGGTACCCTCATGCTTTCGTTCTTGTGAGGATGGATGATGCCTTTATCCGTCGATCAGTTCGCTTCGGCGGTGGTCCGGTCGGGGCTTGCCACGGCCGACGAGATGAAGGCTCTTTGGGCGGCGCTGCCCGCGGGCAAGCGGCCGAAGGACGGCGACTATCTCTTGCTCTCCCGGATCGGCGCCGGTGGCATGGAGTTTGATGCCCTCGCTGACCGACCCTCGCTGACCTTGCTGTTCTTCGCATGACTCTCGCCAATTCCGATCCTTCGGGTTCCACATCGCCCAGCCTCCTCGACCGAGTGCTGCTGCGAGACGCCGATGCGTGGGACCGCTTCGCGGCGCTCTACACGCCGCTTGTGTACAGTTGGGCGAGGCGGGGCGGGCTCCAGGAAAGCGACGCGGCTGATGTCGTGCAGGATGTCTTCCGAAGCGTCTTCACGAAGATCGGCGATTTCCAGAAGGACGGCCAGCGATCCCATTTTCGCGGATGGCTCTGGGCGATCACGCGGAATCGCGTGCGGCTGTTCTTTCGCCAACGCGGCCCGCAGGCGCAGGCCATGGGGGGCAGTGATGCGGCGATCCTCCTCGCCCAAATCCCCGAGCAGTGGCAGCGGGATGAAGAGCCCTCGACCGACACCGATCGGCAATCGCTCGTGCGACGAGCGCTCGGCATGGTCAAGGGTGACTTTTCCGCGGTCACCTGGCAGGCGTTTTGGCGATTGACGGTCGAGGGCCACGCGGCGGCTGACATCGGGGCCGACATCGGTCAGTCAGCAAGCGCGGTGCGGCAGGCAAAATATCGCGTGCTGTGCCGGCTCCGCGAGGAATTGAGCTGATTCGGCCGGTTGCAGGCGGGTGGGAACATTTTCGCGTTGCGCCGGCGCATCAAACCTATTGAGCCCGAAGCACGCTCCACGAATCTCCGCGAGGATCCAATGTCTCCATTAGCCGCTGATCAAAACACCCTGGCCCAGAAACTCGCCGCCCTCGACGAACGGTCCACAGCGACCCCGGCCGATGAAACGGTGGCCAACCTGAAGGCCGAGCTCGACACGCTCGCAGGCGTCCTGCGGCCGACGGCGGAACCAGACCCGTTCGAGAACGAGTCTGCGTGCGGGGCGGTGACCGCCATGGTGCAGGCGATCGGCCGCGATCCCGGCCAACTCCACAAGGGCGCGACCGATGGCACCCGCCAGTCGCATGGCCTTGCTCCGTCCACTGAGTTCGAGGAATTGCCGCTGGGGACGCTCGGCATCTACGAGCTGTTGACCAAATTGGGCGAAGGAGGCATGGGAGCGGTCTACAAGGCACGCCATGCGAAGCTCGACAAGATCGTCGCCATCAAGGTACTGCCCGCCGAACGGATGAAAGACTCAAGCGCGGTCGCCCGCTTCGAGCGTGAGATGCGGGCAGTCGGCAAGCTGGAACACCCGAACATCGTCCGCGCGATGGACGCGGGCGAGGCGGGGGGAATGCACTACTTGGTCATGGAGTATGTACAAGGCGTCGATCTGTCGCAGCTCGTCAAGCGGCACGGGTCACTGAGCGTCGCCGACGCCTGCGAGCTCATCCGCCAGGCAGCCGTGGGCCTGGATGAAGCACACGACAACGGCATGGTGCATCGCGACATCAAGCCGTCCAACATCATGCTCTGCGCCGTCGGCAAAAAGAAACCGCCCGTGGTCAAACTGCTCGACATGGGCCTCGCCCTCTTGGCGGAAGCCCATTCGGTGGGCGGGGAGGGGCTCACGACGACCGGCCAATTGATGGGCACGCTCGACTACATGGCACCGGAGCAAGGGGGCGACAGCAAAAACGTTGACATCCGCGCCGACATCTACGCCCTGGGTGCGTCGCTCTACAAGCTGCTCTGCGGCGAGGCGATTTATCATGGCGAAAACTACCAAACGCCTGTTCAGAAGCTGATGGCCCTGGCGACGCAGCCGGCGCCGCCGATTCAGGAGCGGTGCAAGGGCGTGCCGAACGAGCTCGCCGCCGTGCTCGAGCGCATGCTCGAGAAGGATCCCGACAAGCGATTTGCCACGCCTGATGATGTCGCCAGCGCGCTGGCCCCGTTTTGCACGGGCGCCAAGTTGGCGGCGCTGCTCAACTCTGCCGCAGTCCACAAAGCCCCAGCGAAAGATAATGCCATCACTGGCACGGAGCCGGGTGCGACGCAGCCCCACGTTGATACGAACGTCGCGATCCCGTCATCAAAGCCCGCGCGGCCCGTGGTCGCGGTTTCTGCGACACCGAAATCATCAAGCCGTGGGAACCGTCCGCCATGGATTCCGACCGTCATCGGCGGTGGGCTTTTGGGCTTCGGGGGGCTCGGTGCGCTGGCCGCGGCGATCGTGTTTTTCCTTCAAACGCCTGGGGGCACGCTCCGCGTGGAAATCGACGATCCGGCGATCGATGTCCACGTCAAAGGCACCGAGATCGTATTGACGAAGGACGACTCGGAAAAAATCAGGCTGGCGGCCGGCGAGCATGCCCTCGTCGTCACTCGCGGTGATTTTTCATTCGAAACTCGAAATTTTGAGATCAAGAAGGGCGAGACGACCACCATCAAGGTCGATCTGTTGCCAGGCAAGGTGCAGGTGGTGAGCAGCGGGCAGGTGATCGGGCAGACGCGGCTGATCGATACCACGGCTGCGTTGCCCAATGGTGCGAAGCAAGTTGAAACGCCGCCATTGCCAAAGCCCGGCGTGTCGAACTTGCCACCCGTCGGCCAGGGGTATCCCGGCACGTTCGCGTTGCATATTCCAGTGAGGAGAAAGGCGTACGTCGAAGTCCCCACGTGCACGGCGTCAACGGTGGCTGACTACTACTTAAAGCAGAAGAAGTCGATGACGCTGGAAATTTGGGTGAAGCGGGATCGCGAGAAGATGGCTGGGGGCGAGCAGTACCTGGGAATTCAAGGATGGACGATCGGAAGTGCAGGCAGTGCAGGATACATTGACGGTGGCGAGGTTGGTGGACGCGGGGCCCCGCCGTTGGGATTTTTAGGAACCATTGGTCCTCTTCAGAATCAGAAGGATGCGTCCGTTTGGAATCACTTTGCGGCGGTCGAAGAATTCGGCAAACAGCGGCGCTTGTACATCAACGGTCACCTGGTTGATTCCGTGCCATGCGAGCCGGGGTCGTGGGGTGCCGGGGGCGGCTTTAAATGGGGAGTAACTTTAAAACTTGGCGTGAACATGGTCGGCTTGTTGGGCGAGGCTCGCGTCTCCACCGTGGCCCGCTACGACAAAGACTTCACCCCCGAGTTCGGCTTGAAGCCGGATGCCGATACGCTCGCCCTGTACCACTTCGACGAAGGCGAAGGCGACGTCCTGAAAGACTCCTCCGGCAATGACCACCACGGCACGATCGTGGGGGCGGAGTGGGTGCAGCTCACGACCGCCGATCCCGCGGCTGCTTCGACGACGGAATGACGCTGCCGCCGATCGAAGACGCCGCCAAAGACGGCGAAGCGAAGGTGCTCAGGCGGCCCTAGCAGACTGTGAAACAAGTTTGCCGCCGCACACGGGGCACACCCGTGGAAACGCCTCGGCGATCTGCGTGAGGAGTTTTGCCCAGGAGGTCGGTCGATGAAAGGTTGACGACGGCCTGCTCGTCTGGCGTGGTTGACTTCTGGGTGCGACCTCGGCCGATCCACTGACCGCGCTTGTGACGGGCGAGCGTGTAGCAGACTCGGTTGGTCTTCCCATCACGGCCCTCGATCACCGCGAGGCGTTCGACTGAGAAGGCGGGCCGGGCACTGGACCGCACGAGGTGCTCCAGACTCTTGGAGAGCGGTGTTCGCTCAGGCCGGCGGCGGGTGTACTGCTCAGGCTGCCGGCGCGGCGTGCAGGGCTGTGCCGCACGGAAAAACGATGCCGGCTGGTGGCAGATGGCGACCACGGACACGCTCGCGTTCTCGCGGGGGCCGGGATGGGGAGCATGGTAGCACCGAGCCACAGTCGTTTGATGCCGCACTCGGGGCACATGATGTCTCTCCACGAGCCCGACCTCGCAAAGTTCGGCGCCGAAGTGAGGGCGTTTCTCGAACCCGAGCCCGTCGCTGCGAAATAAGCCCGCGGCGGCCCGCTGCCATCGGTGCTCGCGAAGTGACCAGGCTCCACCAGCCCTTCGGCATCATCGCTTTGCCTTCGGGTCGATGCCGTGCTCCTCGCGGTAGTCGCTTGGGCTCATGCCCACTTCGCGTTGAAACACTTCGTTCATCCGCATGGCGTTCGAGAAGCCTGCACTGCGGGCGATCTCGGCGATCGTCCGTTTCCCTTCCACGAGCTCCCGCTTGGCCCGTTCGATCCGCACGCGACGAATCTCGGCCACGATGGGGCGTCCCAGGTATTTTCGGAAATAGTTTTGGAGGGTTCTGGTCTCGACGTCGATCGCCTCGGCCACGTCGTCCTGACCGATGGGCCGATGGCTATTGGCGGTGATGAAGGCGAGGGCCGCGGCCACCGTGTCGTTGGTGACGGACACGAAGTCGGTTGATTCCCGCACCATCACGCCCGGGGACGGCACCACGATCGGCTGCGTGGGCGGCGCTTCGCCGTCCATCATTCGGCCGAGCCATCGGGCCGCTTCGTAGCCGACCTTCGGGTATCCCATGTCGATGGCGGTGAGGGCGGGTCGCATCTGTTCGCAGATCGTCTCTTCGTTGTGGCTGGTGATCACAGCCACGTCGATGGGCACCCGCAGGCCGCGTTGCCAGCAATTTTGCAGCAGGATTCGGCTGAGATACTCATCCGTGACGTACACACCGAGTGGTTTGGGGCAGGCGGAGACACAGTCGGCGAGCACGCGGTTGGTCTCGTCCCATGTGTCCACGCTCTCCTGGGGCCTGAGGGACACGGTCGCCTCGTGGCAGTCGAAGCCGGCCGCGCGAACCCTCCGTGCGAATGCCTCTCGGATGGTCACTTGCCCAACATCCTCGCGGGCCGTCACCGCGGCGAAGCTCCGAAACCCCCGCGCGAGCAGGTGTTTGGCACCCTCCTCGCCGATGCCCGGGTAGTCGGGCACGACCGTTGGCACATGATCGCGTTCTGGCGAGCTGGCCCACACGTTGACCAGTGGCAGTTCGAGTCGCCTTGCGGCCTCGACGAGTAGCGGGGTGGCGCGGGCGATGATTCCGTCGTAGGGGCTGGATTGCCGGGTCTCCACCTGGGCCAACCTGGCGTCGGCAAACTCGTCGATGATCGTGGTCCAGCCCTGCTCGATGGCGTATTGCTGGGTCCCCAAGAAAACATCGACATGCCGCTTGTAGGGCCACTGGAGGTCCAGCATCAGGGCGACGCGGCGAGGGAAGTCAGACATCAGAAGGCTTTGAAAATGATGCTCGGCCTCACCAACCGGGAAGCAACCGATGCAATTGTAGGTCGGTGGTTGGCCATTCAACGCTCGGGCATCGACATATCAAGAAACACAGGTACGAGCTGCTTTCTTTCATATCCGTTTGTTTGACAAAAACAATTCGGATTTTCGCAAAAACGAAGTAACGCTCGGTGTTACGTCGGGATAGGATAGGACGGTCGGGGATTCTCCGTTTCGGCGAGGCATCTCGTCGGCTGTCGGCATCTGCGGGTGAATTTCGCAGTGTCAGCGCGGAATCTGTGTCGTGCAATCGTCAAAAGGTGGAACGTCATGAAGGTCAGCAAGCGTTTTGTTGTCGCTGTCGCGGTTTTTGCGGCCGGTGTGCTTGGCATGGCAACGGCGCAGGCCCAAAGCAGCACGTGGAACGGCATTTCCGGAAATTGGTCGGACACCACTGATCCTGGCGGTGTATGGGTCGGCGGCATCCCGGCGGATGGAGCTAGTAACACTGCCAACTTCACCGGCGTGAACATCGCCGCGGACCGGACTATCACCTTGGACACTGCCCGGACCATCGGCAACATCACCTTCACCGATGCCACGACAAGTTCAAACAACCTGCTGATCTCTGGTGCGAACACCCTCACGCTCGATCGCACTGACGCCACCAAGCCCACCATCAACGTCACCCAGTCCGGTCGATCGCTCACGATCGGCAGCGTCATCGCGGGCAATGACGGCTTGCTGAAGAGCGGAGCCGGTACCCTGGTCTTCAACGCCAGCAGCAACAACACATTCACTGGCGGCTTCGACATCAGCGGCGGTGTGGTTCAGTACGACTCCGCAACCAATGCCAATGCCTGGGGCGATGCCGCCAACGTCGTCACGTTCACTGGAAGCGCAACACTTCACAACAACAACGACGGCTACACGCTCGCTCGCAGCGTCGCCGTGAATAGCGGCGTCACCGCTACGCTCTCAGGTGCGTTCAATGAAAGCACCAACATCACCGGTGCTGTGACCGGCTCCGGTAACATGAACATCGCCGGCGGGTCGAATGGTTGGGCGGTCACCATGAGCAACGGAAGCAACTCCCTCACCGGAACCATCTGGGTAACGAGCAACGCGGGTCAAAACACTTCGCTCACCGTGAACAGCTTCGCCGACGGTGCCGACTCCACCAAGCGACTGAAGATGGGCGCCACTGGGGCCACGGCGGACTTCACCCTGCAGGGCAGCTCAGCTACGCCGATTCTTTGGACGAATCGAGGAGTTGAACTTGCCGGTACCACCGGTGCCATTTCGATCACTAACAACTCTAGCAACGCTGCCAGAACACTTACGATTAGCCCTAATTTGTTGTTCACGACGGTTAGTTCCGGCGCCAAGACCTTGACGCTCGGCGGAACTAATACGGGCGTCAACGCATTCTCGGGCAACATCACCAACAACGGCGCTTCCGCAACGGCAATCACCAAGACCGGTGCTGGCACCTGGGCGCTCGGCGGCACGAACACCTACACGGGTCTCACAAACCTCGCGGCCAGCGGCACGACTGGCCGTCTGATCTTCCAGGGCAGCCAGTCGCTTTCGCCCAACACGACCCTCGTTTTCGCCCAGAACTCCTCCGGCGTTCAGTCCGCCCGGTTTTTGGATGACGGCGTGGGCACCATCAGTTTTGCCCGTCCCATTCAGTTCGGCGGCAGCAATACCTCGCAGATCCTGGGCATCTTTGTTGGAAATAACAACACCGCCAACGGCGGGAGCAGCAGTGGCACAACCACTGGCAGCACGATCCAGGCGGGCAGCATCACTTTCACTTCGACCGCGACGGACACAGCCACGACATCGGTCAATGTGACCGGCGCGAACAGTTATCGGCTTGAGACGGGCGTGATCACGCTGAACAATCTCGTGACTCGGACTGCCGGACAAACCACCACCACGCTCCTCAATCCGACTTCGGCAAATATGACGGTGGCCAGTATCACGATGGCGACGGGGAATGCGGGCATCGGCGCGGATGGCGTCCCAGTCCTCGGCCTTGGTGGCACTTCTACAGATAACTATGTCACCGGCGTCATCTCAAACGCATCTGACTACCTGACAGGCCAGGCGCTGAGCCTCACCAAGTCCAGCACGAGTACGTGGATTCTTCAGGGCACGAACACCTACACGGGCACGACGCTCGTAAGCGGTGGCACGCTGCGGGCCAATGACAACGTCGGGTTGCCTGGGGCTTCAAGTTCAGGCGGTGGCTCCAACCTGAATCTCGGTGGCGGCATCCTCTCGACCAGCGCCAATCTCGAGCGAGCCGGCGGCTCCGGCCAGACGCAGATGCGAATCACCAGTGGCACAAGCGGATTCAGCGCGAATGGCGCAGCAGTGCAAGTTGCCTTCGGTACGATCGCCAGCCCGACGGCCCTGACATGGGGCACCGCACCATTCCAGCCAGGGACACTCGTGCTCAACGGCGCTTCTGCAACGCACGCCATTGGGTTCCTAAATGCAGTCGATTTGAACGCCGCAGTCCGAACGATTCAGGTCGACGCAAATGTTGCGACCGTGAGTGGGGTACTTTCTGGAACCGGAGCGGCGGGCGTGACCAAGACTGGAAGCGGCACGCTCGCCCTCACCAACAACAACTCATACGCAGGCGTCACGACCATCACAGCGGGCACGCTCGAAGCGTCAGTGATGGCGAACGGAAGTTCCAACAGCAGCATTGGCGCCTCGACGAATGTTGCCGCGAATCTGCTGCTCGGAAACGGCACAACGTTCCGCTATGTGGGCTCATCAAACGCCACCACGAACCGTGGATTCACGGTGAACGGGACGGTGGCTGGGCATGGCGCGACGATCGAGTCGTCGGGCACTGGAACGCTGTCATTCGACAACACGATTGCCATTGCGTATGGCACGAACAGTCAGACCCGAACGCTCACGCTTGCTGGCACGAATACCGGTGCCAATACCATGGGCAAGGTCATTGCCAACAACGGCAGTGGCGCGACCAGCCTGACCAAGACCGGCATCGGGACGTGGATCCTCGATCGGGTAAACACTTATAGCGGTGCGACGAACATCAATGCCGGTATTCTCTCGATCAACGGCACAGGCACGATTAATAGCAGTGCCGTGACGATCAATGGTGGCACGTTCCGCTACAACTCATCGACGAACTACTCGCCTGCCCTGACGTTCACGAACGGTACGCTCGCCGGAACGAACTGGAACGGCTCGCTGAGTGGGCTCACGATTGGCGCGGGCCAGACAATCTCCCCGGGCAACAGCCCGGGCACGGCATCGACTGGGGGCGAGACGTGGGCTTCCAGTGGCACGTACGTCTGGGAAATCAACAACGCTACCGGCGTCGCTGGCTCTGACCCTGGGTGGGATCTCGTGTCGGGAACCGGAACGCTTGATATCACGGCCACGAGCGGATCGCGATTCATTATCGACATCACCTCGCTCACGCTTGGCAACGTGGCTGGCCAGGCAGCCAATTTCGACCAGAGCCTGAGCTACAACTGGCTCATCGCCGACTTCGCAAACCCCGTGACGAACTTTGCGGCGGACAAGTTCACGCTCACCACGACGAATTTCCAGAACGCATTCTCGCCCGGTGGGTTCAGCATTGCTCGCGGCGACTCTGTCGGCGGTGGCGACAACACCCAGGTCTATCTCGTGTATGTCCCCGAGCCAGGCACGCTCGCCCTCCTGGGCGTGGGCGTGGGCGTCGCCTTCGCCGCGTTCCGCCTGCGGAAGCGGTTTCTGATGGCCTAAGCCGCCATCATCGGGCGGACCACAAGCTCCGTTTTGATGACCCTGGTCCAGCCCTGCTCGCTGGCGTCCTGCTGGGGGGCCCCCGCGAAGACGTCGATATGCCGCTTGTAGGACCACTGGAGATCCAGCATGAGGGCGACGCGGCGAGTGGTAGCAGCCATAAAGATTCCTAGAATCGATGCTCCGATTCGCACATACGGTCGCGTTTTCTATCGTCGGATGCTGTCGCCAGGTTCCTCCAGACCCGATCAAATCCAACGGCATTCCGCTCTACAGCGAAGCCAAGCCGTGCCACCGCGGCCGGCGACAACCGCCGGTCACTTCCTGGAGAGGCTCACCGTTTCGCAAAATCAATGCGGATTCTCACAAAAAACAGTAGACATCTACCTATCCAAATCGTAAGGTAGAGTTCGCGGGCCGGCAAATCGTTTCCAGCGATTCCGTGTCGGATGGCAGTCTGTGAGTTGGGTGTCGCTCAGTTGGACCGCGGCATGGTCGGGAAGTCCTTGAAGGGCGGAGGGTCGTGAACATGAAGATCAATCAGCGTTTTGTCGTGGCACTGGTGGCGTTCGCGTTGGCTGCCGCAAGCGTTGGCAAGGTCCGGGCACAATCGAGCAGTTGGGACCTCGACGGCGACGGAGGTTGGGACACCGACACCAATTGGACTGGCGACATCATTGCCGACGGCGTCGACAACACCGCGACGTTTGGCAACATCTTCACGGCCAATCGTATCGTGACGCTCGACAGCTCGCGGACGATTGGCAACCTCGCGTTTAATGAAACCAGCAATGACCTGAGCATCCTCCCGGCTGTTTCGGAAGTTCTGACGCTCGATGTCACTACGGGGATGGCGAACATCGATGTCACGGCAACCGTGACCTGACCATCGGTGTCACCCTCGCCGGCAACGATGGTATCTCGAAGACGGGCGCTGCCGATCTGTTCCTGACCGGTGCCAACACCTTCACCGGGGGTATCGACCTGTCCTCGGGTCGGATCGTCGTCTCCAACGGTGCGAACGAAGCCAACTATCTGGGTGACGCCAGCAACGTGCTGACGTTCTCGGGTGACGCCGACCTGCACAACAACAACGGCGCAGTCACATTTAGCCAAGGCATTCAAGTCAATCCCGGCGTCACCGGACAGCTCACCGGTGCATTTGGTAAGCAATTCCAACTCAACGGCGTCGTCGCCGGCTCGGGCACCCTGGTGGTTCAGGGCTTTTCCGCTGGCTTTGACGTCGAGCTACTCAGCTTGGCCAACACGTTTACCGGATCGATCGTGATTGACGGGAGTTCTGGACCTGCCACACTCGGCGTCAGAAGCCTGGCCGACAGCACCGGCACGATCGGCTTGGCCAGCAACAGCAACGACGGCGGCGTCTTTGAGTACATGAACAGGGCGAACGCCGCCAAGGTCTTCGATGACCGGCAGTTTGTGCTTGTCAACAACGGCAACTCGGGCACCAACTTGACTCGCCAGGCGACGATCCGGAATATTGAATCGACCGCCAGTGAAACCCTCACTATCAACACCGATCTCGGGATCACCGGCACGGGCAACAAGAACTTGATGCTGGGCGGCGGCAACACTGGCGACAACGCGTTCAACGGGGCGATCATCGACGCGATCGGCGCGAGTGTTCTTGACCTCTACAAGCAAGACAACGGCAAGTGGATCCTCGGTGGTGCCAATACCTATGAAGGCGACACGATTGTCGATGCTGGCACCTTGGAATTGGCAGACGATGCGGAGCTCCGTTTCATCATCGGTGACACCGGCGTCAACAACGCCATCCTCGGCGACGCGACCAATGCCAACCTCGACCTTAATGGCGACTTCGTCTTCGACCTCTCAGGCGCGGGCACAACCATCGGCGATCTGTGGAACCTCGTTGACGTCGACAACCTCACCGAGACGTACGGCAGCACGTTCAGTGTTCGTAGCACAGTGGGCGCCTTCAGCGAAACCGCTGGCGTCTGGAGTCGTTCCGAGAATGGTCAGGTCTATGAGTTCACCGAGTCCACCGGCGTGTTGACGGTCGTTGTCCCCGAGCCGACCACGCTTGCCATCGTCGCCGCAGGTGGTCTCCTCGGCCTCGGCATCGTCCGCCGTCGCCGCAAGACGGCCTGATCAGACGGGTGTTTGCGGACGGACGCATGCCTCGGCCGCCACGGGGCTTGCCGATGGAGCCCTCTTCGGAGTGCCGTCCCTCTGGTCGGCCCCCTCACCGGCCGCCTGCTCTTTCCCGCGGGCTGCGGCGTAGGCGAGGATTCTGCGGATGGGCCCGGGATCGATAATGAAGGCGATGAGGCGGATGTCGCCGCCGCACACGGGGCACACCAGTGGAAACGCCTCGGCGATCTTCGCGAGGAGTTTTGCCCAGGAGGTCGGTCGGTAAAAGGTTGACGACGGCCTGCTCGTCTGGAGTGGTTGACTTCTGGGTGCGACCTCGACCGATCCACTGACCGCGCTTGTGACGGGCGAGCGTGTAGTAGACTCGGTCGGGCTTCCCGTCACGGCCCTCGATGACCGCGAGGCGTTCGACTGAGAAGGCGGGCCGGGCACTGGACCGCACGAGGTGTTCCAGACTCTTGGAGAACGGTGTTCGCTCAGGGCGGCGGCGGGTGTACTGCTCAGGCTGCCGGTGCGGCGTGCGGGGCTGCGGGAGTCCACCGCCCTCGCGATTCCACTGCCCATGCAAACGCTACTCCAGATCGAACGTCGATAAGAGCTCAAACAAAGGCACGACCAAGCCAAGCGACGACTCGGAATTGTATTGGGCAGCAATA
>JBGTGN010000187.1:0-10106 GCA_041746715.1 Pirellulales bacterium | reverse complement strand
CACCGGCCCGGCCCGGCCCGGAGGATTCCTTGGTTCGCGAATATCTCCCTATTCTCATCATGCTCATCCTGTCGACCGGTTTCGCCGGCCTGACCCTCGTTCTGTCGTGGCTTCTGAGCCCCCGGCGGCCCGACCCGATTGGTGCTATGTGAGCCTTGGCACCTGGGCACTCGTGGGCGCGGAGCTCAGTAGCCCGCTCGTCACGCCGGAATGCCTCGCCCACAATTTCACGAACGAAGCCGGTGTGGGAGGCACCACCCGGCTGCTCAAGAATGTCTGCGGTCTTTGGCTCGTGCAGCAGTGCCGCGCCGCATGGCAGCGGGCCGGCAAGGAATGGGCCTGGGACCAGCTCACGGCGCTTGCCGCTGAGGCGTCACCGCTGGTCACCCTCATCGACCCGAATCATCCGTCGCTCGTCGCGCCGCCTGACATGCCCGCGGCTATTCGCGACCTTGCCCGCGCGACCGGTGAGCCCGAGCCTGTCTCGACTGCGGCCACGGTGCGGGCCGCGCTCGAGAGCGTGGCCGCTGCCATTCGTCGCACGCTCGGTGAGCTCGACGGCCTGCTTGGCCGCAAGGTGAGCCGCATCCACATCGTGGGCGGAGGCGTCAAGAACTCGCTGCTCTGCCAGATGGTGGCCGACGCGACGAACAGGCCTGTCATTGCCGGGCCAGTCGAGGCCACGGCCATCGGCAACCTCCTCGTGCAACTCCTCGCCACAAACGGCACGGTTGATCTTCGTGCCATTCGGCAGGTCGTCCGCGATACCTTTGAGCCGGTCGCGTACGAGCCGAGGGACGCGAAGCGATGGAACGATCGGCTGGGGTAGTGTGCTTCTGGGAGTGCGGTATCGCCGGCTCGGGGGCGGCAAAAGTCTCGTCGCCGGGATATTTCCCGTCACCTCCTGGAGCGATCCATGGCCGCACGAGGGAAATCTCCAAGGCTCCTCGAGCGTTCGCCGACCCCCTCGCCTACCCTCCCTGGTTTGCAGCGCCGTCGCCACACAGAGGCCGGATGCGCTCTCGCGGCGAGCGTGAAATCAGCGCCCTACCGAGCCTGGCTGAAGATCACGAGCGACGCGATGAAGGCCACGGTGACGATCAGCGCCCAGATGGCGCGGGTGAGCCAGGCATTGGCGAGCTTGGCATCGGCCGCTTCCTGCCGCAGTCGCCGCTCCTCGCGCTTCTCGAGGCTATCCGTGAGTTGGAGGGTGAAGGGCTCATTGCACTTCGGGCAGATCATCGCTCGCCCGATCCACGAGTCGGGCGCCGTGAAGAGATGGCCGTTCGGGCACGGGATCCGCCACCGCTTCTCGTCGTCTCCCTTCGCGAGCAGGCCCTGGCACACCAGGCAGACCTCAAGGTCGCCGTCAACGGGCTGGAAACAGTGAGGACAGGCCTGGAGCTTGGGCATAGCGACCCGAGTGTAACGAGAAGCGGATAGCGGCTACACCCGCTCACGCCGCCTGGGCCCGTGGGGCCGGCCGTTTCACCACGTTCCCATGCTCGACCTCGAGAATCGCGTCGGCCAGGGCGAGCGTGCTCGCCCGGTGGGTAATCATGATCACCGTCCGGTTCGCGACGTAGCGAGAGAGGGCCTCGTGGATGAGCCGTTCGCTCTCAATGTCGATCTGGCTGGTGGCCTCGTCGAGCACGAGAATCTCGGCGTCCCGGAGAAACGCTCGCGCCAAGGCAATCCGCTGCCGCTGCCCCCCCGAGAGCCGAAACCCGTTGGGACCGACCATCGTCTTGTAGCCCTCAGGAAACTCCGACACGAACTCATGGGCGTGAGCCTTGCGGGCGGCCTCCTCGACCTCCTCGTCGGTGGCATCCCACCGGCCATACTTGATGTTGTAGTGGATCGTCTCGTTGAAGAGCTCTGTCTGCTGCGTGACCATCGCGATCCGCCGCCGGAGGTCGTGGAGCGACAGCTCCGTGAGCGGCACGTCATCGAGCAAGACCCGACCAGCGGTCGGATCGTAGAACCGACAGATGACGTTGATGAGTGTGCTCTTGCCACCACCATTGGGGCCCACGATCGCGACCCGCTCGCCGAAAGGGATCGTGAGATTCACGTCCTTGAGCACGGTGTCGATGCCGTCGTAGCTGAAGGAGACATTCTCGAGGCGAATTTCCTTGTGGGGCGAGGGCAGCCGCTTCGTCTGGGACGCCTCGACGAGCCGCGACTTTGTGTCGAGGAGCGGATAAATACCCTGGGCTCCGACCATGCCCATATTGAGGCCGGTGATCACGCCCGAGAGCTTCCGCACCGGGTCGCTGGCTCCGATGAGAAACCCGAAGAAGAGCATGATGCCGGGCACGGTCATCGGCTGATCGGTCATCGTGATCCCGAAAATCTTTGTCTCTTGGTTGATGACAAGCCACGCGCCCACGGCGATCGAGGTGGCCACCATGCCGATACCGAGCACCTCGGTGATGGGATTGGCAAGCGCCCGGTAGAAGGAATGCCGCATGCCGACGCGGAGCATGTCACCCGTGCAGTCGCGGAACCGCTGTTTCTCGAAGGGCTCCATCGTGTAGGCCTGCACCGTCAACACATTGTTGAGCGCCTCGAGGAGCACATGGTGATAGCCCTTCGACTGCGAGAGCACGTTTTGCGACACCGACCGCATCCGCCGGTTGAGCCACACCATGAGGAAGCCGACGACCGGCGCGAGCACGAGGCAGGCGAGCGTGAGCCGCCACGACACCACCAGCGCGCAGCCGAGGCAGGCGATGATCTTGAACGGTTCGGTGATGGCCCCACCATAGAAGCTCATGATGCCGCTGGAGAGCATCTCGCTCGTCGCTGTCACCTGGGCCATGAAGCCAGCCGAGCCGTGATGCATGAATTGGGCCCGGTCGAGCTCGAGCGCTTTTTCAAACACCTTGATGCGAATCGCCCGGCTGATGCTCAGCGCCACGTAGGCCACGAGCATCGTGCTCGCGAGCAGAAATCCATGCTTAACGAACGTGCTGATGACCACGAAGGCCACCACCACGAGCACCGTCTGAAACGGGTCGCGCGGGAGAAGTCGATCAAGCCAGGGGCCGAGCTTGCGGGCCGAATGGGCCACGGCGTTTTCGGTGGCCAGTGATATCTTCAGCGTGTCGAGCCGGTGCCGCACCTGAAGGAGCTCCTTTCCCGCGAGCCCTCCGCCGGCCATCCGCTCCTCGAGTTTCGCCTGCTCGGCACGGCCTTCCTCGAGCTTTGTTTCAGCGGCCTCGAGGCGATTCTCGTTCCAATTGTGGAGCGACTCGCCCTTGAGCGTCACCTCGATGATCGGGAAAAGCGCGGCGATATTGGCGCCCCAGAGGGCTGCGACGCTGGCCGAGCAGAGCATGGCCGCAGCCAGGATGGGCCAACTCTTGGCCGCTTCCCGCAGGGCGCGGAGAAAATAATGCATGAACCGGAGACCTTCGGGGCCGTCGGGGATTGACGGCGGGAAGGTAGAGGCCCCGCCGCAAGCGTTCAAGGGCGGCTTTGACGCCAGAAAACAGCGAAGAAATCGGGGCTCGCTGCCCTTCTCAGGCTTCGGTGACCCAGGCGCTGCCGGCGTGCCGCTCGACGGCGGCGGCTACGAGGCTCGCGAAGAGCGGATGGGCGGCGGTGGGCTTGCTCTTGAACTCAGGGTGAAACTGCACCGCCACAAACCAGGGATGATCGGCCAGCTCCACGATCTCCACGAGCGTGCTGTCGGGGTTCGTACCGGCGATCACGAGCCCGGCCGCTTCGAGCCGTTCGCGATACCGCGGGTTGAACTCGTAGCGGTGCCGGTGGCGTTCCCAAATCCGGGTGTTCGTGCGTTCGTGGCCATACGCCGCGGCACTGCGGGTGCCGTCGGCGAGCACGCATGGCTGGGCGCCGAGCCGCATGGTGCCCCCCTTTTGCTCCACGCCGTGCTGCTCCTCCATGAGGCAGATGACAGGGTGCGGCGTGTCGCGGGCAAACTCGGTCGAGTGGGCGTCGTCGAGGCCGGCCACATGCCGGGCAAAGTCGATCACGGCGCACTGCATGCCGAGGCAGATGCCGAGAAACGGAAGGCCTCGCTCGCGTGCAAACCGAACCGCCTCGACCTTCCCCTCGATGCCACGTTCGCCAAAACCACCTGGCACGATGAGCCCGTCGAATCCGGCGAGGAGTCGCTCGGCACCTTCCCGTTCGATGTCTTCGCTCTTGATCGCCTGCACCCGCACCTGTGTGCGATGGGCGATGCCGCCGTGGTCGAGGGCTTCGTAGATGCTCTTGTAGGCGTCGCGGTGCTCGGCGTACTTGCCGACCAGCGCGATCGACACCTCGTGCGCCGGGTTGCGGAGCCGATGGAGGATATCGTGCCAGGCGTCGAGGTCGGCCGGCGGGGCCGTCATGCCGAATCGCCGCAGCACGATGTCGTCGATGCGATTGGCCTGGAGCGAGAGCGGCACCTCGTAGATCGAGAAATCCTTGTCGCGTTCTTCGATGACGGCCTCTCGCGGCACGTTGCAAAAGAGCGCGATCTTCTCCTTGTCGGCCGGCTCGAGGGCTCGCTCCGTGCGACACACAAGCACGTCGGGCTGGATGCCGATCTGCCGCATGATGCCGACGGAGTGTTGTGTCGGTTTTGTCTTCAACTCGCCGGCCGCCTTGAGGTAGGGCACGAGCGTGAGGTGGATGAACATGCAATTCTCGCGGCCGATCTCGAGCGGAATCTGCCGGATCGCCTCGAGAAACGGGAGGCTCTCGATATCGCCCACCGTGCCACCGATCTCGGTCATGACGATGTCTGTCTCGTCGTCAGCGAGTTGGAGCACCATGTCTTTGATCTCGTTGGTGATGTGCGGACTCACCTGCACGGTCTTGCCAAGAAACTCGCCCCGTCGCTCCTTTGTGATCACCGAGAGGTAAATCTGACCGGTCGTGTAGTTGCACTTCCGCGTGAGCGGCGTGGAGGTAAATCGCTCGTAGTGGCCGAGGTCGAGATCGGTCTCGCTCCCGTCGTCGAGCACATACACCTCGCCGTGCTGATACGGGCTCATCGTGCCCGGATCGACGTTGATGTAGGGATCGAGCTTCTGCATCCGCACCCGCAGGCCGCGGGATTCGAGAAGCATGCCGATCGAGGCACTCGTGAGCCCCTTGCCGAGCGAGCTGACCACGCCGCCGGTCACAAAGACATGCTTGGTCACGCGTCTGAGCTCCTTCCCGTCCGCCGGTGCCACGAAACCTCCTCATTTCGAGCGGCCGTGCTGCGTGGCGGGTTGCCCGCTGCCGGCCCGGAATCACTCCGGAATTGGATTGAACCAGCGGCCGCGCGGGCGGTCAATCGCCGCGCCTGTCCGGGCGGAATCCATCGGGTAGAGTCCATGTATGAATCCAGTCGCTCCTCCGGCCGCTCCGCCTACGGGCAACCTTCGCATCCGCAGCCTCGAGCCGCTTGTGCCGCCGACCAGGCTGTGCAACCTTCTTCCGCTGACCCCTGAGGCCACGGCCACGATCGTGGCTGGCCGTCGCGAAGTCGAGCGGGTGCTTGCCGGCGAAGACGCCCGCCTCATGGCGATCGTGGGCCCGTGCTCAATCCACGACCTCGACGCCGCCCGCGACTATGCCGCCCGGCTCACGAAGCTGGCAGAGCGCGTGAGCGACCGCGTGCTCGTGATCATGCGGGTCTATTTCGAGAAGCCGCGAACGACCGTTGGCTGGAAGGGGCTCATCAACGATCCCCATCTCGACGGCACCTTCGATGTGGCCACGGGCTTAAGGCTTGGTCGCGGGCTCTTGATCGAGATTGCGAGCATGGGGCTGCCCACGGCGACGGAATTCCTGGAGCCGATCACGCCGCAATACATCGCCGACACGATCGTGCTTGGCGCCATCGGGGCCCGCACCACGGAGAGCCCCACACACCGTCAGATGGCCAGCGGCCTCTCGATGCCAGTGGGCTTCAAGAACTCGACCGACGGCTCGCTCCAGGCAGCAGTCGATGCGATGCAGGCCGCGAAGACTCCCCATTCATTCCTCGGCATCGACAACGATGGCGGCACGTGTGTTGTCTCGACGATGGGGAATCCGTGGGGCGTGCTCATGCTGCGGGGCGGCCGCTCCGGGAGCAACTACGCGGCCGAGGTGATGCTCGAGGCCCGCACGAAGCTCGAGGCCGCGGGGCTTCCGCCGCGGATCATCGTTGATTGCAGCCACGCCAACTCTGGGAAAGACCACACCCGCCAGGCAGCCGTGTGGCGAGACGTGCTCGAACAGCGCCGCGCTGGGGATGCATCGATCGTGGGGATGATGCTCGAGAGCAATATCCATGCGGGCGCCCAGCCCGTCGTGGCCGATCGATCGAAGCTCGCGTATGGCGTTTCGATCACCGATGGCTGCATCGGCTGGGACGAAACCGAGGCACTCATCCTCGAAGCCCACGCCCGCCTCGCACCGTCTCCTCGGTGACCGCGTCGGCGAAGCGATGGTGGCTTCAGCCCGATCCGCTTCGGAACGTAGCCGCGTCGAGGGCGTGGCCCTTCATCAATCGATAGAGCGTGCCGCGGGGGAGAGTCGCCTCGCGGGCGGCGGCGGAGACATCGCCTCCATGCCGCGTGAGAAGGTCACTCAAAAACTGCTTCTCGAAACGCGCGACGTGCTCCGCACGCTTCGCGAAGAAGCCGGCGGGGCTCGTGGCGGCGGGGGTTCCGCGGCCGGCAGCGGCGACCACGTCGTCGGGGAGGTCGTCGATGCCAGCGATGGGCGACCGGGCAAGGGCCACGGCGCGACGCACGACGTTTTGCAGCTCGCGAACATTCCCCGGCCACTCGTAGACCTTCAGAATCTGGTAGACGTCGGTCGACAGGCCGCCCACCGGACGCCCCATTTCCTGGGCGGCACGGTTCGCAAAGTGTTCTGCCAAAAGGCCGATGTCGTCGCCCCGCGCTCGCAGCGGCGGCAGGTCGATCCGCACGACGTTGATCCGATAGTAGAGATCCCGCCGAAACGTGCCGTCGGCCACCATCTGATCGACGGGCCGCGATGTGGCAGCAACCACCCGCACGTCCACCGGTGTTTCCTGACGGGCCCCCACGCGACGAACCCGCCGTTCCTGAAGCACGCGCAGCAGCTTGGCCTGAAGCGGCAGCGGGAGCTCGCCCACCTCGTCAAGGAAGAGCGTGCCACCGTCGGCAAACTCCACCAGCCCGATGCGACGGGCGTCGGCCCCGGTGAAGGCGCCCCGCTCGTGACCAAAGAGCTCGCTTTCGAGAAGGGCGTCGGGGATCGCGCCGCAGTCCACCGGCACAAACGGCCCCGCGGAACGACGGCTCTGATTGTGGATCGCGCGGGCCACAAGCTCTTTGCCCGTTCCCGTCTCGCCGGTGATGAGCACATCGACCGAGCTCGGGGCAACTCGTTCGATCATCGAGTAGACCTCCCGCATCGGCGGGCTCTCGCCGAGGAAGCCGGCGAAGGAATACGGCCGCTCCACGGCACGCCGCAGCACCGCCTCCGCGGCCTGCCGCCGCGAGCCGGTGAGAAGCCTCGCGAGCGCGTCTTCGAGATCGGTTTCGGCGAGGGCGAGGGCGAGGTAGTCACTCGAGCCGGCTGTGAGGCACGTTCGCGCGGCCTCGACCGTGGGCGCGGGGTCGAGAACGACCAGCGGCAATTGCGGGTCGGCGGAGCGGACAGCCCGGTGGGCGTCGGTGGCCGAGAGGCCGTGCCGCGCCGTGATCACGCCGAGATCCCACGAGTCGCGTGCGATCGAGTCGAGAGCCTGGTCGAGCGACGGTTCGATCCGAATTTCGAGCGGCTGGAGCCGGGCGAGAAGGCGGTCGTAGGGCAGGCCCACGGGGCCGGCCGGGTCAACAACGATGATGCGAGGCTGCTGCATGGCGAGGTCGATTTCGGGTGGCGCGTGGGGACGGCCCGAAGTGGTACATTACCCAGTTTTCACGCCGACGGTCCTTTTTCACGCCGACGGTTTGTGATCGTCCCTCCCCAAAAGCCCTCACAGTCCCAAAAGCCCCCGAGACCGATTCACGCATGGCCATCGACACCTACGCTCCCTGTCCCGGCGGCACCGGTAAAAAAATCAAGTTCTGCTGTGCTGACCTCGTGAGCGATCTCGAGCAGGTCCAGAAGCTCATCGAGGGAGAGCAGATTTCTGCGGCCCTCGATCAGGTCAAGCGGGTCGCCGAGAAGCATCCGGGCCGCGCCTGCCTTCTGGCCACGAAGGTGAAGCTCGAACTCGCCACGAAGCAATACGCCGAGGCGGCCGCGACGAGCCGGGCGTTCCTCGAGGCACACCCCGAAAACCCGCTGGCCCTCGGTCAGATGGCGGTCACCGAAGCCATCGCCGGCCGCGTCCAAGAGGCTGCGACCCTCTTCGACAAGGCTCGAGAGGTGGCGACCGTCGCAGCTCGTCAGGAAGGCATGCAGAGCGTGACGCCGGAGCTCGCCAAGATCGCCGGCATGCTCGTTCACTTCGCGGCCGACACGCACCACTCCGGCTTCGGGCAGGCGCTCGTGGAATGGCTTGCCGACAGCGGCTTCGGCAGCGACGAAGAACGACGGATGCTCGCGGCGGTCGTAGCGGCGTCCGGAATTCCGCCGTGGCTGCGAACCCGGATGCCGCTCGAGCCAGTCGCGAGCGATGAATCATGGCGTCCCGATTTTGATGTCGCCCTCGGCCATGCCCAGGCCTGGCGGCTTACCAAGGCGCTCACCGGATTTCGGAGTCTCCGGGGCGTGGCCGCGGCGTGCCCTGCAGTCCACACGAATATCGCCGTCCTCTGCGAGATGCTCGCGAAGCCGGTCGAGGCCTCCGAGGCATGGCTCGCCTTTGCGAATCTCCCGAGCACCGTGGCCGATGATGCGATCGAGGCGACTGGCCGCGCCATCGCGCTCGAGACCGAGGCCAACCCCGAGCGGTCGCCACTCGTGCGATTCGCCAGCCGGATCGCGCCGCTCGCGGTGCCTGCTGGTGAAGAGGGCATCACGGCCCTCGAGCTCCTTGAAGACAAGCTTCGGCACGATCCGCAGTGCGAGCCTGCGAGTTTTGATCGCTCGCAATGGGTGTCGCGAAACGCTGCACCGCCGCGATCGGCCTGGCGGGTGTATGCGGCGGGCGAAGGCGATTCGCCGCGGCTCTTGGCGTCGTTTCTGATCTTCGGACGGCAGACCGACCGCGAGCCGGAGGCCGTGGTCCAGGGGCTCAAGCCCGATGTCGAGGCCTCGGTGCCCGTGGTCGAGGCGGTGCTCGGATGTGCGTTTGAGCCTGCGCACGACATGGAGGGCATGCCGGGCGTCACCCCCACCACATGGCTTCTCGGGAGTCAGTTCAAGGCGACGCTTCCTACAGGGCAGCCCCCCGCTCCCGCCCCCGGCGAACCGGCCCTCTTCGACACGGTGCTCGCGGCCCAGCGGGCGCTTGTAGACGACCGGCTCGTGAAGCTCTGGCCCGATACGGCACTGCCTGAGCTCCTTGGCAAGACACCGCGGCAGGCGATGGCCGACGCCGAGGGCCACCGCCGGGTCGCCGCGCTGGTGCTCGAAGGCGAGGCGGCATCTCGGCGACGGGATGTGGTCACCGCATGGACGCGGATCCGGAGCGCCCTCGGGCTGCCTGAGCTCGCGCGGGTCGAAAGCACCGAGCCGCTTGGTGGTGTCCCGCCGATGCGGTGGCACCGCCTCAATTTCGGGGCGCTCTCGATGGATCAGCTTCGCGGTGTGCTCGTGACAGCAATGGACGCTGGTTTTGAGCTGGCCGCCGAGCGAGCTGCCGCCGAGCTTGTCGCGCGACCCGACGCGACACCGGAAGACCGATGGGAGGCCATGGGCTTCGAGCTCGAGCGTGCGGAGTCGAGCGTGCGTCGGCTTGAGCTCATCGCGGCCATGCGGCCGATTGCCCGTGATCTCAAGGCAAACGACGGCTCGCTCGATGTGATGGAGTTGCGCACGCGGATGCAGCGGGGTGATGAGGCCGATGCGATGCGGCTTCTGAATCACATCAGCCGTGAGCATGCGACCGACCGCGAGGTGATGCAGGCCGTGGCCGAGACGCTCATGGAGGCGGGCGTCGATCTCCAGGCACTCGCGGCTCGCGGCGGCGCAGGGGCACCCGCCGCTGGGGCACCACCAGCCGC
>JBGTGN010000186.1:0-31133 GCA_041746715.1 Pirellulales bacterium | reverse complement strand
CGGTTCACCCCCGTGTGTACGGGGAAGACACTGAAAAACTACGCTCTGGAAACGGATTTTGCCAACCAAAGGCCCTCGAAGTCTTCAAACTCGACAGGTGGCTGCCCGTGGACCCGGATTTCAAACCCCTGCTCGCGTTTTGCAGCAAAAAGGAGAATCGCCCAGCCTCCGCTCAGAGAGTCGCAGGTGGCCCGCCATAGCTGCTCACGGACACGCGCCGACAGGGTGCCCACATACACGCCCGCCTTCAACTGAAGCATCCAACGCGTCAGGCGGCCTCGAAGTGAGGGCTTGGCCTTGGAGACGACAAGTACGATCATGCCTCGCCTCAAATGGGGTGTTTGACGGCTGCCTCAAGGATCTTGCCTATTGGCGTATTTAGAGACAGGTTTTCCGGTTGCCACCAGTCAGATGGCTTAGCCTCGTCGCCCGCATAGACGTCTGCCGTTGGGTCTGCGCCGTAATCGGTGTCACCGGAAATTGCGAGAACCTTCGCGATGTCCGGCAGGATGCGCTCAATCAGCCGCTCGGACCGAAACATGTCACGACACGACCGCCGAACGCGTGCCTCCACCGCTTCGGTTCCCATCGCGGCCTCGCGGAATGCTACCGGGATAACGACGCTGGCTTTGTAGAGATCAGCGACGTCGTACACGAACGACAACTGCTTACCCGTGTGGATGAACCCCAACGCGGGAGAGTATCCAGCCGAGAGAATAGCCGCATGACATAGACCGTAGAGGCACGCGTTCGCGGCAGACAGTGCCCGGTTGATCGGGTCGGCGGCATTCCAAACTCCACGACTGTAGTTCCGACCTTTCCACTCCACGCCCGCTTCCTTCGCAGCCTTGGCGTAGGACTCCCGTACCCTCACTCCTTCCTTGCCACGAAGTTGTTGAAGTGTCACATCCGGCGACGGCTGGTCATCAAAACGCATGCAATACATGCGCACGACGACTTGCAGCCTCGTCGATTCATTCGCAACCAACTGAGCCTGCCGAAGCAGGTTGCGGCTCGACCGGGCGCCGCCGAGGCCATGGGCATAGAACCGAACACCGTGTTCTCCTACCCACAGGGCTTGGCAGTTGCTGTCGGCCAGCGTTCGCATCGCCGCATGGGTGAGTGACGTGCCGGGCCCGAGCAGCAGGACTGCCAATGCCGCAGCGGGAACGTGGGTTGTCGTTCCATCGGCTCGGCATATCGCGATGGCAGTATCCCGCTGCTCGATGACGGCATGCTCGACGTAGAGGTACGTCAGCTTGTCATCGAATCGCGGCAAATCGTGAAGAGACGATTTTGTGTTCAATTGTCAAAGATCACTTCAGGGCTGCCAGTGAGAAAAGCCCCATGCCGAACGCCTTTCCTCGCCCGATACCGTTGATGACGGCCGCTTTCAGCCTTGCAGGGTCAGTGCATGTCAGCACTCCGTCAAATATGGCGGCATTGAATCTGACGGTTTTGTCTTTCATTCGCAAGCTCCGCTCGGGCTGCACTCGAAAGGGCCCCAACTCGAAGCCATGCTTTTCGCCGATTTCCTTCAGCCGTGTCCGCCACGCGGTGAACTCGGGATCGGGTGCATTCCCCACAAGGCACCGGATGGGCGATTCCAGCGGAGCCTTCGGGTCTTCCTGTCGCCGTCTTTTTGACCGCCGCTTCACCATCAGCATCGTGAGTCGAAAACGAAAGGCTTGGCCGGATTCGACGCTCGGGTCGAACTCTCGAATCGCGGGGTCGTCTTTCAACAGATAGCGGGCGTTCTGAAACGCATAGTTCCAATCCGGCCTGGCAACGGATTGCACCAGAATCCGGGTCGGGCGATCCGGCTCGATACGAAATAAGAATCCAGCGGAGTCTCGTTTCGGTTTCGGACCAGGCTCGGTGGTCCATTCGCCCAGAAAGAACGGATCGGCTTCTCGTCGCTGAACGTCAGGAAAGGCCATCCAGATTCGCTGATGGACGCGGTATGTCTGTTTGAGCCACTCCAAACCAGGACGCGGTTTGTCGGGATCGTCGCCCATGTTGACCAGGAGCTGCGACAGGAACATCTATTCGTGCCTCCGCCCGGGAGCATCATCAAAGTAAAGGGAAGCCCGAGACGACTCCAAGATCGCCCGCCGCCGCCCCAATCGTCTTCCCGACACCAGCTTCTGGACCTGTCGAAGAATCAGTTCACGCTGGGAACTGTCGGACGGATCGATTCTGTGCATCTGAAGGTCTCGCCCGTACTCCAATTGCGTCACCGCGTCGTGGCAGATCTTGCAAAGCGAACGAAGGTCTTCGACTCCTTCATTCCCGACTCGCTCGTAGGTCACATGGTGTACGTCTTGGGCAGGTGCCTTGCAGAACACGCAGAGACCGTGATCGAAGTCCAGCCGCTTGCGGCGAATTTCTTTCCACTGGGGGCTCGTATAGTCCACCGAGCGACGGCCCCTGGCGTGAATCGGCGCTGAAATCGGGATAACCGACGCTTCTACATCCTCGGTCACGACCAATCGCGGCCCATGGCTCGGATTCTGGAGTGTTCGCGGGACGTCATAGACGAGGAATGCGCCGGCAGGAGGTTTCGAGACCGGCGGATGCTCGATCACGGCCTTCAGCGACACTCGTCCCGTGGCAGCGTGGTTTGAGAAGTATGGCCGAGCCGACAAGGCTGATCGAAGGTCGGAAAAACTGCCGGTCCCATCGAATACGGGCTCTGAGGGAACGCAACACTTTCGGCCGAGGAAGACCGGCCAGAAGGGGTCGCGAAACGCGTCCGACACTCGGGCGATCGCAGCGCTATCGCCTTGCAAGGCGACGAGGAACGAAGCGTCGAAGAGATACTGCCTTCGAGACAATAGGGTTTCGGGTTCCTTGGTGGAAGCAGTGAACTTCACGCCACCTTCTGCTTTCCGAACGCCGATTCCTGCCCCCACCGTGTGATAGTCCCAATCCCTGATCCCTGGCCTGTCCAGCCGCACGGCCATTTCAAGGTTCACGAGGGAATCGAGCGCCCGTGGGGCATCGTCTCTTGCTACGCCCTGGGCGCACAGGATCATTCCAAGAACGCCCGACTTGCTTGGGTAGGCATCCGTACGCCGAAGCTGGAGTCGGGACTCCGTGCCCCAGGCTTGCATGGGACCGGATAGCCGGAGAAATAGAGTGTTTGTCATGCACTCTGAAGCGACGGCCTCACCGCTTCCTCCACCGCCCCTACAAGCTGCGGAAGCGTTTCGACCCGCTCCGCCTCCAGGTCAAGCGACACGTCTTTGGCACTGCCGACCGCGAGCAGGAATCGTCGGGTGCCCGCCGGTGCAAAGGCTGACGCGACAGATCCGCAGTAATCGCTCAAGGCGACCACCGATTCCCGCATGAGATCTTCACCCTGCACGGGCCTCAAAAACGCATTGGCGTAGCTCATCGGCTGTCGCCGCTCGGAAATCTCCACAAGGATTAAGTCAGGCGCGGAGTGGGCTGCAAAAGAGTTCTGCTTTCCGGTCGGACCGGCAAGGGCCGCCGCCTCCACCATCACGCCAATCGCCCGACCGAACTGGGCGGCGGGGAGGTTTTGGACATTCCCCAACAGGGCCCTGCCGTCGATGTTGAAGTACTTGTAAAAGACGCCCGACGTGAAGAATGTCTCAGTGTCACCTCGCCCGAGAAACCCCGCGCCCTTGGCCTCGGTCTGCGTCTTGGCAAAAGACTCTTTGAGATCGTCCATGGCCGTGAAGTAGTCGCTCTCGATCAACGCTTCGTGGGTGCTGATCGCGTGGGCCACCTGGCATGCGGCTTCAACGTCTTTCACCAGGTCGCTCGTCGTCATGCGGCCAAACAGGCCCACGTCGATCGATACCGACTCTCGGGCGTCGTAAGCGGTACGAACGAATTCAGCGATTGCCTTTTTCGCCGCCTCCTTGGGCAGTTTGGACTTCTTGCCGATGAAGGCGTTGTACGCCTCAAGATTCGATTCTCGGAACTCCAACAACAGATCGGCAATCTTGCCAGCAAAGGGCGGACTGAAGAAAACGAGCTGTGGCGTCAACCCGTCGCCCTGTGCGACGCCTTGCTCGGTGTCGTCACCGATCGCTTCGTCCTTGGCCTCCTTCTTGAACTGTGCGGCAAGCCCTGCCTTGATGCCCTCAAACTCTTCGGGCGGAACACCGCCGCGCTGCTCCAAGGCCTTAGTCACGAGGACCGGAAGGTACTTCGTGCGTTTTCCAAGGGCCTCACCGAACGCATCCTGGAAATAGGAAGACGTGCGAATGTTTCGCTTCAGGCACTGGCTACTGATCCGACCGCGAGTGACGCCACCGAACAAGCACTTCTTGGGCTGTCCTGATTCGTCACGGTTGAGGTTGCCGGGCGGGATGCTCTGGAGGATGTGAATTTGCACGAACATGGGGTGCTCCTAGGAAAGTGCGACATCGAGAAATTGGCATGTGCCAGGCCAATCGATTGGGGCTGGCGATGAGGACATGCAGTGGCGGCCGATGATGCTACGCAAGGTCGTCTCCAGACGATCGCCGGATGGAATCGACAGCGGGTAACGATCGCCGCTGGCTGACTTTGGCTGGTGCAGTTCGATCTCGGTCCATGGTCGGAATAGTCGATCGGGGGCGCGTTCCCCTGGCGGCCGAAGCTTCCCGGCGGCAGCCATGAGCTTGAGCGCCAGCCAGGTGGCCGACCGACACGGGAGCGAGGCATGCTTGGTTCGCAGCGGCCAGTAGATACCGGTGAACACGTCGAATGCCGCCGGATCATCCTCCATCGACCTAGCCCCACCAAGTACAGCCCAGTCAGCGGAGGTCAAGGACGCAGCGGCGGCAACGAGCGCCAATGCTCCCCGTGAAGGCTTGACCGGCTTGCATCGAAACTCGCGTGAACCCACACGGATGGGCACGTCTTTCGGCCAGCATGGTTCCTGGGGTGGCTGCGGGGCTTCAAAACTGTCGATCCACACGGCGCGGTGGTCGAAACTCTTGTTGTTCGCTGGATTCGTACACGGCACGGTCACATACCAACGCTTGTGATCAGGATTGGCCTCCACAACCAGTGACGAAGGCGCTGGCTCGATTTTCTTGCCGAACTTGCGCTCAAAAAGGTTGCGGATGTCGTCTCCGGCCGCTGCGATCGACTCTTTGCCAGATTTCACCGTGGCAAACAGCGAGCCGTTCTTCATCGAGTAAAACGCGGAAGGGTCACGCCAAGTCCGCTTGGGGTCTTTTTTGCATGCATCGTTCTTCTCAAAAACAACGGGGCCGACGGTTGGCTGCGACGTGTCGCCACAGCGGCTGCACCGTGCCGGTTTGCTCGGTTCGAGAAGGTGAATCCGACGAGCATTCCATGTCAGGCCCTCCAGTAGCGGCACCTGGGACGAAGTCGGCCGGAACTGCCCAGTCCACTGCGGCTTTCCAAAAGGCGCGTCGATGGGGATGAGGTTGAGGCCGAGTGTTTCGCAGAGCGTGTCGCCAATCGCCAAAGGCATGATTGGCGGCGCGCCGTGAATGGCTGGAGAAAGTCCAGCGCCTCCGGATTGCATCCATGGAACCACTCGCAGCAGACCCTGCGTCGCACAACGAAGACAAAGCCGGGAGGCGTCATCGCGCCCATGGTGGAAGTGGGCTACGTTGGTGCCTGAAGCCATTTCCGCAAATAGATAAGCGGCGGAACTTCGTTTGGCCTCGGCGACGGAAGGATCCTGAAGGAACGGGGCCTTGTCGTCGAAAAGGTTGAAGTGACCGCTGAGATCCGTCAGTGAGCCCATGAGGTGGCGGGGCACTTCTCCGTGCAACATGGATTCCCGGCACTGAGTCACCGCGAGAACATCGCCAGCGACCCAATACACGACGGTCACCAGAAACCTATGGGCCGCGAAGACATCCAATGGGTTGGCGCTGGTGATGCGATGGATGCTTCGGGCCGTGGAGAGGGCTTCCAATGGGGAGATCTTGCTTGCCTCGCCGTTAGCAGTGAGGACATCCATCCACGGGGATGTCAACGCATTCCAAGCGATGGGAGCGTCTTTCGCGCGACACATTGCATCCTCGGAAGTCATGAATTGATCGCTCCCGAAGGGCGACCCCACTATTGCCGGTATGGACGGCTTGTCTAGGGAGGGCAACGCGATGAGAGGGTCGGCACGATGCCGACCCCTTGCAATAAAACGGGACGGCGGAACGCGCACGACGAGGCCATCGGCGGCAGAATACGCTAACCGGACACTTTGGTGAATGGGCGGCAGCTTCCGCGTGCAGGGAGTTGGGGCGGAAAAGTGACGGTTGCTCCAAGAAATCCGCCGCCGCGAGTCCCTAGGGCTGCAAGCGTCATGGTGACCGCTGGGCCCGAGGTTGATTGTGATGGGGTGGCAGCGAAAGGTTGAGGGATCAACTTTATCGGCCAGAGGGGTAGCACCATGCGGTATCTGTGCGTCGGAGGATCGAGGGACGGGGAATGGCTTGGGAAGCGGGAGTTGCAGCGGGTGCGGAACGAATACGACCCGATGCCGATCCGGGCGCCGGCCGAACCGCAGGCGTGGAACTTCAAGGTGTTCAGGGCCAATCGGCTTGCCGCGGTAGATGTCGTGATGCTCTTGCTGGACGGGTACCGGCGGCCGGTTGAAGCGCAAGAGGAAAACTGATTCATCAATACGCGACGGTGCGACGAGCGAACGGCGTACGGGCCGCGGGGATAGAACGCTGGCCATCGCGTGCAACCGGCGGGATGCGTGGCCCGGCTATTTGGTCTGCCTCACATCCTCGCGAATCTGGACCCAATCCCAGCCGTACCGCTTGGCCATTCTGGTGACAGCGGCGCGGCATTGTGCGATCCTGGAATTCATGGAGCGTCGGTCAACATCAGGGTTGTGAATGGCGACGATCACGATGGCATCCTCATTCGGGAACGTGTCAAAAAAGATATGGTAGGAGGAGAGTGGGTTTTCGTGGCGATAGTTGCCGTTGAGTTCGACGGCGAGCCATTCCAGCTTTGTGGGGGTGTAGGGCTCGGACCCTTGCAGCCGCGGTGCCCGAGCGTGGGCGATGGCAAAGCCGGTGGCGGCACAAAACACGGCCACGGCGGCGCTGATGATGAGATAACGCTTCACGGGGGCACTCCAAGAAAAAGTCTTTCGACGGACAGTGGTAAGACAGACTTCTCGGGACGCGGTGTCGCAAGAGGCATGAGATTGATGATCGCCAAAAGCGTGAGCGAGTGCTACCAGCGGCGGCAGGAGGCCGCCGCAATACATATGGCAGGATGCCTTGACGCCGGCGGGAACCGACGGCTCGATCAGCCGCACGATGCGGCCCACAGCGGCGGGGATGCCCTTGATTCCGCTATGGGGAAGGGGGAAGCCGGGGGCGCGGCGAATGCCGCACCGCGGGGGGCGGCGAGGGGGAGGGGGGCGAGGCGATGCCGGATGCGGAGACGAGCCCCCTTCACCCTGATGAGCCCCCCGCAGAGAACAGCATCGAGGGCTAGCCGCTGCTCGGAGAATCGGAGGGCATGGATGCCCGGCCTCCTTCTTGCTGTCTTCGCGGCACGACGGAAGCCGCCCATCACGAGCTGGAGTCGTGCCGCCCGGGCCGGAGGCCACTGCCTTCCTTGCGAACCGGGGGCGAACGTCGTGGATCGTTTCTCGCGCACGAACAGCGGGGCATGACACCCAACCCCCCTGAAAACTCCAGGAGGGGATATGAATGTGAAGGATCGCGAGGATTGGGGGCCTACCGGGGTTCGGTTCTGGTGGCCGCGAGCCCCAAAAATGCCAAAGGCCCACCGGCGTTCAAGCCGCGGCGAGCGGCCGAAACTCGTCGCGATCAATGTTGGGCTGCCCGAGCGATCGCAGCAGGTCCATCAGGCGATCCGGGCCGCATTGCGAGGGATCGATGATCTCGATACCGATCGCACGCCCATCCGCAGCACGATCAATCATGATCGCGTCATCGACTTTGTGGGTCGTCACCACCCGGTCGCCCGACTGCCGAGGCAACTGCACATAAGCCGCAATCGGCAAACCACGACGGTACGTCACCTTGAGCGAGATTCGTTTCACCATGGCGTCACCTTGTATGCGGTGATCACGACAATCACCCGATCACGTTCGTCTGGCTCAACCACAACTTCCCAGGCATCGCCCAGATGGTGCGTTTCGATCACCCATCTGCCGACCCTGGAACCAACCCGAATACCGTCTGCACCTTCCATCATGATCCGCAAATCGGCTTCAGAAAAGCCCCGATCAATCATCCGATCTTCTACGTGCGGACTCAACTCCAGTTCAAAGTTCCACCACTCCGGTGGATTGTCCAGAGCCATCGCAGCACCTTTTTCGCCTATTTTCGGGACATCCTAACCGATTCGCGCGGCCCAAGGTGAGCCAAGTGGCACACGCTCTCCTCAACGCTCCATGGCGCCACGGCTCGCTTCGACCATCGCAAGGATGCCGGCTCGCACGGCCAGCGGGAGCGTGGGCCACGCTTCGCACACCGTCACAAGGGCGGGGTCAGACTGGACCGCCGGCACATCCTCGGGCACACTACTACCGTGTTCCCCGATGGAAGCCGGATTTTCAGCGGACTCGAAATCAGATGCCGAGTAATCGGTTGCGGGTTCGAATCCCGTGCCCTCCGCTTTTTTCACGCGTTCGAGCGCTCTGTGGCCGAGGTCGGGAACAGGGTTTGGTTCGCATGAGGATCAGTTCATGACCGTTGACGAGTTTCGGACCATCCTCGACGGCCATCCTGGCGAAAAAATGCACTGGATGCTGCCGGACAAGTCCTTTGTGCCGGCGCACTACCACATCACCGAAGTGGGCCGAGTGCAGAAAGACTTCATCGACTGTGGGGGTACCGTGCGGTCGATGCAGGCATGCGTGCTTCAGGTTTGGGTCGCCAACGACGTGGACCACCGACTCGAGACCACGAAACTGGCGGCCATCATGCGGGTGGCCAAGCCGCTCCTGCAGTCCGATGATCTCCCGCTGGAAGTCGAATACGAAGAGGGGGTGATTTCTCAGTACCCCATTGGTGGCGTGGAGGTCACGCCGGCTGGCCTGCTCTTCTACCTCGGAACGAAGCACACTGCGTGCCTCGCCCCCGAGAAATGTAAAGTCGGCGACGCGGGCTGCTGCTAAGCACGGTTGTCCTTTTCGGGCCTCCTTTGCGGAGCCAAGCCTTTCCCGGAAAAGGGTGCCAGCGTGCCACAAGGATTCGCGGAGCATCCGGCCAGTCTCGAGGCCGCCGCACTGCTCGCTTTGTGCACGGAAACGCGAACACGGCGATCCGGGCCTGGGGGCCAGCACCGGAACAAAACCGAGACGGCCGTCATCCTCGTGCACCGGCCGACCGGTATCTCGGCGGAAGCCTCTGAGCGGCGAAGCCAGGCCGAGAACCGAAGCGTGGCCCTCGCTCGGCTTCGGCTCGCCCTGGCGCTTAAGCATCGCACGGCAGCAGGCCCTGGGCCCTCCGATCGCTGGAAGTCGCGGCTTCGTGGCCAGCTCGTCGTCGTATCTGCGGGGCACGACGATTTTCCCTCCATGATCGCCGAGGCGCTCGACCAGTTGCACACCCATCGCTTCGACATGCCACGAGTCGCGGCCGTCCTAGGCGTGACGCCAACGCAACTTCTCAAACTCTTCAAGCGCTGCCCCTCCGCCTGGACCTCGCTCAATCGGCTTCGTGCCGAGGCCGGGCTCTCGTCGCTCCGATAGACCGTCCTCTTATGCAAGGACGATGATGGCCGACCCGATAAAGATGAAGATGCCGCCAATGACGACAGGAAGTCCGAGCTGGCCGTTGAAAAGCAAGACAGAGAAGATGGCCACGAAGAGCGGATAGGAAATTTCGAGAACCGCCGATGTGCCTGCTCCCAAGAGCTGGATCGACCCCAGAATTGCGAACGCGGCCGCGGTGGCTGTGACAAGGGTCACGGCGACCAGCGGAAGGCTGACGGTCGCCCGATCAACATGGAGCAGGCTCCCGAGTGAGTGGCCCTGGCACAGAAGAATCGTCCCGGCAACCACGACTCCACAGACAGAATGCAGCAGGTAGAGCTTGGGAACGGACAGGCTCTCAAGCACCTTCTCATCGAGGCAATAGGTCAGACCCCACAGAACCGCCGCAAGAAACGCGAGAACATATCCCAACGAGCTCATGATGTCGTCCTCGGCGAACGCCCTGTCTGGGGGGGCGTGGTCGGTTTCTTCTTGGGCCGCGGGGATGTCACAGGGTAGGGCAGCACGCCCACACGATCAGCCCACGCTTGCCACTGGTGGGCGAGCGCTTCGGCCGTTTTGGGCTTCTCGCTCGCGAGGTCATGAAGCTCGGCACGGTCCACGGAGAGGTCATAGAGCTCCCATGGGTTGCCGTGCTTGGCCACCAGCTTCCATTTCCCAGCCCGAATGGCCTTGTTGCCTTCGTGTTCCCAGAACAGCGGGACTGAACGTTCGATCGGTTGCCCCGAGAAGATCGGCCGGAGGCTCACGCCTTCCCTTGGGTGGATGCCCACGCCGTTGACGTGGTTTGGGTACCTCGCTCCGGTGACATCGACCACCGTTGCCATCAGATCAATCACATGACTGACATCGTGAACGACCGTGCCGTCATGACGAGAATCGATGCCCGCAGGCCAAGAGACGATCAGCGGTGTGCTGATACCCCCTTCATGCACCCAATGCTTGTACTCACGAAAGGGCGTGTTCGACACGTTCGCCCAGTTGCGGCCGTAGCCGAGGTAGGTGTCGCCGGGCCCTGGCATCACATGCGGACCCATCCGCATCGGAAAGCCCTCACGCGTTTGGGCAGGAAAAAAGTTTCGCTCGAGAACAGCCTTTGGACTGACCGGCGGGAAGGTCGGCTGCTCTGGGCGCGGCCCATCGGGGTGACCTTTCTTTGCCGTGCGGCCAATGCCCTCGTGACAGCCACCGTTGTCTTGCAGAAAGAGAATCAGGGTGTTCTCGAATTGTCCGGTCCGCTTGAGTTCGTCAACAAGACGTCCGATCCCTTGATCCATCGAATCGATCATCGCGGCATAGACCTCCATGCCGGCTGATTCCCATTCCTTGTCCGGCACGGCGGCCCAGTCACCCACCGTTGGTGAGAGGGACTGATCCTTGGGCACCACGCCGGCTTCGATCGCCCGCTTCAGCCGAGCTTTTCGCACGGTCTCATATCCGTCGTCGTATTTCCCGTTGTACTTCGCGATGTCCTCCGGCAGAGCGTGCATGGGCCAGTGTGGCGATGTGTACGCGACGTACATCAAAAAGGGTGTTGTTTCCTTCGTCTCGGCATGCTCACGTACAAAACGAACCGCATGGTCGCTGATGGCGTGCGTGTAGTAGTAAGTCTCAGGCTCATACTCGGGATCATTGAAGGGTGAGATCAACGTGTTGTCTCGGACAAGCGATTGAGGATCAAAAAAGTTTCCGGCCCCGGAGATTGTGCCGTAGAACCGGTCGAAGCCTCGCTGAAGTGGCCAGTTGTCCTTCGGGCCGGCCTCGCCGACTTGCTTCGTGACATGCCACTTGCCGGCCATGAAGGTTCGATAGCCAGCCGGGTGAACTGCCTCGGCAACCGTCACACACCGGTCGTTCAGGTCGCCTCGATAGGCGTCATGCCCGTGATCGTTGACCATGTCGCCGATTCCGGCCTGATGCGAATAGAGCCCCGTCAACAGGCTCGCCCTGGTCGGGCAGCAGCGGGACGTGTTGTAGAACTGGGTGAACCGAAGGCCCTTTGCGGCGAGGGCATCGATGGCGGGCGTCGCGATCTCTCCGCCGAAACAGCCGAGATCGGTATAGCCCATATCGTCAGCCATGATGACGATGACATTCGGCCGGTCGGCGTCTGCGGCGTGGGCCTGGCCGACCAGCGTCGCGGCTGCCAGGATGAGCGTTCTTCGGAGCATGAGCAATCCTCCCGAGGGATCATCGAGCGAGCACATGTGTTCGTGCGCGTATGACACTGAGTCTAACGCAGACAGACACGCGGAAGCACGAGGGCCAGTATGAAACGTATTCGCATCACGCATCGCACGACCTACCGCTACAAGGAACCTGTGCGTTTTGGGCAGCATCGCGCGATGATGCGACCTCGCGAAGGCCACGATGTCCACATTGTCCGCGGTCGGATCGAGATCGCGCCTGCTCATGCCCTTCGCTGGGTGCGAGACATCTATGGGAATTCCATCGCACTCATTACGTTTCTGGAACCGTCTAACGAGCTGACAATTTTTGGCGAGGCTGATGTCGATCTTCGCTACGAGGCTCCGATTCCGTGGCTCATCGATCCACTCGCGGAGTCGTACCCATTTCAGTACGACTCCGATGAGCAGGTGGAGATCATTCCGTATCGGCTGCCAAGCTACCCCCATGACGGTCCAATGGTGCAACGCTGGCTGCTCGATCTTTACAAGCCAGGCCAGCTTGTCGATACAGCCAATCTTCTCAAGCAGCTCAACACTCAAATCTTTGAGAGCTTGAGCTATGCCTCCCGTGACGATCATGGCGTGCAGCGGCCGTGCGACACGCTCGCAAAGGGCACAGGCTCCTGTCGCGACTATGCCGTGCTCATGATGGAGGCGGCACGGCATTGGGGGTTCGCAGCCCGCTTTGTCACCGGGTACATCCAGATGGAGGAAGGCCAGCACGGCGCTACCCACGCATGGACCGAGATCTACCTCCCTGGCGCAGGCTGGCGGGGCTACGACCCCACGAATAACAAGCTCGTCGGCATCGAGCATGTGTCGGTTGCTGTGGCCCGCGAGCAGGAGAAGGCGATGCCGCTCGCGGGCTCTTGGGACGGGCCGGCCGACGCCTTCAGCGGCATGGAGGTTTCGGTGCAGGTCACGGAGATCGAGCGAGACGGCGCACCATCCAGCACGATTGTGCCGCGGTGAATGCACGCCCGCTCGGGCCGTGCCGCGGGTGCCGCTGCTGCGGGGAGTTTGTCGATTGCGTTGACTTGGCCCAACGAGCCAAGGCAGGGGCTGACGATCGTGGCGATCCTGCTCGAAAGACGCGATTCTCGGAGCCTTACGGGACTGGCCTCGGTTATTGACACCCTATGGCTCGGAAACTACGGTTCGTCATGTCTATATTGTGAGGATTCTGCATTTTCGCAGTCCTCGCTATCTTTCCTCGTGGAATAAGGGAATGTCCCACCTCTTCGTGACAGGTGTTTCGGGTCTCCTCGGCGGCCAGCTCATGGCCCGACTCCTTGATGAGGGGAGGCAGCTTGCCGTGCTTGTTCGGCCCACGTCAAAGGCGAGTGGCCGGGAGCGGATCGAAGCGATCCTGGCCAGGGAGGAGGAGACATTCGGGCGGCGCCTGCCTCGCCCGGTTGTCATCGAAGGGGATCTGACAAGTCCCTCATGCGGCCTCGCGGATGCCGAAGTCGAATGGGTGCGGCTGGCGTGCGACTCGATCCTGCACAACGCAGCGTCGCTCGAGTTCATTGGAAAAGACAGGGACGCCGAGCCGTGGCGGACCAACGTCGGGGGCACGCGAAACCTGCTCGACCTCGCTGCTCGCACAGGCATCAGCGAATTTCACCATGTCTCCACGGCCTACGTCTGCGGCCTGGCCCCCGGGCCGATTCCGGAAGCGCCCGCGACTGGTAGTCATGGGTTTCGCAACGACTACGAGGCCAGCAAGTTTGAAGCAGAGTCGCTCGTTCGCTCCGCGAGCTTCCTCGATCGCCCAACGTTTTTCCGCCCTGCCGTGATCGTCGGTGACTCACGCACCGGTGCCACGAGCACCTACCACGGCATGATGGCGATGCTCCAACTCATGACGGTGATCGTGCGGAGACTGCCGGCAGACGAAACAGGTTTTCGCAAAGTGTCGCTCCGCCTGGCCATGACGGGCGACGAGCAGCGGAATTTCATTCCTGTCGACTGGGTCGCAGAAGCTATGGTGCGGCTCATGGGCATGCCGAAAACGCGAGGCCGCACAATTCACCTCGCCCCCGAGAATCCCATCACGATCCGCCAGCTCATCGATTTCACGAGCAGCTATCTCAATTCCGGTGGCGTTGAGTTCTGTGGGCCGCGAAAGCCGTCTGACCTCAATGACATCGAGTCGGCTGCCTACGGCGGGAAGTCGCTCTACGAACCCTACGAACAGACCGATCCGGTGTTCGAAACGACCACGCTTGCGAAATTGGCTCCTGACCTGCCATGCCCGATCATCGATGAGCCGATGCTCCATCGCTTCCTTGCCTATGGCGATGCCGACCGGTGGGGCAAACGACGGCACCGTGGCCCGGTCATCGAAACATGGGCTTCTGACATTCTCGAGAGCCTCGAGCCTGGTGAGTTGTTGGCCCTGGCCCGTGGGGTGGCAGGTGGAGCTGCTGCGAGCCCCCCGGCCACGATTGGGATCGAGGTGGTGGGCGCCGGTGGTGGAAGCTGGACGATTCGACGCGATACCACTGCATCCGCGTGCCTGGAACGCGGTCTGGATCGCAGGCTCCCCTCCTACACGTTCACCGTCGATGAGCTCGTGGCCGCGGTCCACGCGCGCGAGCGAACGGCAGCGACGGCAGGATCGCCCTTGGCCCATCAACTCGGGGGCTACCCAGCGACGGCATCACCGGCGCGAGCGGTGTCTTGATCGGCCGGCTGGCCTGACGAGCGGATTTGAACCGCGTTCCGACCCGCGATCGTGACGACGTCGTAGATGATGCCGCGCCATTCGATCGAGCGGGTCGTGAGGGCCACTACCGTGGCCACGGCATAGACGACCTGCGTCATGGGAATGAGGGCCGTGCGGCAGAGGATTCGCCCGAGATGCACCGGCCGAACTCGCCCCCCGGCGGTGATGACCGCATGGCGGACTGCGGATGCGATAGCCAGGAACAACACCGCGGAGGCTCCCTCGTAGGCGATCACGGCGCCGGCCGCAATCACCGCCGCCATCCAGGAGCCTCGCCATAGTGCCACACCACAGAAGGCGATGGTGACGCCGAGGGCCAATGATGTTGCCACGCCGTGCATCGCTACCAGGGGCCATGACGGGTGGTGCAACCGCGCGGTCAGGAGCTGCCGAGCAATCCAGCGAGTGAGCGGGCGAAGGGCCACATCGTCATCTTCGTCCACGGCCACCAGCGCCGGCACGAATCGGTGCTGCCAGCCTTCGCGGGCCAGCGGCGCCGCGAGGGCCGTATCCTCGCAGAGCGTCGTGCGGATGATGTCAGGCCAGCCGATCGCATCGAGCGCTTCCCGTCGCACGGCGAGTGAGCCCCCCCAGGGGATTCCGAATGCTGCCATCTGCACGATCGCCCCCGCGTTCCACAACATGCGGATCGTGCCGGTCAGAGAGTCGCAGGTGGGATCGTACCAACGATTGCCTGACACGGCCCCCACCCCTGGCTGTGTGCATTCATCGACAAGTGTGACAAGCCACTCTTCCCGCACGACGGAATCGGCATCGATGAGCGCGACGACGCGGGTGCGTGCATCGAGCGACCCAAAAGCCTGCCTGAGCGACGCGCACTTGAGCGATCCGGTGACCGGGCGGACGGCGAGTGGCTCGATCGTCGCCTCCCGCCAGGCTGCCCGTCGGCCCTCGAGCGTGCGGACGGCATCGTGAGCAGCCTCCCATGCCGGGTCTTGAATGGAATCAACAATCACCTGAAGCCGCCAGTCGCGGTGACTTTGACGGGCGAGCGCAGCGAACACGTCGCCAAGCGTGGCATCACAGCCTCGCAGGCAGAGGACGACTTCCGTTGGCACCGACGCAGCCGCCTCACGGTCTTGCTGCCGCGATGCCGCTGTGCGGCTGAGGACCATCCGCACAAACCACGCTGTGAGAGCCACCTGGGGAACGATCAATCCCCCTACGACGCCTGTCAGTATCCACGCGATTTGCGTCTCGGTGAGACTCATGACGCCATCATCTCCGGCGAGGGAGGAACGGTCGGAGGTGACAACCTGGCATAGTCGCGTAGCCGTTCGGCGAATCGTGCGAGGGTCACGGCGGCTGCGGCGGTCGGAAACGTCAGCGCGTCGATATGGGCAGCGATCGTACGAACCCCAGTCGTTTCATGGGTCGCCACGGCCAGCGGCGTGCCGGGCCGCACGGGGGGCACGATCCACCAGCCCTTCAGGTGGCTTTCACAGACTCGAATCGTTCCATCGTCATCGGCGAGCCGAGACCTGTGGAAACATCGGCCGAGATTCGAGAGCACGGCGGTCGCCTGTGGCTTCGTGTTCTTCGCCGTGCGGGCCAGGCCACCCGGTGCCAGTCGCCCAACTTCAAGGCTCATCGGCAGGATGTGTCCCAGGGCGTGAACGCGAATAAGCTCCATTTCATCGTGGATTCCCGCGACCAACCCACGGGAATCAAGGCACTGCTCCCGCTGCCGGTCGAGGAACACCATGCTCACGCGGTTTGCTGCTGGGAGGAGATAGTCGCTCTTCGTCCGCAGGCTCGTGGGCACGCTCAGACGGACCCACCCATCGCCCGTCGCCGGATCACCGGCCCCATCGGCAGCGTCGGCAATCGCGGCGATGAACGCCGCGGCGAGGATGTCGTTGACCATGACGCCGTTGGCCTTGGCCCGAGCCTCGATCTCCGCATACGTCGCAGCCTCAATGTCGGCAACAAGAATCTCTGGCCTCCACTCTGGCTGCCCTGGCGTTGAAGCGGTCGATGGTGTCGCCTCGCCTCGGCCACCAAGGCCTACCACGCGCCGCGCGATGAATTGCCGTACGCCAGACAGGCCCACGCGGAGCCCAGGCAGCATCGTGAGAAATGACCGCCATGATCCCGCCACCCGGCCCCGGCCCCGGAGGCATGCGAGCACACCATCGGCTTGCCGGGGCCGTCGGCTCTCCTGGCCTGTTGCCGTGAGGAGCCAGCGTTCGATGAAGCCGACGAGGCCGAGGCCGTCACAGGCCGCGTGGTGGACGGCGAGCACGATTGACCAGCCATCTGGGTGTTCGATCACGTCGGCCCGTATCATGGGACCGTGCTGTGGATCGAGCCGCCGCAGGGGAGCATCGCCAGGGAGAGGCTGGCTTGCCAGCTTCGAAGTGTGAAGGACGGGCATCGGGCCAGGGAGCCAACGCGGCCGTCGGAAGCGGGGCCGGACGACGCGAGCGGTCAAGAGAGGCTCGCTGCGAATCACCCTATCGAAGGCCGCGGCAAGCGCTGGCACAGGGGCCGGTCCAACAAAATCAAGCCGCGCGACGATCACCATCGGATGCGACGGCCGGTCATCGACGAGCATGTGCTCCTCGAACGCCGTCATCGGCAGGCCGCCGGGAGGCAGGCGAACGTCACAAGTTTCGGGAGGCGGCGTCAATCGGCACCGGAACGGGGGCGGGGAGCCATGAGCTCCCCCGGACCGATCACGAGTGTCACCACGAATGCCACTGGCCGCAAACGTGGTATGGAAGCGGTCGGCTGACGGCCGAAACGGGCGGTCATTCCTACCGCGATGGCTGAAGAAGCCCCTCGACAAATTGCAGGCGAACCCCGAGCGCTCTTTCATACCGCGCCCGCAGGTCAGCAAACTGTGCGGGCGTGGGCTGCGTGCCAGTCAGGAGACGATAGACCTCGGTGACGTACAGGTCTGGGCTTCGGTTGGCTCGCTCGAAGAGCTCGGAGCTACTCAGAATTCCTGCCTGCACGCTTGCGAGCGACCGGCCTCGCATGAGCTCCGCCTGCCACACCTCAGTCTCGAAGGCCCTGGGAGCACGGCCAAGATAGCTGCGGATCCACTGGTCGATCTGGTCGCGAGGCTGGAGCGATGGGCTCTGACCGGCATTCATACTGACAAGGCCGCCTGTTCCCGCGGAACTGCCAGTGGGGATCGTATTCGCAGGCGATGCGGCGGCCGTGAGAACCAGGTCGACCTGCTGATCACGGTCCACGGATGCAAGCGGGGTCGGCCGGCCGCTCTGCATCACGATCCGTCCGCCGTGCTCCCCGCGAGCATCGACCGCGAATCGGTGGCCCGGGGTCAGGGACGGGAGTTCGAGGCGGTAGCTCATCGGAAACTCGGCGGCGGGAAGCTGGGTCTGAGCGACCGTCACGTCCTGCCACTGCGGGTAGGTGACATCGAGCAACCGCACAACGATCACGCCCGACGCTGGCAACCGGGTGCGGCCATCGGAGAGAATCCGGCCCGACACGGCCCGTGAGGCCGCGCGAAACCGCACCGGTAGGTTCGCGAGGGCACCCGTACGAGCGCTGCGAACAAGGAGCGAAACGCTTTCTGACGGGTCAATACGCCTTGCGATCTCGTCGCCGAGGTCAAAGAGTCGCTCGCCCACAAATCCAACTTGATAGCCAGCCACCGTCACGATCGTGTCGCCCGCCTCGAGGCCCGCCGCCCGTGCCACCGACGACGGCCCCACTTCCACGACCTGCACACCGACGGGTGTGTTCTGGACGTTGATACCGAGACGGTAGGCACCAGGGCGATGCGGTACGGGACTGAGGTATGACATCTGGGTTCCCTGCGCCGCCGGTGCCCCCCATGCCGCGTCGTCCCGTGTTCGAATGTCGTCAGCGGTGGCAACACCCCCGGCGATGATGATGCACGCCAGCACAACGCACGGATGCAAAACGCTTCGTTGCAAGGTGGCAATGTTCATCGCTCTATCGGCCAGCCGAGCCGTTCCTTTTGGGCATGGATTTCGCCGCGAGACAGCGGCACAAGGGCATCCTTGGCCATGTCGAGTTGGCCCGGAAAGCTCAGGATGTAGGCGACAAGTTCGCGGAGCGCCGGCGGCCAGTCGCCTTCGACGGGCGGAACGACAGCAACATAGAGCGGGCGGAAGTCAGGCGTTCGCTCTGATCCTGGAACATCACCAACCACGCCAGGCTCGATCGTGAGCGGGAGCTGACGCAGTCCTGGTCGGCCCGCAACAGCCGTGCCCACGAGGCCAAGCCCACCGCGATCCGCAGCAATAGCCTCGGCCACCTTCGTGATCGAATCATGGCTCGTGATGTCGCCGGGCCATCCTGCTTCGCCCCCGATGAGTCGCTCAAGGTAGCGACGTGTGCCCGAACCCTTTTCCGATCCGTGAACCGTCACTGGCACAGCCGCCTGATCGGCCGCGTTCGTCCAGGCCGACCAGCGAATCCTGTCTCGGGCAGCGCCAGCAGGAAGAATGCCCGTCTCAGGATTCCAAGGGAGTTCCGCCACCGGGTTCTTGTCATTGACAATCCACACAAGGCGATCGAAGCCCACGGCGATGACCATGGGCCTACGGCCATTCTTGGACGCGGCAGCGATTTCGTCGTCGGTAATCGCGCGGCTCAGCAGCGCCACATCTGCCTTTCCTTCGACAAGCGCCTGCCACCCGCCGTCGGTGCTTGTGCGGTCGATCGTCACCACGGCCTTCGGATGAACCTTCATGAAGCCATCGGCCCAGAAGGCAGCGGCCTGTTCGAGCGTTGAGGAACCCGCCAGCCGCAGCGGACCGGTTACGGGAGCGATGGGCCGATACTCCATCGTCGCCAGCTCGAGAAGCGGGTTTTCAGGAGCGAGTGGATCACGCTCGTCGCGGGCGTCGGTGCCCGCGAGGCCGATCGACATGAAGAAAATGAGCCCGATGCCGATCGCCGGGCCACACCGACGGACTAGGGAGTTGAAGCATTTCATGTCGGAAGCGTACCGGCATGTCAGGTGATCTGGCTACCTCAACACCCGCCGGATTCTGTTTCCTCTCGGCCGGGTTTGTGCCCGGGGTTTTTTACGGCGTGTGGCGGTCGATCACAAGCGGGTCGGCGGCGCGGATGTCGCCAATTCGGAGCGACGCGCGGCCGGCCAGGAGATCGTCCACGAGGTCACCCACTACCTTCGTTCGCCAGCCCGATGCCAAGAGCGGCCGACGGTCAGGGTCGCCGTAGCCGAGCTTCCACGCGAGCAAATCCCGCATGTCGGAGGATGTGCCAACAAGGGCCGGGGCCAGGCTCATTTGCCGGCAGACTCCCGCGATGGCAGTGGCCAGAAACTGACCGAGCATGGCCAGTTGCGATGGCGGCGCCCGGTGTTTTTCGCCACCCGGAAGCTCGTCCTCCGGGCACTCGAGCCCTCGTTCAACGGCTGCCGTGAGTCCCTTCATGATGTACCGCAGGTCGGAGCGTTGCATGCCCCGCACGGCGCCGATCTGCTGCTCGTTGGCGGTTTTTCGTTTGCAGAGTTCGACGATGAGGTCGTCTCGCAGCACCCGCTTTGGCGGCATATCCCGTTCGGCGGCCACGGAATCCCGCCAGTGCCAAAGCTCACGGGCAATCGCGAGCTCGCGCCGCGACAGACCGCTCAGCCCCGCCACCCTACGCCACCGCTTCCGCACAAACGACTCCTCGACATCGTTCTGCCACGTCGTCATCTCTTCGGCCATCCAAGCCGTGCGTCCGAGCGCGGCGAGCTTGGCGTCGAGCTTCGTCCAGAGCTCCTCGAGGTGCCGCACATCGTCCACCGCGTAGGCAAGCTGGGCGTCGGTGAGCGGCCGCTTCCGCCAGTCGGTGCGGGTCTCCCCCTTCGAGGCCTCGCCCCCAAGGAAACGCCGGACGATCGCGGCATATCCCGCTGGATAGTCGTGATCCACGAGCCCCGCAGCGACTTGCACATCAAAAAGATCGGCGGGGCGGTCGCCAATCGCGTGAAGAATGAAGCCCATCTCCTCGCGTCCCGCATGAACGATCGTCTTTCGGCCGGGTTCCGTCAGGAGCCGCCAGAACGGCTCGATCTCGCGAACCGCCAGTGTGTCGATCACCGCGAGAATGCCTGGCGCCGCGACCTGAAGCAGGCAGAGTTGGCTGCGGTAGGTGTGCTCCGAGACAAACTCCGTATCAAAGGCCACGAACGACGCATCGCCAAGCCTCTCCGTGAGGTCGCGGAAACACGAATCAGTGGCGATGACCTCGAAAGGACCGCGTGCTTTGGATGACTTGCTCACGGACAGCCGACTGGGAATGGCAGAAACAAGAATGACAGGAACGCGGTGATAGGACGAAGCAACTACAGGAACAAGAATGACGCCAGGGCGAAGACGGGCAGGAGAACGCAGCCACTGTACAACACGTAGCCAAAGAAACTCGGCATCCGCACGCCCGACTGCTCGGCAATTGCCTTGACCATGAAGTTTGGGCCGTTCCCGATGTAGGTCATTGCCCCGAGGAAGACGGCCCCAAGGCTGATGCCCGCAAGCCGGCCCACCTCCACGCCCGCCATCATCTCCTCACCGGCGGGCAAGGCTCGCGCGGTCTGGAAGAACACGAGATACGTCGGAGCGTTATCGAGCACGCTCGACAACCCACCGGTCACCCAGAAGAACCCCATAGGTGAGTTGATCCCGAGATCGGCTCCCCGCTCGTTCAGAAGCGCCAGCGCTGGCTGCATGCAGATGAAGATGCCAACGAAGAGCGCGGCCACTTCGAGGATCGCGAAGTAGGTGAAGCCATTGCGACGGCGAACATCTGCCGATCCGAGGAGAAGGGAAAGGCCCACGAGGCCCAGCAGCGTGACCTCCCGAAGGTAGATCCACGGGTGCCACGACGTGCCAGGGATCGACTTCGATGGATCGAGCAGTGCTACCGCCGCGATCACGCCGGCCATGAGAAGGGCGTTTGGCCATAGCCCCGAAACCACGATTCTCCTTGCGGTCGATCGGTCGTGGGCCGTATCGCGGCTGCTCTCTCGGGGGTAGGCGACAAGGGTGTCCCACAGCCAATAGATCGCGAGCACCGTCGCGTTCACGAAAAGCCATTCCTTCCAGAGCGAAAGGGTCCACAGGAAATCCACGCCCTGGAGATAGCCAAGGAAGAGCGGCGGATCGCCGATCGGCAGGAGGCAGCCACCGCAGTTGCAGACGAGGAAGATAAAGAACACCGCGGTATGGACGACATGCCGACGCTGCTTGTTGGTCTCGAGGAGCGGGCGAATGAGGAGCATCGCCGCACCGGTCGTACCGATGAAGCTCGCGGCAAGCGCTCCGATGCCGATGAAGGCTGCATTGACCGTCGGTGTCGCTGCAAGGTCGCCTTCGATCCGCACGCCACCGGTGATGGTGTAGAGGGCGAACAGCAACAGAATAAACGGGATGTATTCGGCGCAGACGGCGTTGACGAGCACCGCTGTCACGGTGGGCCAGGATGGGCCCGATTCGGCTGCCGCCACGACGTCGTGGGCCGGGAAGTGCAGTTCGACCGCATGGCCATGGAAGAAGGTGTAGTAGGCAAGCGTGATGCATGCCAGGAGCGATGCGACGAGAAGCTTGCTCGAGTTGTGTTCCCACCAGTGGGCGAGGCTCGGTACGAGCGGCAAGGCGGCAATCACTCCAAGAAGGACCACGAAAGGAAGCACCGTATAGAGCGGCGGGGCCGGTCCGGCCGCGTGGTGGCCGGCCGCCGCATGGGCATCGTCGGCGTGCCCGGCGTCGTGCGAATCATGGCTGGCATGGCTGGCATGGCTGGCCGCTTGTGTCTGGACGAGCAAATCACGACCATGCTGTGGCAAGCCTGCGGCAGCGGCAGCGAGGTAGGCCACGAGGGCCAGGCCGATGCCGATGAGCGTGGGGACCGACGCAGCGGATCCGGCGGTGCCGGCCGCATCGTGGTGGGAAGGAAGATCGTGCATGGCGTCCTGGCGGGCGACGAGGTGTGGCGGGTGGCCGACGGCGGCTCACGATTATTCGCGGCCGCAAAAATGTATTCCAGACGGGCGTTTGACGAAAGCGGAGTGACGTAGGTGACGCTCGAAGCGGTCTCTGCACGACGCGAGGTGTGGCTCCGGGGCAATCGAAGGCCCGGTGTGGTGGCGATCGTGATCGTGACGATCGTGGCGGCTGCGGCAAGCGGAGCCGCGGTGGCAAGTGGGCTCTCTGCGTGGATCCTAGGCGGGGTTCTCGGCGTGTCGGCGCTCCTGCTGGCCAATGCAGTCGTCGCGGCCTGGGTCGTGTCGCGGCCGCGGCTTACGCGCGCCGGCTCGTTTCTCGAAGTGCGGCCCGCGCCGGGCGTCGTGGAACGGGTGCCGCTCGAAGTCGTGGAGTGCATCTTCCGAGGGTCAGACCCGATTCTTCGGCCCGGCGAGGAGGCCGATGCGGCGAAGTTTCGCGTGGGTACGCTCGTCGTGCGGCTCGCTGAACGGGCAACGCCGTGGCACCGTCGCACCACCTTCAGGCCCTGGGGCACGTGGGAGGAAGGTCATATCGTGATCGACGGCCGGTGGTGTGAGCCACTTTCCATCGAGACGGTGCGCGCGGTGGCCGCGAGGCTCCTCGAGGCGAAGCGCGCGGTGACCACGGGAGGCGACTCATGATCTGCGAGCACGGTAGGACGGCGGTGACCGAATGGCGACGTGGTCTGCTTGTGAGCGTGCGGGATGCAGCGGAGGCGGAGATCGTCGCCGAAGCAGGCGTGTCTGTCACCGATATCACAGGCGTGTCTGTTATTGATATCAAGGAGCCACGGCATGGTCCGCTGGGGCGAGCGTTGGCCGACGTATCAGCGGAGGCGATCATAGCCGTAGCAGGTCGTGCCGCGGTCACCCTGGCGTGTGGAGAGCTCACCGATGGACCGGCCGTGATCGCGGCGCACGTCGCCGATGTGATCGCGGCTGCGGGTCAAGCAACGCGTCTCATTGCGGTGAAGGCGGGCCCGGCTGGCCTCCTCGATACGCTGGCGTGGTCAAAAGCCTTCCGTCAGGTCGTGAAACTCATACCCGATAGCCTTGAAGCGGTTGCCGTGGCGTACGCCGACTGGAGGGCTGCGTTGTCACCACCGCCGGACGCGATCATCGCGGCTGCCGCCGCGGCCGGGGCACGGACCGTGCTCGTAGACACATTCGACAAGGCCGGCCCGGGCCTCTTTGGAGTTGCCTCACAGGCCGATGTGGCGATGTGGACGGCACAAGCCCGGAAAGCGGGTCTTGCCATCGCGCTCGCTGGAAAACTCACGTCGGCTGAGGTGCTGCTGGCGTTTGAACTCGGCGGGAATATTGCCGGCGTTCGGTCAGCTGTGTGCTCGGATGGACGGCTCGGTGAGATCGATCGGACAAGGGTTTTTTCCGTTGGTAAACTTGTGAGGCGGGAGGGTCGCGCCCGCGCTCACATCCTGGAAGGAGAATCGATTTCGTGAAGTCGCTGGAGGTGCGGGTGCCACACGGGCTGGAGAAGGTCGAAGTTCGTCGTCGGCTGAATGCCGCTGTCGATCGTGCCCGACGAGACTATGCCGACAAGGTGAGCAGCCTCGAGGCCACCTGGGAGACGGAGGACCGAATGGCTGTCGATGTCGTTGTGTTGGGAATGGACATCCATGCCGACATTGATGTCGAGCCCGCGGCGCTCGTGATCCAGCTCGAGCTTCCCGGAATGGTGACCATGTTTGCCGGCCAGATTCGATCGGGGATCGAGGAACGGATTGGTGGTCTCTTGGAAGCCCCCGCATGATGGCCCAGGCGTCGCCCGACTGCGGCAATTACAATCGTCACGATCCTCCGGGTCGGTTCGGTGTCGATCGGTTGGGAGGAGAACGGGCGTCCCGGCTCGGCACATGGGGTAGAATTGCCCGATAGGTGAAGCGACGAACTATTTTTGTAGCCACGCCATGACCTTTTCCCGATTCCAGCCGCCAATCCCCAGCACCCTCCGCTTGATGGCGGTGTGTGGGCTCGCGCTCGTCGCTATGCCATGCGTGCTTGGGCCCGCGGTGGCCCGTCAGCCTGCAGCGGCCGCAGACGACGATCCATTTGCGGATGAGTTGAATCCCTTTGGGCCGGGTGCACCGTCGCCGCGTCCGTCCCCCGTGCCGGGTCCATCCCCAACCCCTAAGCCATCGACTCCGGGGCCTGCACCACAGTTTCCCGTGCCGTTCCCCGACGCCACGATCCCGGAAGGCTCGTCAGGCCGACCGACCGTCCGTCCGAACGAGGCCGATCGCAGCTCGGCAGAGGCCTCGCCGGCCGCGGCCATGCTCATTGAGGCGGAGGCGCTCGATCGCGATGGCAAGTATGAGGAGGCGCGAGCCAAGCTGCGTGAGGCGATCAAGCTCGACCCCCAGCTCCCAATTGCCTACCTGGCCCTTGGCGTCGTCTCGCGTCGTCTCGGCGACTTCGAGGGCTCGGTTGACGCGCTCTCGCAAGGCATCGCCCTCGACCCCCAGGATCCTGAATTTTACCTCCGTCGTGGGATCGCCTGGTTTCATCTCGGGCTCTTCGGTATCGCGATGGAAGACTTTGAGGAGGCCGCGGGCATCGCCTACGACGACCCCCGGCCCGAGCTCTGGCGGGGCCTCACGCTCATGGAGCTTGGCCGGCCGCTCGAAGCGATCAACGCCTACGCCTCGTCGATTCGTCGCGACCGGACGTACATGATGGCCTATCTCAATCGCGGTCTGGCCTATCTCGTGGTCGATGAGCCTGGCAAGGCGACATTCGACTTTGACCAAGCGATCCGACACGATCCCAGGAATGTCGAGGCGTGGTTCAATCGCGGCGTGGCGCTCGCCCGCCAGGGCCGCTTTGCCGAGGCGATCCATTCCTACGAACAGGCGCTCGACCATGATCCCCGGCACGAGCCATCCCGCCGCAATCTCGCCGCGGCCCGCCGCCAGCTCCGGCGTTAGTGGCGTCACCGACGTGGCTCAATGAAGTCGTCGTTGCCGAGCTGACCGGTGTCGGGAACGATCTCGAGGTCGTTCAGGTCAGGAAGCACGGTCTTTGGGCGTGCGAGGAGCACCTCGAGGGCCCGTGGTGAAATCCGCTCGAGGTTTGGAAGCTCGAGCGTACCGCGGGTGCGCACGAGAATACGGGCGATCTCCAAGGCTTCGGGGCCGGTGAGGGATCTGAGTGACTCGACCGCGAGGTCGTCGAAATGCTTCACGAGCAGTGCGGCCACGGCCGGCGAGTCGAGTTGCTCCATATACACCAGGGCGTCGAGCTCCAGTGGGTCGGTTCGCGCGGAAAGCGCGATTGCCGCTTCGGGATGAATCTCCGACACACCTCTGAGCACGAGTGTGCCGGGCGTGCGTGCGATCGCCTTGCCCGACTTCGCGGAGAGTCGCTGCACTCCCGAGAGGTCGAGGCCACCGGCATGCTGTGCGAGCACTGCCGCCACCTCGGGGTCGAGGTCTTCGAGCGACACGAGCCCGAGCATTCCTCGGTGCGAAGCCAGAGCCCGGGCCGTATCAACATCAAGTGACGGGACACCCGGAAGCGACAGCATGCCCTTGAATGCCGCCAGCGCCGTCGCCACGTCAGGAGTCACCGACGCAATGCCTGGGATCTCCAGGGAGTTGCGAGCATTGGCTACGAGCGCCGCAGCCGTTTCGGCATCGAGCCAGCGGAGGCCTGGGAGCTCGATCGAATCCAGCCGTGGGGCGAGCGCCGCGGCAACCTCCGGCGTCAGTCGTTGGATGGCGGAAAGGAGGAGAACCCCCTTGTGTGCGGCGAGGGCCTCGGCGACGTCTGCGGTGAGGTGCGAAACGTTGCCGAGCCCGAGGGGACCCTCGTGGGGAGCGAGGGCGAGGGCCACCTCGACCGGGAGCGTGGTGACGTGCGGGAGGATGATGGCATGAGGGTGCCCATTGAGCTTGACCGCGGCCGGCGCCGAAAACGGCTCCGGGCCCGTGAATACGAGCTGCCCATGGTGCGTGGCGAGGATGGCCGCGGCTTCGGCCGAGAGTGTAGGGGCGCCGCCAATCGCGAGCCAGAAGTAGCCGGCGCCGACAAGCTCCTTCGCGACGTCGGCCGGGAGTTCTTCGAGCGACGGGATCGCGAGCTCACCACCGTCGTTCCCCCGAAGGGCGGCAGCGACCGCTGGCGAAAGCCGCCGCACCGCGGGCATGAAGGCATGGTCTTGGCGAGCAAATTGCTTGGCCAAGGGCACGGAGTCGAGCACGACGAGATCAGGCACGAGGAGCCCGCGTTCCGATCGGATTGTCGAAAGCGCCTCGGCCACCTCGGGCTCGAGCCTGGTGAGCCCACCCAACACGAGGCCCATGCCGCCGTGCTGGGCGAGCGCCCGAGCGGTTTCGACGGAGAGCTTGTGGAGATTTGGAAACACGAGCAGCGCCTCGCATGGCGCGAGCAGTGCGGCGGCCTCGGGCGTGATCTCGGACACGCCCGGAAGCTCGATGGCCGCGGCCCACGAGGTTTCGCCAAACAGTCGGCATGCCTTGGCGGCCTCGGCCGAAAGCTCCGTGACGGCTGGGAACGTCACGACGCCGTCGTAGTCGGCAATCGCCTGCATCGTGGGAGCATCAAGAGCGAGGACGTGCGGCAGCTCCAGAAACTCACAGAAGTGACTGCGGAGCGCGAGCCACCGCGGATCACGGGTGAAAAAAAGGAAGGCATCGAGGTCCGACGCCATGCTCGGCAGATTGGCCTGCCGCACGGCGTGCTCGAGCGACACGATCGTGTCTTCCGTCACGCCTGCCGCCGCGAGCGCCGCGGCGATGGCCTCGGGCTCGTCGTGAACCGACGGCTTTTCGAGCTGGCGAGAAGCGATGTCGCGAATCGACGCGGCACGGGCTCGCGGGGATTCATCGGCCAACACCAACGGGGCTTTGAACGCTATGAATATGCTCGCCGCGACCGTCGCGATGGCGAGGTGTCGCTGTGGGAGTCGCATGAGGATGAAGTGACGTGAGCGCATGAAGTCCTTTCAGTTGCCGTTGTTTCCTGGGGCAAACACACGGAGCCGTCGGCCTTCGAGCTTCCAGGCAAGGCCAACCGGGCCGAGAATCGCGTCGAAGAGACCGTCACGCGAAGTCTTCACGACATTCACTCGCACGATCTCGCCAGGGGCGATGCCGCGGGCCGCGAGGGAAGCAACGTCGAGATTGAGCTCGAGGTCGAGCTGGTGGGTGATCGCGGCAAGCGCCTGGTCGAGGGGTGCTTCGAGCGTGAGCGTGAACTCGTCGCGGACTTTCACCGTGCGAGCGGGCTTGGCAGTTGGGCGGGGCCTCGGTTTCGTCATCGCCGTGTGTGCGGGGGCAGCAATTTCGGCATCAATCGCGACGATCCGGCCATCCGGTTTGCCTGAGCGTCCGTCCCAGATCATGCGTCGATCGAAGTGGGCTAGCACGAGATCAAAGCGTTCGGCGAGTGAGAGTCCTGGCAGCTCCGCGGCTGGAAAGTGATCGTGGGGAATCGTGTCGATTCCTTCGAGATCGAGCCCAGCTTCGGCCGCGAGATCCGCGACGAGGCCGCGCGGCCGAGCAGCGGTTGTCCATGTCCAGGGTTCGGTGGCCACGAGCCGGCGACGGAGATCGAGCGGGGTTCTCGCGACACGAAGGCGACGGTCGTGATCGGCAAGGGCCGCGCGACCAGCCACGGCTTTCGGCACGATGCGAATCGTGGACTCAAGCTCATCGACCGCGGCACCGGCATCGTGTGCGATCCTGTCGAGGATTTCCCTCAGCGGCTCCCCGCGGGCCACGAGCGTAACGGGAAGGTCAGGATCGATCCGTCGGTCGAGGATGACCGGACGCCCCGCCAACTCGGTGGCGCGGGTTGTCCACACGCGAAGCGGCACGCCGGTCCACGAGGCATGAACCTCGGCGTCGAGGCCCGCCACGGTCCGCTCGGTGGTCGTCTGTGCCGGCGCGGCCGCGTTGACGGCTGCGAGCATCGCAATGGCGGTGACGGCCAGCCGCATTTTGCGGTCTCCACGGGCATCGGTCGGGACGTGCTTGAGGATACCGCGCCGGCTACCGCGGCACGGCCCATCCCTTGCTTCGATCGACCGCATCCCGCCAGGCGGTGATAAGTCGCCCTCGGGCCTGCGGCGGCATCGTGGTTTCAAAGGTCCGCTCGATCTGGCGGGCAGCAGCGACGGCGGCGGTGTCTTGAAAAAAACCGGTCGCCAGGCCGGCGAGGAGGGCAGCGCCGAGGGCTGTGGTTTCCCGCACGACGGGCCGTTCCACCGGGATGCCGAGCATGTCGGCCTGAATCTGCATGAGGAGGTCGTTGGCGGTCGCACCGCCGTCAACGCGGAGCCGGCGGAGGGGCGTGCCGGCATCGGCCTGCATACCCTCGACGACATCGGCCACCGACAGCGCGATCGCTTCAAGTGCGGCCCTCGCCACATGGCCACGGTGGGTCGCTCGCGAGAGGCCGATGAGCAGGCCACGGGCCGTCGGGTCCCAGTGGGGGGCGCCGAGCCCGGTGAGTGCTGGCACGAGCACGGCGCCCCCACTCGACTCGACGCTCCGCGCGAGTGGCTCGATGTCGGCCGCGTGTTCGATGATGCCCAGTCCGTCCCGCAGCCAGCCCACGAGCGCCCCGGCCACAAAGACCGAGCCTTCCAGGCAGTAGCGTGGCGACAAATGTTCATGATCCTTGCCAACAACACAGAGGGGTGTGGTGAGAAGCCCGCGGGAGCTTTCGACGATCGACTCGCCGGTGGCAAACACAAGAAAGGCGCCCGTGCCGTAGGTCGTCTTGGCGTCGCCGGGCTCTTCGACCCCCTGGCCAAAGGCAGCGGCCTCCTGGTCGCCGGCGCAGCCGGTGATTGGGATCGCCCCACCCAAGATTGCTGGATCGACCACACCAAAAAGGCCGCTTGATGGCACCACGTCCGGGAGAATCGTCCGCGGCACGCCAAAGATGCGGCAGAGGTCATCTGACCACGTGAGCATGCCTTTCTCGTCGCGTTCTGTCAGCACGCCACTGCCATGCCTGTCCTTCAGCATGCGGATATCAAATAGGAGCGTGCGGCTGGCGTTGGTGACGTCGGTGGCGTGAACACGGCCGCCAGTGAGCCGCGACAGCAAGAACGTATCGACCGTTCCGAAGAGGATCTCGCCGCGGTGGCAACGATCGCGGAGTCCAGGAATGGTTTCCAGGAGGTGAACGATCTTGGTCGCGGAGAAGTAGGGATCGAGTACGAGGCCCGTGCGGCGGCGGATTTCAGGGCCGTGCCCGGCAGCCTCAAGACGGCGGCAGATGGGGGCGGAGATACGGCTCTGCCAGACGATCGCGGGGGCGACTGGCCGGCCTGTCGCCCGCTCCCAGAGGATGGTCGTCTCCCGCTGGTTCGTGATTCCGATCGCATTCACGTCAGCCGGAGTGATGCCCGCCATCGCAAGCACTTCTCGCGCGCAGCCTATCTGGCTTTGCCAGATGTCCTCGGGATCATGCTCGACACTCCCGAGATCCTCCCCATCGGGCCCCGTGGCCTCGCGGGTGTGCTGGGTGAACGCTTGCTGCGCCGTGGCGACCGCAAGCCCGGCGCGATCAAAGAGGATCGCGCGGCTCGACGTCGTGCCCTGATCGAGCGCGAGAATGTACGCGCCGCGTGTCGCGTCCCCCGTTGCCATCGCACCACCTGTCTCGACTTGCCGCATGGCCGATCGGCATGATACCGCCTCCTGGTCGCCGGGGGCATGGATCTCAACTTCGGTGAGGCGACGCACCGAATTGCTGCGACGCCGGATGCGTCATCCACTTCCGGGCGGAGCCCCGCCGACCGTAAAACTAGAATCGACGAGCGGCGTCTGACGGCGCGAGGCCTTCGGCGATCTGGACGCGGGTGGCGTAGCGATTCGGATCGGCCGTGAACGCGGCACGGGTCTCAGGCGACGAGAAGAGATACATCCGCGACTGGTAGCTCACGCCGAAGGCACGTCGGCCTGGTTCCGAACGGCCCGACTCGAAGGCGAGCACGGGATCGTCGCCGGCGAGCGCGGGGGCGTATTGGTCGGGATTGGCCATGAAGGCCTGCTGCTGCTCGGGCCCTGCAAAAAGATAGGTTCGGCCGCGGTGGCGAACGCCCCACTGGGCGCGGCCTTCCACCCACGCACCACGATCCGCGATCGTCACCGGGCAGTAGCCTTCGAGTCCCAGCGGCATTGGCCCGGGATCGGTCGCCCCGGCCGGAGCGGCCGTCGCGGCTGGCGGGACCGTCGGTGTCGCTGCAAATATTCCCGGAAGTTGTGGTCGAGCGGGTGGCATCTTCGGCGGGGGCTCCACCGCGGGCTTCGCTGTCCATCGCGAAAAGGCATCGATCGGCTTTTGGAGTGCAGCCACAAACGCGTTTGACTTGGGCTTCGGGGCCGGTCCATCATCCGAGGCTGTGGCCGATGACTCGGGTTCGGCGTCGGCAGGCGTCGCGGAGCCTGGTGCTGCCGCAAGCCACGGGGATGCTTGAAGAGACGGCGCAGGCTCGATGGATGGCGGCGCGGCCGTCTGGGGTGC
>JBGTGN010000185.1:0-18218 GCA_041746715.1 Pirellulales bacterium | reverse complement strand
CGCTGGTCCGATGCGATCGCCGTCTCAGGGCCGCGTGCGCTGCCACCGACCGGTGATGATCGCCGGGGGCCACCCCCGGGCCCCGAGGCAACGATCGAAGCGTTTCGCGAGATGCCACCGGTCCAGGCTGTGACCGCGTGTCCGAACGCCCCGCCCGTGATCGCGCGCGTTGAGCGTGCCAGCGACGGCTGGCTCGTTCGTATTCCGCTCGACGACTGTGGCTCCCCAAACGCCCTGCTTTTGTCTGTCGCCCCGCGGCTCGCCACCCGCCGCGGCAAGGCCGTGGAAGAATGGCTCGTGAACGTTGTCACACTCGATCCGTGAGCATGACGCCAATGGTCAGCGTCATCGTTCGGTGGAAACCAGGGGCTCGGAAACGAGCGTGCATTCCTCGCCTTCTCTCGATCACTCTTCACCCCAGATCGGTGACGTGAAGTAGAAACCATTTTCGGTCTTACCGATGAGCAAGGTGCGATTCTCCGTTCTCGTTGACGACGTTTTTCTGATGATCTGGAGTTGGTATGCCACAGGAAGCGTGGTTGGGTTCGACGGATCGTCCATTGTCTTGTCGTTTTCAACGAGCTTCATCTCGTCGTACCCAGCGGCGAACATCTCGATCAGAGTTGGCCACCAATAGTCTTGTGGAACGCCTTTGTCCCAGTAGAACAACTTCATGCCTGCATCGGCATCGCGAGTGGCGTAGGCTGCCTTGAGGTTTTCGACGAGTTGTTCCGCCGTGTTCGCACCGGTCGGTGCTGCGACATACACCCGCGGCGGTGTCATGGAAGGTCCACAGCCGACGAGCAGCAAGGACACGACAACCAACTGGGTTGCATAGCTCACCGTGGTTGTGCTGGCACACATTTGTTTCATGGTCGTCGCGAACCTTTCTCTTTCTGCCGCAAGACGATCAAGCGGATCAGCGGCGGGCCACACCGCCCGCCACACCACAGGATTCTATCCGCCACCTGATCCACCGTGCATCGCGAACCCTGATTCTCCTTGCGGTCGCCGATGGAGGTGTGCTACTCGAGTTTTCGTGCCGCAAGACCCCCGGTGGCTACTCGCCGCCGTCTGAGAACGGTCGGATGTTGTGAATCGTCGCGGTCTGGGCCACGAGCATCACGAGACGGTCGAAGCCGAGGGCTACGCCAACGCCTTCGGGCATCGCCGCACCGTGGGCTTCGAGGAGCCGCTCAGGCACCGGGAGCACCGTACGGCCGTTTGCCTCGCGGATGATGGTGGCGGCGGCGATGCGGGCGGCGAGCGTCTCGCGACTGGTGTCTTCCTCCCAGCCATTGGCGAGCTCCACGCCACGCACAAAAAGCTCGAAGCGACGGGCGGTCAACGGCCGTGCAGGATCGATCCTGGCAAAGGCCGCCTGCGAAACAGGCCACCCTTCAAGGAGCACCGGCCGATCATGCCCCAGCCGCGGCTGCACGACCTCCGAGAGCAGCATCTCGAAACAGCGATCGGCGATCTCCTCGCCCGGCTGGTTTCCGAAGCCGTCTGGCATGACCACGCCCGCCCGCTTGACGGCGGCACGCCAGTCGTCCGATGTCGCCGTCAGCGGATTGATCATAGCGTGCGCGGAAAACGCGGCGGCACAGTCGAGCCGATCGAGGCCGGTCGTGCCGAGCAGCGTCTCGCAGATCTTCTCGAGCAGCGCTGCGGCGTCATCGACGTTCGTACCCGGCGCATACCATTCGAGAAGATGAAACTCCACGTCATGAAACAGCCCGCGCTCGCCATCGCGAAAGGCCGGTGCCAGTTGATAGATCGCGCCGGCTCCACGAGCCAGAAGCCGCTTCATGAGCAGCTCGGGACTCGCCTGGAGCCATCTCACATGCCCATCTGCGAGCTGAACCCCTACCGGGTCGATGTGTGCCTCAGGAAGCACCTCGACGCCGAGGACCGGCGTATCGACCTCCACAAAACCACGCGCATCAAAGAATTCGCGGAGCCTGCGGCGCACGCTGGCCCGCTGTTCGAGAAGAGGCCGAAGCGTCATGACGATATGGCTGCTCAGCTCTTGGCATCGCTCGCGAGCTTCTCATCCACGTCGCGGTAGACGAGGACGGGGCAGCTCGCCCGACGCACGATGATCTCGGCAACACTTCCCATGAGCAGTCGTGTCAGGCCCGTCCGCCCGTGTGTGCCCAGCACGATCATCTCGACCTTCTCCTCGTCGGCAATCCGGACCACTTCAGAAGCCGGGTCGCCCATCGTGAGACGATGCTCGTAGGGCACAGACGCGTCCGACGGCCGCACGCCGTCGAGCATCGAGCGAATCCGCTCGGTGTTGGGCTCCGGGAGGCCGTAGTAGAGCTCGCCACCGCCATAGGCGAGCGGTGGCTCTTCCACATGGACGATGAGGAGCTTCGCGCCCGACGCCTTGGCGAGCGCCTCGGCATGACCAAGGACAGCATCGCTGGCGGTCGAGAAGTCGGTCGGGAAAAGGATGGTCTTCTGAGACATGGCTCGGTGCTCCGCGATAGAGAAGCCGCATGAGCAATCCCCACGCGACGTTGCTCAGTATAGCTCTACCGAAGCCGCATTCCTGGAAGCGCGCCGGAATCGGGCGACACGAGAAACACGCCCTCGGCGCCGGCACCACTGGCCGCGACCACCATCCCCTCGCTCAATCCAAATTTCATCTGGCGTGGCGCGAGGTTGGCCACGACCACGACCAGCCGGCCCACGAGCGCAGCCGGCTCATGAAACCCCTTGATACCGGCAAACACCGTGCGAGTGACGCCGCCACCAAGGCTCACCGTGAGCTTCAGGAGTTTTCGGGCTTCGGGCACTTCTTCCGCGGCGATGATCCGCGCCACGCGGAGATCGACCTTCGTGAAATCGTCGATCGTGCATTCCGCCGCGAGGGGCTCGGCCTCGAGGGGAGCGGCTGTGTCATCGGCCGTGGGGGAGGCATTCATCGTTGGTTCTCCAGAGGGTGATGCTTCGGGTGGTGGCTGGTCTGCAAGAGAAGCGGCGAGGATCGCCGCAACCTGGGTCGATTCAACCCGTTTCATGAGCGGCGTGAAGGGGGCAACGGGCACGCCCACAAGCGGCCGTGAGGCTGCATCCCATGCGTCGATCGGGCCGCCCGCAAGATCACCTGCCTGCTCGGCGAGTCGCGGCAACACCGGGGCCAGGTAGACCGCGAGTTGGCGAAACAGATTGAGCGACACCGTCGCCACGTTCTGCAATCGCGCGGCGAACTCAGGACCAGCCTTGGCGAGCTTCCACGGCTGCTCGGCATCGACATACGCATTGGCCCGGTCGGCCGCCGCCATCACGATCCGCATCGCGCGGGCAAAGTCACCGGCCTCATACGCCTCGGCAATCGCCTCACCGTCGGCCGCGGCCGCTGCAAAGAGCCCGCCGTCATCCGGATAGTGCTCCGCGAGGCCCGTGCCCTCGAGCCACCGCGCCGTGCGGCTGGCGAGGTTGACTACCTTGCCGACCAGGTCGGAGTTCGCCTTCGCGGTGAACTCCTCCAGGTTCAGATCGATATCGTCGATGCCGCCTGAGATCTTGGAAGCGTAGTAGTAGCGAAGCATCCCGGGGTCGAGATGATCGAGGTACGTCCTCGCAAGGATGAACGTGCCTCGACTCTTGGACATCTTCTGACCGTTGACCGTGAGAAAGCCGTGGACGCGAACCTTTTCCGGCAGTGCCTTCCCCGCAGCTTCGAGCATCGCGGGCCAGAAGAGCGTGTGAAAGTAGACGATGTCTTTGCCAATGAAGTGGTGAATCTCGGCGCGGGCTTTTCCAGTTGCGTCCCGATCCCACCAGTCGGCGAGTGAGCTGCCATGGGCTTCGCACCATTCGGCCGTCGCAGCGACGTAGCCGATCGGTGCGTCGAACCAGACATACCAGTACTGCCCCGGCGCATCGGGAATCTCAAAGCCAAAATAGGGGGCGGGCCGGGAGACGTCCCAGTCTCGAAGCGGCTCTCCTAGAAAATGCCCGGCGAGGTAGTTGGCCACTCGGGAGTCGAGCGAGCCGCTGCGGGTCCACGTTTCCAAGAATCCGTGAAGCGATTCGATCGTCACGAAGAGATGCTCGGCGGATCGCACCTCGGGCACGGCGCCCGAGAGCGTGCTCACGGGATTGACCAGCTCCGCCGGCGCGTAGGTGGCCCCGCACTGTTCGCAGGAGTCGCCGTATTGATCCGCTGTGCCGCAATGCGGACACGTACCCCGGACAAAACGGTCTGCCAGAAACACGCCAGCCGTCGGGTCGAAGAGCTGCTGCACATCCCGCGTGACGATGAGCCCCTTCTCGCGAAGGGCCTTCCAAAACTCACCACACAGCCTGCGGTTGGCCGGGCTATCGGTGGAGCCGTAGTGATCGAAGGCAATCTGAAAATCGGTGAAGTCGGCGAGGTGCGCCTCCCGCATCGCCCCCACGATCTCCTTTTCGCTTTTTCCTTCGGCCCGGGCGCGGATCATGATCGCCGTGCCGTGGGTATCGTCGGCGCAGAGATAGATCGCCTTGTGGCCGCGGAGCTTCTGGAACCGAACGAAGATGTCGGTCTGGATGTACTCGACCAAGTGCCCGAGATGGATGTGGCCGTTGGCGTAGGGCAGCGCCGAGGTGACAAGCAATTGACGCGGCGCGGGACGTGGCATTCGGGCGGGGACCTAACGGGGAAGGCGGTCGCTCACTCGACGACAACGTGGCGACGACGGTCGGCGATGTGGCGGATTGTAGAAACCATCCTACCGATGGGGAAACACCGGTGGGCGTGGGTGACTGGGCAAGCGTTATTCAGTGGCCAATTGGCAAAATGATCTTGTGGTGAGCGACGGGTGGTCGGCACTATCTCGCCCCCCTGCCGTGGCGCTCGACCGCGGCCGAATAGCACTTCCCACCGGCTGACCCGGAGACACGGATGAGCATCCTCCCCCGCATCGTCGCCGGTATAGCTGCCGGCTGGCTCACGATAGCCCAGGCCGTGGCTGTTGAACCGGCCCCAGCAGCGGCCGCCGCTGGCGATGTCGTGCTGCTCGATTTTGCGGCGTCGTGGTGTGGGCCGTGTCGCCAGATGGCGCCCATCGTGGCAGAGGTTGCCGCCGCCGGATGGGTGGTGCGGCATGTGGATGTCGACCACGAGACCGACCTCGTTCGGCGGTTTGGTGTGAGTGGCGTGCCCTGCTACCTGCTTCTGGTCAAGGGCCATGAGGTGGGCCGCATCAACGGCGCGACGACTCGCGATGAACTGGAAACCCTTCTTGCGAAGAGCGCCGAACCGCTTGGTGGCAGCGCTCCGCCGGCCTTCATGCCACCTCCGGTGGCCCCGGGGGCGGCCCTCCCGATAGCTGCCGCTGCCCAGCCTTTGGCTACCGAGCCACCTCCGCTTCCCCGCCAGATGCCACGGTCGCCGATCGATACGGGTGTGAAGCCTGCGGTCTTTGCTGACGCAGGCCAAGGCCAGTCATTGCCCACGATGCCCGCTGCTGCCCACTCTGCCGCAGCTCAACCGCGGGCCGCACTCGAATCAAAACTGCTCGCCGCGACGGCGCGACTCCTCGTTGATGACGGATCGAGTGTGTCGCGAGGCACGGGCACGGTGATTGATTGCCGTCAGGGCGAGGCCCTTATTCTCACGTGCGGTCACATCTTTCGTGATTCGGATGGGAAGGGCCGCGTCGAGGTCGATCTCTTTACCCCCGGTGGGCCGCGTGGCGTCGCCGGGCAGGTTGTAGCATGGGATCTGAAGCGCGACCTCGCGCTCGTGAGCATTTTTACCGATGTACCGCTCGAAGCGGTGCGTGTTGGCTCTCCTGAACGAATCGTGAAGCCTGGTGATACGGTGGTGACCGTCGGCTGTGACGGCGGGGCCGATCCCACACTCCATCAGAGTCGGATCACTGCGGTCGATAAGTATCTTGGGCCCGCCAACGTTCAGGTTGCTGGCCAGCCGGTGCAGGGCCGCAGTGGTGGCGGACTCTTTACGATCGACGGCACGCTCATCGGTGTCTGCAACGCCGCCGATCCAGCCGACAACGAAGGGCTCTTTGCGGCGCTCCCGGCGATCCACGAGCAGCTCGAGGAAGCCGAGCTCGCCTTCGTGTATCGCAACGTCTATCCGAGCGGTGGCGTTGACTCGCTCACGTCGATCGGTGGGTCGGCACACGTGCCCGCGATGCCGCCAGACATGCCACCCGTCTCGTTTGATCGTCGTGATCGCGGCGATGCGCTTCCGACCACGTCCAATGCGACCACGTCCAACGCGAAGACGGCCGAAATATCGGCATCCGAAGCCGCCGCACCCGCCGCCCTGCCACAGGTTCCCGCAGGGCCCGCGACACCGCTCAGCCCCGGCGAGCAGGCGCTCGTTGACCATGTGCGACAGCATGAGGGCAAGGCTGAGGTGATCTGTATTGTTCGGCCGCATGGTGCCACCGGTGGCTCAAGCGAAGTGTTTGTGCTCGATGCCGCCGGCAAGGATTTTGTCGGGCATCTCGCGAGAGCCCACCAGGAAGCCGCCTCCGGCACGACCACTGCTGGCAACCAGTCCGACATCGCCCGCCTCCCCGACGACTCGCTCAGGCGGTGACTTCAGGACTCTGCCCCAGGCGCACGCACGATCGCGTGGGGTTTGAGCCCTCCAAGCTGCGTTGCCGCAGTTCGTTCGTAGGCTGCCCAGGCCGCTCCGGGCGGGCCAGGCAGTCGCACCAGTTCAATCGCCCCCAATTGGCCAAGGTCGCGGGCGTAGCCGTAATGAAGGTTGGCCCGCAAGGATTGATCAAGTATGGGAGCCAGCGCCGTGCAATCGGCATCGGCTCGAGTCTCGATGAGGAACTGGTAGCGACACGGCTCCCGTACGACGGCTGCCAGTGCAGCGTATGTCGCGGTCACGCCGCAGGCTCGCAGTGTGTGCTCCATGCATTCCTGCACAAATGAGTCGTGCAGTTTCTCCCCGACGAGGTCACTCGTGAGATTGCCACGGCCAAGAAATCGCGCGAGAGGGCATTCGTTGAGCCGGCCCACGATCTCGATCGTATCACCGAGCGGATACCGATAGAGCCCACCGCCGGTCGTGACGACGACGTCATACCGGCCGCCGACATCGAGCTCATGAGCGAGCATCGCCTGCTGGGTGGCCCCCTCGGGAATGAACTCGAAGAAGTGGGAACGAATCGCCACAGCACAGCCCTCGTGGCCGACGACAGGAAACGTCACGCATCCCTCGGTCGCGAGAAGTCCCTTGGGCTGAAACTCGATTGCCCCGCACTGAGACCGAAGCCGTTCGGCGAAGAGTCGTGACGGGCCGTCCATCCAGCAACTCACGAGGGCCCACTGAGGCCAAATCTCCCGGCAGAGTTCTTGCGTAGTGACGGCTCGCTCGACGACCGCGTGCTCGTAATTCCCTCAGGAGGGTGCAACGCGCTCGACTACCTCCTCGAGCAGCCCGCCCATGTGTATGCCGTCGATGTGAATCACCAGCAGAATGCGCTCCTCGCGCTCAAGATCGCGGGGATTCGCAGCCTCGACTGGGAGGACTTTTTTTCGATCTTCGGCGTTGGCCGTCATCCTCGCATCGACGATATCTACGAGCGGCACAGTGGCTCACGGGACCGCGGGCTGGCGAACTGGCGGCCGAATGGCAGGCTCTTCGTGCGCGATCAACGCCCGATGCACGGATGCTCTGGCGGAGCCTGGGGCTGCAAACTGATTTCGTCAACGACGTCGTCCTTCGCTATCACAGTGGCGACGCAAGGCTCGGTGATCTGCTCGCGTACGACGAGGCTGCGGCATGTCGCATCCGTTCCATGGAGCGGGTGACTGCATACGGTACCGTTGCGGTCGCCACCTGGAAGCCCGGAGTCGTCTCGGCGTCGCTGATGGGGGAAAGAACCGCATGCGTTTCCTGAAAACGGTCTCGCTCCTGTCGCAGTTTGCCAGGCGGCACCCGGAGGCACCGGGGCCAGCCCGCCAGGCGTGGTGGACCCGCGGATTCTGGCCAGCCTGGTTTGACATCGATGATGTTCACCCGAGCCCCGACCACATGCCCTATCTCCAATCCAAATTCGAGACCTGCTGGTTTGACGAAGGCCGCTCGCGAGTGCCAGGGATGCCCTGGCTTCGCCCCCCCTACTACTGCTTCGTCGGGCGCAAGAGAGGCGAGTGACGCGACCGATTCCCTCGCACCGCCCCATGCGGACGTCAGTCCATGACCGTGACGGTCACGGGCGTGGCGTTGACGCTCTCGGCGGCGGAAAGGCCGCCGCGGCCGATCGCGTGAATCGTCACGCGGCCCTGCCCAAGCATCACGGCGGGAACCTCGATCTCGCCCGACTCGCCCGTGATCCGCCCGAGCACGCGGCCAGTCGCGAAAATGAGCGTGCCGTCGATGCCGCTGCCCTCGACCGACACCGTGACCTTGCCATTGGCCGCAATCCGCTCGGCCGAGAGCTTCAGGGCAAGCGACCGTGTGCCATTGGAAAACGTGACGGGCACCACAAGCCGGCCCTGGGTCTCGATGGCCGTGGCCGCGATGGCCACCACCCGCAGTTCGTGATGCCCGTCAGCAAGCATCGTCGTATCGAGCGAAAGGCTTCCACCAGCGGCACACGAGGCGGCCCGCATCCCATCGACATAGAGCTCAAACCGGTCTGCCGTGCCGCCGTCGGGAAGCGTTGCCGATGGCACCACCTCGAGTGATTCAGAAAGAGCCACGCCTGGCTCAAGCGGCTTCCCTTCGGCGAGCGTCGCTCGCACCTCCGGAATGACAGCCCACGGCTGGCAGAGCGGATCACCCACCACGAGGAGCTGATAGGGCGAGCTCACCGATTGATAGAACGCCTCCGCGAGGCTTGCACCACGGCAGTAGTGCACATGGATACTTGGATGCGGGAACTTGGCTTGGATGGAGTAGGGTTCGATGACCGTCCCGCTGGACCCTGCCGCGCCCGCCTTTAAGAACTCTGACAGCGGTGTCTGGCCGGCTGACGCTGTAAAAATCCCACCGTAGCTCGTGAGGTTTTCGCAGATCGCTCCTGGGAGGATCGTGCTCTGCGCCGCGGCCCAGTCAAACGTAGCCGTGCCCGTCGTGAGACCAGCGACATCCTTCTTTCTCACCGGAAGCGTGCCCGACGCGATCTCTGCGCGAATGCCGAGCTTCTCGATCTCCTTCACCGTGGCTGGAAACACCGATGAACGGGTCGTCGAGCGAACATCGGAATTCGTCATGAGATAGATCGTGCCCTTGGGCCGTGAGCCGTCGGCTCGAGCAGCCCGCGCGAGATACGCGGCCACCTCCTCGACCGTATTCCCACGGCCTGCCGTCACACCGAGCATCACCGAGAGCAGATAACGGTTCCCACCCGCTTCGAGAAGGCGACCATCCGTGCCCCAGCCATACCAGCCTCGAAAGCCGAGCGTCGTGTCTGGCACACCGTCGGTGCCCGGCGGGCGAAAATATCGATTGCTCTGAGGATCGAGCCAGGCTGGCACGCCGCTTCGTACGGCTCCAAAGAGCGTGGTCATGCCGGTGAGCGAGCCCGATGGAAACGTGTCCTTCTTCGCATAGTCGGGTGGGAGCGATTCCTTGTAGTCGATCCGCCATGGGAAATCGCTCGAATAGACGATCATGTCGATCTGCGGGGCAAGCCTTCGGGCATCGATGCCGCGAAGAATGGGGGCCAGAATCTCATCCGTAAAGCGACTGATCGAGACCGCTTCCTTGCTCCCAGCCCACGGGAGCGTGAATACATTGATCGGCGGCACGCCCCTCGTCGCCACATAGGCGTTGGCCACCGCGATGCTGTCAGCACTCGTGGAGTTGACCACGAGGAAGACGTTTTCAGGGCCTCCGCCGGCGAGGGCAGCATCACCAACGAGCACCGCGCAGAAAGCAACGAAGAGAGCAAAGAGCCTACGGTCCATCGAGAATTGAGGGTTCGGCATGAGACCTTGCCAGCGGGAAAAGGCTGATTGTACCCGCCGAAAAGATGCTCATGGCATAGACTCCGTGGTTGTCAGTCCGAAACGTTCTTCCGGTGCATCATGACCATCCGCATCGCCTTGCTCCTCCTCGTCGCTCCGCTCGTTGCCGCCGCTACCGAAACGGAGCCGCAGGCGTTCTCCGGCGCCCAGGCGTTCAAGCACCTTACGAGCATCTGTGAGCTTGGCCCGAGACCAACCGGCTCGGAGGCCATGCGGACGCAGCGGGCCATGCTCGCCGAGCATTTTCGAAACGATGGCGGAAAGGTCTCGGGCCAGGCGTTTCAGATTCGCGATCGGTCCACCGGCAAGCCCGTGCATGTGGAAAACATCATCGTGTCGTGGCATCCTGAGCGTACCGAACGGATCCTTATCGCGGCCCACTACGACACGCGGCCGTTTCCCGATCTCGATCCGGTAAACCCGAGAGGCACCTTCATCGGCGCCAACGACGGTGCCAGTGGCGTCGCGCTCCTCATGGAGCTTGGTCGCTTCATGCCCGACCATCCAGGGGCCGTTGGCATCGATTTCGTACTTTTTGATGCCGAGGAGTACGTCTTCGCATCTCGCGATCCCTATTTCATCGGCTCGACCTTCTTCGCTCGGCAGTACGCGGCCGACCGGAAGGCGGGGAGAGGGCCCACATATCGGGCCGCGGTGGTCATCGACATGGTGGCCGACCGCGACCTCCAGATTTGGCAGGAGGTCAACAGTATATCGTGGCCCGAGAGCCGGCCGGTCGTCGAGTCGATCTGGGGCGTCGCGGCGAGGCTCGGGGTGCGAGAGTTTGTGCCGCGGCCCAAGCATGAGATCAAAGACGACCACCTGCCCCTGCGAAACCTCGGACGGATTCCTTCATGCAATATCATCGACTTCGACTATCCCCCGTGGCACACCACGAAAGACCTGCCGGACGCATGCTCTGGTGAGTCGCTCGAAACCGTGGGGCGTGTGGTGCTCGCATGGCTCCGAGAACAGCGGTGACGCAATGCTGCCGCCCGCGGTGAACCGCGTTCCACTCGTCGTGCCCGACCTTGGCCTGCGGGATGGGTCGGTGGCGGTCTCGCTCTGGCTCGTGCCCCGAGGCGCGGCCGTGCTTGCGGGTGACCGTGTGGTGGAACTCGTGGCCGGTGGTGTCACGATCGACCTCGAGGCGCCCGTGACCGGCCGGCTCGTGGTGCAGCATGCCGACGAGGACGACGTCGTGTCGATCGGCAGCATTCTCGCCGAGTTTGAGGTCGCACAGTGAAAACGGTGACGAACGGGGGGTTGCCCGTGCCATGGAGCCGGCGTTGGAGGCTGAGCGTAGCCAGGATGGCGAAGCGAAGGCTCCAGCGATTGAGCGAAGGGCAGGCCCTCTTCACGGCCGGCGGGCCATCCATGGCCCCGGCGGCCTTGCCGGGCCTCCGCCCGGCGGTCGCACCTCCAGGCTCCCGATTTGGTGCGTGGTCTGCCCCTCCATGGCACGGGCTCCCCCTCGCAGTCAGTGGTGCGGTGGCGATGTTCGTCGTGCAACCGCCAGCGGATCTCTGGCCGCTGGCGTGGCTTGCGCCGATTCCCTGGCTCTTGCTCGTGACGCAGCCGCGGCTGTCGGGTTGGCGCGCGTGGGGGGGCGTTTGGTGTGGCGGTTTTCTGTATTGGCTCCTTGCGATTCACTGGCTCCGGCTGCCACATCCACCGGCGACGGCCATCGGCTGGGTGCTCTTGTCGGCTTATCTCGGCTGCTATCTGCCGCTCTTCGTATGGGCCGCGCGACGGCTTGTGCATCACTGGAAATGGCCGCTCGTACCGGCTGCGGCCGTAGCGTGGGTCGCCATGGATCTCGTACGAAGTGAGTTCCTGGGCGGGTTCACGTTCGCGGGGATTGGCCATACCCAATGGCGATGGACGACCTTTATTCAGATAGCCGATGCCGTGGGGGCCGTGGGCGTTGGGGGCATCGTGATGGCAGGAGCCGCGGCGATCCTCGCGACGGTGGCTGGTCGCGCGAAGGGCCGTGTGCTTCTCTGCGAGGCACTCCCGGCGGCGATCCTCGTCACCGTCACGCTCGCTTACGGCAGCATGCGGCTTGCTACTGCCCCAGTACCCACACAAAAGCCACTCGATGTGCTCATCGTGCAGGGCTCGATTGACACCGAGATGAAGCACGACCCGGATGCGGCCGCCGACGTGCTTGCCCACTACGACAAGCTCACCATCGCCGGCCTCGCAGAGGAATCTGCTCTGCCCGACCTCATCGTCTGGCCCGAGACAATGTGGCGGTATGGGCTCATGGAGATTGATGCAACGCAAACACTCCCGGCAGCGGTCCTCGATGAGATGCTCGGCCCCGATGATGTCGGCGAGCTGGCATCAGCCCGTCAGGCTCGCGGACGAGCGGCCATCTCGGCCCAGCGTCTGGCCGCGCTTGCCACCTACGCCCGCCGCTACGGCACCAACTGGATTGTGGGCCTTGACCGACAACGAATCTCATCGACGGTGCCCGCGGGGTATCAGGCGTTCAATGCCGCGCTTGTGCTCAACCCCGACGGCCGCCCGATCGCCTGCTACGACAAGATGTATCCCGTCATGTTCGGTGAGTATGTACCGCTGGCCGATCGGCTTCCGTTCCTCTATTCCCTCACGCCACTTCCCGGTGGCCTCACGGCCGGCACTGAACCCGTCGCGGTTGACATTGCCGGTTACGGAGTCGCGCCGACCATTTGTTACGAGACGGCACTTCCGGGGGCCATGCGATCAATTGTCCGCCGGCTCGCCGCGACCGGCCGTCGCCCGGCTGCCATCGTCAATCTCACCAACGACGGCTGGTTCTGGGGATCGAGCGAGCTCGACATGCACCTGGTGGCGGCCATCTTCCGGGCGGTCGAGGTGCGAACACCCATTCTCGTGGCGGCCAACACCGGTTTTTCGGCCGCCATTGATGGTTCTGGCAAGCTCCTGGCCCAGGGGCCACGACGCGAAACGGCAACACTTCGGGTGTCTGTTCGCCCGGACGGCCGATGGAGTCCCTGGCTAACCGCGGGAAATCTACCGCTCGGGATGACCTTGGCGGTCGTCGCGATACTGGTGCTGGAATGGCTCGTTGGGACGCGGCTTGCCCCGCGGTGGGCCTCGGGCCGACAATGAGACATCGAGGAACGGTTTCGGGAGCCTGGCGGCTGTTGCTATCGGGCCCGACGAGGGACGGACCATGAACATCATCGGCAAGATTTTCCTGTTTGCAGTGTTCATCATGAGCCTCGTGCTCATGACACTCGCCGGGGCCATCGCCATCTCGCACCGTGACTGGAAGGCCGAGGTACTCCGGAAACAGGAAGAGTGCCTCCCGGGGCAATCGCCCGGCTACAAGGTTCAACTCGAGCAGGCTGAAGCCGAGCGTGAGGCGCTCGAGGCCCAAATCTCGCGACTTCAGACACGCGTGGCCGAGTCCGAAAAGGCTCGCGACGAAGTCGTTGCCAAATTGCAGTCGGCACTCATCGAAAAGAATGACGAACTCTCCAAGCTTCGTGTCCAACGTCAGACGCTCCAGGAAGAGCAGGCTCAGCAAGTCGCCCTCCTCGAGAAGACCACCGAAGACCTTCGATCGGCTCGCACGGAAGTCGAAACCCTCACCAAGCAAGTCGCTGACCAGCAGGCCAAGGTCGATGGCCAAGTGAATCGCTCGGCGGAGCTTTCGGCCCAACTCGCGGAATCGAAATCATTCCTCGAAATTGCCGAGGAGCGGAAGGATCAGCTCGAGCGGCAGCTTGTCAACGCCCGCCTCCTCCTCCAGCAGGCCGGCCTTGACATCGATAACCTTCCGAAGGATCGCGTACCCAAGCTCGATGGCCAGGTGGTGGCCGTAGCCACCGGGGCGATCGAGGTTTCCCTCGGGAGCGATGACGGGCTTCAAGTCGATCACGTTCTCGAGGTTTACCGCCAGGGCCAGTATGTTGGCCGCGCGGTGGTCACGAGTGTGAAGCCCGACCGTGCGGTCGCGCGGATCATCAAAGAGTATGCCCGCGGTGTCGTCCAACGGGGCGACCGGGTCACCACGCGATTGAAGGTCTGAGAGACAGGAACGACGCATGAGCGATGACGGTCCTGGCAAGAGCCGACGGTCCCCGATGAACGTAGACACGGCGATGCTGCTGATCTCGTTTGCGGCGCTCGCGATCGGCTGCCTCATCCTGGCCATTGACCTGTTCCAGCGGCGGCTCCCACTCGGACCACCCCCGCCGGTCTAGCTCAGGCAGCGTCAGGGTCCCCAGCCGCTTCGGCGTCTTCAGCGGCTGGTTCGGCATCGGCTGCGGGCTGCTCGGCCGCTGGTGCGACCACCGGCACCGCGGTGGTCGTTCGCCGTGACACAAGCGAGACCACCAGGCCTTTGGGGCTCGCGAGGACAAGCCGCTGGGAGACCGTGTTGACCACCGGCAGCGTGAAGTCGCCCATGCAGAGTTGTTCACGACGGCCGCCCGACGCAAGATCACGGGCCACCAAGAAGCCGGTGTCATCGAGGCACCAAACCCGTGTGTCGGTGATCGCGAGCGGCTGGCCGCCCCGTGGCACCTGCCATCGACGCTCACCGTTCGCCGTGTCGAAGGCTGCAAGCCCCCACGGGCCAAGGGAGATGACGACCGTATCGCCGCTGATGAGCGGTCTGCCTTCCGGCACGCCTTCGAGCACGATGTGCCATCCAGAGTAACGCACTTCCTGTCCTTGGGCGTTCTTGACGACGCCCGCGTTGGCCGTCAGACCGGCCGGCGACGTGGCGATCCGAGCCAGGTCTCCTGCGCGAGTGGCTACGAACACATCGCCATCATGAACGACTGGTGCTCCGCTGGCCGGGCCACCGAGGTCAAACTCCAGCCGCTTCGAGAGCTCACCGTCGCTGACAAGGGCCACGATGAGGCCTCTCGCCGAACAAAACAGCACTCCGTTTCCGAAGGCCACAGGTTTGAAATCGACCTCTCCCTTGCTCTCAACGCTTGACCGAACGGTCGCACCATCCACCATGCCGTCCGATTCGCCGTCGATGGGGACCGTGATCCACTTCGCTTCGGAGAGTTGCTCGACGCTACCGCCATCGATCGGAGCGTAAACCTTCCCATCGGCAGCGAGGGCACCGGCCGAGGCAATCCCAAGAAGTGATCGTGTCCATGTCATGCGGCCTGTGTCTGCGTCAAACGCCGTGATGCCACGTCCGCGAGCCACCACAACAGTCGATGCGCTGATGCCGGCCGCTTCGATCGGGCCTGTGCCGCCAATCTGCTGCGCCCATGCGACGGCGCCGCGGCGAGGGCCACCTGGGCGGGTATCGGTTCGGATGGCCGCCACGGTGCCGTTCCCGCTCTGAGCCACCACGAGACGATCGCCCACGACCACATGCTCGAGCCGCCAGGCGGCGGAGTCGAAGGGCACCTGAACCATCCACTCTCGGTCGAGACCAGAGCGTGCCGCGACCAGCTCATCGGCTGGGGTGCCGCAAAGACACGACTGCCCCTGAGCGGCCGCCGGGCCCACGACGGTGGCAAGAGCCACGCAAAGAGATACGAGCAGTGGCCGTAAACCGTGAGGAGCCGCGGAGTTGAGGGCACGCATGACGGAAGGTTCCCAAGGTGGGCCTGGATGCACATCGGCCGGAATCACGGGGATTCCAGCCATCGCAGGAAGCCTAGTTCGCAATGCGTGGCTCGGCAAAAATGGTAGGATTCCCCGCTTTCTAGCTATTCCCAGCTCGCCCCATGAGTGGGCTTTTTGATCACGGCGGATGATGAATCGCACTACCCCGAGCCCACGTCAGAGCGATCCTGGTGCCGTGGTCGCCGGCTACCTCAATTTTTCGTCCGGGGCATTCGATCCTGCCGCCTGGCGGGCACTCGACGATCTCTACGCCGAACTCGAGCCGGACGGGCCGGCCGGCGTTTTGGAGCAGCCCGATACAGCGAGCCGTGTGGCCTTGCTCCTCCGGACTCGCCTCGATGAGCTCGAGGCAACCCAGCCCGCCTTCCGCGATGCCCGGCAGGCACGCCGCATCCTTTCGGCGGTGTTTGATGAATGCCTCCCGGCCTACCGCCGCTATCACACGGACCTCCTCGAACACCAACCCCCCGGCGGGATCGAGCGGCCGTATTTCGTGATGGCGGCAGCCTCGGCCGTACTTGCCGAGGCTGCTGCGGCCGAGTCACCGACCGGGGAGATCGAGGCCACGGTCATCACCAAGGCGATCGATCGGATCAACGACTACGTCGGCTGGCGGCCCGTGGCCGTTCTCGAGAATGGTCGTCTCTCGGCGCCCTACTCGCACGAGCGAGTGCGACCGGTCCCCCTCTTCGTCGCGGGTGTTGGTCCGTCACACGGCCGCTACCGCGATCTGGTCGCGGCCGCCATCGAGATTCTCACCGTCACGCCGCCGACCCTTCTGCGTCAGGCCGACTTCGACCTCGAAGCGCTCGAGGAGCTGGCCTTCGATCCGCGTGCCTTCGACTTCATGCATCCGGCGGCCAGCCGACCCAACTATCTCTTTGGTCTTTGGGACCCCGCACGGATCGACGAACAAGGCCGCTACCGCCGGCTCGTTGTCCAGCAGGCAACTCTTGATGGCATCCTCTCATGGGCAGACGCAGACAAGGCCTCTGCGAATGATCCAGCCCTCGCGGCGGAGTTGGCATGGGAATCAGCGGCGGTTCTTGCCGGCGTCATTCTCATGGCAGCGGGCCTCTCGGGGCACGGCCCGGGGGCGAGCCAGGCGGCACTGGCGCTTGGCGATCTCCTCCCCCGCATCGCCGGCTACCGCGACGAATTCTACCGCTGGTTGCTGTCCCGCGCCCCTTCGGCACACCATGCGCGGCTCGAGGAGGAGGCGGCCCGTCTGCGGCAGCCGTTTGGTGGCGTGCGTCGACATATCAACGCCACCCTGGCTAATCGCCGCGGCCGGCAGGTCGAGCATGTCGCGCTCGCCGCCGTGATGGCGAGGCTCGGCCGTGACGAGTCGGCCGAGTCGCTCGCGGCCGAGGTGCCTGCCGCCTCGTCAAGGCTCTTTGCCCGAATCACCGGCCGTGTGGTAGCGGGCCGGCAGACCCTCTGGCGTCGCGGAAATCCGCGGGATGCGATCGCCGCGCTCGACGAGTCGGTCGAGCTGCTCTTCCGCGCCGTAGGCTGCGGTGCGGCCGTCGATCCCTGGAATATCCTCGGCCTGTCGGGGCAGTTCCCGCTCCACGAGCCGAGCGGTGAAAGCCTCCCCGATCCTCGCGTGGATGATCTCGTCAGCGTGGTCGGTGCGATTCTCGATGGGTATGCGGCCGCCTGGCGGAAGGCTTCACTGGCCGGTGACGATGCCGTGGCCGCATCGGCCCGTGCGGCACTCGAAAAGCTCGCCGGCTGGTGGGATCGTCATGCCACCACCACCATCTCGGGCGTGCCTCATCTCTCGGGTCGAGAGTGCATCGAGTCGGCTCGCGAGGTGATCGACGCGCTTGCCAGGCGGAGGGCCGTGGCACCTGCCGCGCCCCCTCCCAGCTTCTGGCGTCAGGCGGTGGCGGCCTTCACATCCCCACGGAGTCATGCCCAGGCTGCCGAGACGCTTCTCAAGGAGGGCGATCTCGACGGAGCCGCCGGTCTCCTCGTGCATTGGGCCTCGCTTCTCGAGGGACCGGCGGTGGAGCAGACCGGTCCTGTGTGGCTCACCGCGGCGACGCAGTGGCTCGCCCGCGCGACAGCAGACTCGACACCGTCGGGCCGTGGTCGTGTGCGTCGATTCCTTGAGCTCGTCGAGGCCAACACGAGCGGCGTGGTCGATCTTCTCGAGGCGGCGGCTGCCGGTCGCGAGCCGGGAAGTGAGTCTTTGGAGCCACACGCTGACGTCGACGAGGATGAAGACCACGACGACGCGGAGGAGCGCGTGGCCGCGGCCTATGAGTCGATGGTCTGGCAAGACTCGGCCGATGATGGAGTCGATGGCGGGATGCTCGACGTCGATCTCCCTGGCTCATCGACTGTCTCCGGCGTGGCCGCCATCGAAGACGCGGCAGAGTTTCTCGCCGGCGTCCTTCGGCTCTCCCGCACAAGCGTGTGTGCGTGGTGTCGCGCGGATGCCCATGGCCGGCAGGCCGCCTCCCGCGAGGCGATCGATGCCGCCGTGGGATGGCGGCATTCCATTCGCCGGCTCGAGCGAACGTTTGTGCGGGCAGCGCTTGCGGTCTCGCAGCGCGACCCAGATCCGCCGCCGGGCATGTCACCATCGGAGTTTGACCGCCTCCGCTGGCAGCGCGACGCCGCCGCCG
>JBGTGN010000184.1:0-7740 GCA_041746715.1 Pirellulales bacterium | reverse complement strand
GTCGGCGCCGCCGAGCTCGGCGAGCGCCGCCGCCCACACGGGGTCTGGCTCCACGGTTCGGCGGGCCTGCCGAATCGTGGCGACGTGATCGATATTGACGCCGAGGGTTGCCATGAAGCCAGCCAGCCTGCCCCGGCGACTAGTCCCTTTTCAAGAGCACCACGGCGTTTCCGCGGGGCGTACGGATTTGGAGCAGCACGCCCTCATCGACTGACTCCTTCTCGATCGCCTCAGCGAACTGGCCGATCGTCTCGACCGGTGTGCGGCCGACCTTCCGTACAAGCATGCCAGGGCCGATGCCCGCGGTGGCCGCAAGGCCATCGGGATCGACACGGTCGATGATCACGCCCTCGAAGTCGGCATAGGCATCGTCAGCGAGCGAGTCCTTTCCGCGAACCTCGATGCCAAAGGCCTTGGAGTAGTACGTCTCCTCGGCAGCCTCAGCCCTCGGGCCTCTGCCCAAAGGCGTTGCCGCCGCCAGATCCTTGGGCAACGGCTTGACGTTGATCGTGAGCGTCAACGACTTACCTTCGCGAAAAACCGTGAGGCTGTGGTTGCGTCCGATCTCTGCTCGCTCCACAAGCTCCTGAAGCGAGCGGGTGCCAAGAACCGGCTGGCCATCGAAGCCAGTGATCACATCAAGCGGCTGCACGCCCGCGGTCGCTGCTGGCGATTCCGCGACAACGTCGCTCACGAGCACTCCGCCACGCTCGGCCACGCCGAGCTTCTCCGCCATCCGGCGATCGAGTGGCCCCATCTGAACCCCAATAAACGCCCGTTCGACAGCCCCCTTGTCGATAAGTTGACCGGTCACCCACTTGGCAAGATTCACCGGAATCGCAAACCCAATGCCCTGGTAGCCACCGCTATTCGAAGCGATCGCGGTGTTGATGCCCACAACTTCCCCAGCCAGGTTCACGAGCGGTCCTCCAGAGTTGCCCGGATTGATGGCCGCATCGGTCTGAAGAAACTGCGCCCGGCGGATCGATCCGAGCTCGCGTCCCTTGCCGCTGATGATGCCGGCGCTGACCGTCGTCTCGAGCTCGAAAGGGTTTCCGATCGCGATAACCCAGTCACCAATTTCGAGGCTGCTGGAATCACCGAGCTTGGCGACGGGGAGCCCGCGGGCATCGGCAAGTCGGATCACCGCAAGATCGCTCTCGGGATCGGTCTTGATATCGGCCGCCTTGAACTCGCGGCCGTCGGACAGCCGAACGACGACTTCGTCGGCCCCTTCGACCACATGGTTGTTCGTGATCACGATCCCGTCGGCGGACACGATCACTCCCGAGCCCACCCCGGACCGTCCGGGCGTCTGCCCGTCTGGCATCTGAAACTCAAAACCTTCGGGGAGTCCGTCGGGAAACATGCCTTCAAAGGGCGTGCCCTGAAAGGGATTGCCCTGGGCTCGCGGCCCGCGTGGCCCACGGGCTGCGGCCGGCTTCGGTTTCACGCGGCTCTGAACGACGACCACGCTCGGTGTCGCAAGCTCAGCCGCATGACGAAACGCCGTCGAAAGAGCATTGGCGTGGGCCAGCGGCGCGGCAACGGCTTGGGGGTCGGCCGCTCCAGCCGAGGAAATGCCGACGGCGGCAATGGCGGCGGCGGCCATGAGGGATGCCGCGACGCAGGCGACGCAGGCAAAGCGGTGCTGTCGATGGTTTCCCGAGCCGCGAGTGGAGAACTGCGAAAACATCGTTGTTCCTTGAAATGGTGGGGCAGCGTGACACGAGCCGGAACCAAACCGGCACAGCCACACACGATCAAAATCCTACGCATCGGCGGGGGCAGGAAGTCCAGGGGAATTGGCTCTGCTCCCGGCGCGCGTTCTCTTCTACGCTCCCGATCATCGAGCGGTTCACGGCGCCTTCCAGGACGTACCGCCGCGTTGACAGGCTCCAGCGATCGGACGTAGGTTTCTGGCACAGGAGGCGCGAGATTTTCGTTATGGCCAGAGAACAGCCACCGGCAGTGCCGGGGTCCGGCATCGACGTGGCCGAGTGCGAGCGGCGGATCGGCTATGCGTTCCGTGATCCTTCGCTCCTCGTAGCCGCGGCGACCCATGCCTCTGGGGCGAGGCACCGCCTGGCATCCAACGAGCGGCTCGAGTTCCTTGGCGATGCCATTCTTGGGTTTGTCGTCTGCGAGCGGCTCTTCCGCACGTTCCCTGAGTCGCTTGAGGGAGATCTCACGCGGATCAAGTCGGTCGTCGTGAGCCGCGAAACATGCAGCCGTCTCAGCGGCCAACTCGGCCTGGCGGACTTTCTCATCGTGGGCAAGGGCCTGGCTGTGGCCGATGCCGTGCCAGACTCGGTGCTCTCCGACGTGTTTGAGTCGATCGTGGCAGCCATCTATCTCGACGGCGGCTTCGATGCCGTCAAACCGTTCATCGAGCAGCTCCTGGGGCCCGAGATCGACAAGGTCGTCTCCGGTGAGCTGGGCTCGAACCACAAGTCGCTCCTCCAGCAGTGGGCACAGCGAGATTTTGGGCTCACGCCTACCTATGAGGTGCTCGCGGAAGAGGGCCCCGACCATAGCAAGAGCTTTCGGGTCTCGGCCCAAATTGGCCGCCGCAGCTACTCGCCCGCGTGGGGTCGCAACAAAAAAGAAGCCGAACAGCGCGCCGCTTCAAACGCTCTTCTCGAGCTGCAAGGGAGCGCCGGCGTTTCTCAGGAGAGACTTGAACCATGATTCGTGTTTTTTCATTCGCATGGTGCGCCATCATCATCCTCGTTGCCGCTCAGACCCATGCCGCGCCACTGCGCGTCTACATCCTGGCCGGTCAGTCCAACATGCAGGGCCACGCATCGATCACGACGTTTGACTACCTCGGGAAGGATCCCAAGACAGCCCCTCTGCTCGATGACATGCGTGGCAAGGATGGCAACCCGACCTTGTGCGACCATGTTTGGATCAGTTCGCTCACAGAGGATCGCGGCGGCAAGCAGACCGTCAAAGAAGGCAAACTCACGGCTGGCTTTGGTGCTCGCGGCGACACGATCGGCCCCGAGTTTACGTTTGGGATCACGATGGAGAAGCTGCACAAGGGGCCGATTCTCCTCATCAAAACATCCTGGGGAGGAAAGAGCCTCCACACGGATTTCCGACCACCATCGGCATCATCTGACGGCGCGGGCACGTATTACACGCTCATGATTGATCACGTGAAGAAGGTGCTTGCGGATCCTGCGAAGGTCGTGCCGACGTACAACCCAAAGGAGGGCTACGAGCTCGCGGGATTTGTGTGGTTTCAGGGCTGGAACGACCTTGTCAACCAGAAGGCCTACCCAAACCGCGGAAAGCCTGGTGGGTACGATCGTTACACCGAGTCGATGACCCACTTCATCCGTGACGTTCGCAAGGATCTTGATGCGCCAAAGCTCCCGTTCGTCATTGGTGTCCTCGGCGTGAACGGCCCCGTCGAAACCTTCAAGGAAGAACGGTACAAGGCGATCTATCAGAACTTCCGCGACGCGATGGCAGCACCCGCCTCGATGCCGGAATTCAAGGGCACTGTCGCCGCCGTTCGCACCGAAGCCTTTTGGGATCACGCCCTCGCGGCGGCTCGTGACAAGAAGGAGAACGAACGGACCCCAGAGGAAGCCGAGATCGCCAAGGGCGCTTCCAATCAAGGATTCCACTACTACGGCGCTGCCAAGTTCTTCGGACCGGCAGGCAAAGCCTTTGCGGAAGCCGTGCACGCGATGGAGCGTTGAGGCTCCTGTGCCAGGGCACGAAGTCAAACTACACTTTGGGTCGCACGCGAACGTTCGCGAGGCCGCCATCGACGCTGAGAACTTGGCCAGTGACCCAATCATTTGCCGGGTCGAAAAGCCAGCAGATCGCGCGGGCGACGTCGTCCGGCTCCCCGAGTCGACCGAGGGCATGCATCGCGATCGACGCCTTCTCGCTCGCTTCGTTCGCCGTTACCTTGGCTGAGAGCGGCGTACGGGTGAGACCTGGCGCGACGCAGTTGAACCGTAAGCCCCGCGAGGCATACGTCGCTGCCGCCGAGAGCATGAGCCCTTGCGCGCCTCCCTTGGCAGCCGCCATCGCTTCATGATTGGCGATACCGTTGCGAGCGGCGGCCGTGCTGACGAACACCACGGAGCCGCCCCCCATCATGGTCTTGCCTGCGGCGTGACACGTGGGGAAGGCCGTCGTCAAGTTGGCCGATACCGTCGCGGCGTCCAGATCGGCAAAGGATGCGGCATCACCGACGATCGGCAAGGCCCCGGTCACCTTCGCCAAGGAGATCAATTTTTCATCGTCGCGACCAAGCACCGCCAAGCCAGCGCCGGCCGAATGCAAGAGTTCACACACGGCGCGGCCAATGCCTCCGTAGGCCCCCACGACAATGACATTCCAGTTCGACTGCATGCCGACATCGTAGGAACACCGCCGGCCCGCCCAGTGAGCAATATTGCATACGGGTCATCTTCCAGGATTCGGGAAAAATAGTTGACCGCAACAACCGATTCCAGCAGGAATCGCACGCACGCATGGTTTTGACTGAGGGCGAGGTGGGCGATCTGAACGGCGAACTATTGACGCTTGAATACTTGGTTCAAGGCTGTAGGCCTGAATGTTCGGAACGAAGCCGGGAACGTCCGTAGGGCGCGACCAACGAAGATCATTGCGCAATCAGGACTACCGGAGGCAGGACGGGGGCATTTTTTGCCCAAGCAATCCGAAAGTCCCTCCCCTTGGTCTTTCCCCTACCGCTCGATTACAACTTTCATGGCTGCGCGCAACTGTTCGGATTGGGGCAGACTGGTAAAACACGTAGGTCGAGGGTGCCTCCGCGGATTTTGCATCGTCCGCGGGCATCACGACTGACGGTCGATTCCGCAACCAGCAGTCCATCGGGGCCGCGAAGTACTGTCCGCGCCCGCGCCGGGCGTCGTATCAATTTGCACCCCAAAGGAAGTGGCCATGTCAATTGAATCGACGTTAAAGGGTGTGGGAGTCGCGGAGGTTCTGGTTACCTTGAAGGATGTCCCGCGAGGAAATACTGCGGCCATTTCCGCCGCCCAGAGCAGAATAAGCGGCGTTTTGAGGCACTTTACGCGGTCCGAGCAGAGCCACGCCTCCGCAATGGCGAACGCGGCGGGAGCTCCAGACGGTCGGAGGCTCCCGTACCGCGTGTATAAGAACTTGGGGCTGATCCTCGGCACCGTTGATTCTGACGGTCTGGCTAGATTGAAGAAGGAGTCCGCGGTCAAGGCTGTCGATGAAGCGCCCGTCTTGAGTCTTATCCGGCCGGTGGCGGCTTCGACGGCCGCCGCGCCCGCCGGCATCACGTGGGGCATTAAGCGAATGCGGGTCCAGCAGTTGTGGTCGCAGGGGTTGACCGGCAAGGGAGTGCTGGTGGGACATCTCGACACGGGCGTCGATGGCAAACACAAGGCCTTCGCAGGGGGCGCCATCGCGCATTTCGCTGAGTTCGATCACTTCGGCGATCAGATTCCCGGCGTGAAGCCGCACGACAGCGCGCTCCACGGCACGCACACGGCGGGCATTATTGTGGGCCGAACGGTCGGCAATTCCAGGTTTGGCGTGGCGCCTGGCGCGCAACTTGCCAGCGCGCTGGTCATTGAAGGGGGCGACGTGGTCGCCCGGATTCTAGGCGGTATGGACTGGATCATCGGGGCGGGGGCGAGAGTTCTCAGCATGTCGCTGGGCCTGCGTGGCTACCGCAAAGACTTCCTGCCGTTGATGCAGGCCATCCGTAATCGCGGTATCTTGCCCGTCATCGCGGTGGGTAACGAGGGGCCGGGCACCAGCCGTTCGCCCGGCAACTACGACATCGTGCTTTCGGTAGGCGCGATGGCCTTGTCCAACCACGTGCCAGATTTTTCCTCGAGCCAGCGGTTGACGCGGCCGCGTGATTCCATCGTGCCCGATATTGTGGCCCCTGGTGTGAACGTGCTGTCTTCGCTGCCGCACGGGGGATTTGGTAGAATGTCAGGGAGTTCGATGGCTACACCTCACATCGCCGGACTCGCTGCGTTGCTCTGGCAGGCTAAGCCTCACGCGACTATCGACGAGATCGAGAACGCCATATTCCAGTCCTGTAAGCGGCCGCCCGCAATGCCGCTTGCACGGGCCAACCGTGGCGTACCCGATGCGGTCGACGCACTGGCGATTCTCCAGTCCGGCGGTGCGAAGACGGCGACGAAAGTAGCCAAGAAGAAATCGGCCGCAAAGACGAGCAAGCACCGGCGGAAAGAATAATGCCGCGGCGCACGAACCGGAGAAAACGTGATGGCACAAAAACGTAAATCAGCACGTAAACCGACCGTTGATCCCGAACTGAAGCGGCAGTTGGCCGACGCGACCGACGACGCCAATGTGCAAGCGGTTTTCACACTGCGGACGCCCGTGGGCCAAAAGTACCTCTGTCCTGCCGACACCTCGAACGTGGTGGAAAAGCTGATCCACGAGGGCAGCACGGCGTCCAGATCCTCGCCGCAGCGGGTCAAAGTGTTTGCCAACGCTCAATCCTTCGCGGTCTCCGGCCGGCCGGCGCTGGTCCGATCCCTGCTCGAGCACAGCGAAATCGCCTCGGCGATGGCCAACGTGCAGCGGGAAGGCATGGCAGTCCGACCGGTGAAACCCAAGGGGAGAACGAAGCAGCGGAGAACAGGCCTTCGTGGCAGGCAGGCGCGCGGTACAAAAGTTTCGCCATAGTGAATTCTCGCATATTTCCGCGTCAATTCGCCTTCGGGTGTGGCGACCACGCCGCCGTCGTCTGTCTCGCGACGGTGGCGAGGGTGTGAGGATCTTGCGAGGCGGCTCAACGGGCTTTTGGGCCAGCCGGGGGCTTGAGAGGTGGGGTGCCTGTTGGCGCCCGAGGGCCATCCGGTAGACTTCGGCCCGTTCATCTTGGGCGGGCGTGCCCGAGAGCGCCCAAAGAGCTGCTTGATGCTCGGCCAGCGAATCTCATCCGATGAGAGTCAAGGGGTTTTCCCGTTGAGGCCGGGTCGTCGTCATCGTGCTGGCTCTTCGCGCAGGATCCCTGCCATGTGGGCTGGGGTCCAATTTCAAGATTTGTTTTCTGCTGTATTGCTGCGCCAGCGCTGTGATGAGGAGTAGCCCGTGAGCTTGCCGTTTGAATACTGGAAGAACTTGCTTGCGAGGCTGGGCGTTCGAGTCAAGCGTCGCCGCGTGAGGCGCATGAGGCGAGTGAGCGGCCAGTGGCATGTTTCCTTCGAACCTCTCGAAAATCGAGTCGTGATGAGTGGCGACTCGCCCGAGATCGCCGGTCTGGTGGTATCGCCAGTTGCGGTCAATCTCGGCAGCCAGATCGTCCTCACGGCCACGGGCGTCACCGATCCCAATGGCGACGCCATCTCACAGGTGCGTTTTGTTCGCGACGTCGATAACGATGGCGTGCTCACCGTAGCCGATGGCTCCCCCCTCGGCACCGACACCGACGGTTCGGATGGCTGGAGTATCCCCGTCTCAACCGCCGGTTTTCCAGGTGGCACCAACCGCTTCTTTGCAGTCGCGACAGACGCCACAAGCCTCGAAAGCGACCCCGTAGCCGCCACGGGCACCGTCCTTCTGGCCCCGCAGATCATCGACAACGGCGGGTCGGGATACTCGGCGGTGTCTGCAAGCTACTGGAGCACGTCCGGCGGTGGCTATGGTGGAACCGGCCACCAGTTTGAGTTTGGTGCCACCGGCGGCTACGCCCAGTGGAGCTTTGGTGATCTGCCCGATGGCGAGTACCGC
>JBGTGN010000183.1:0-9851 GCA_041746715.1 Pirellulales bacterium | reverse complement strand
TGCGGCCGTGGCCGTGGTGTCGGCACACCTGGCCAGCCGTGACGCCGCTGCCGGTGACCTGCCGATGGTCGTGCTCGTCGGGGCTCCCAACATTGGCAAGAGTAGCCTCTTCAATGCCCTTGTCGGCCGCGATGCCGCGCTCGTCGCTGATGAGACGGGCACGACACGCGACTGGCTCGAGGCCTTGGTGAGCGACGAGACCGGCCCACGCTATCGGCTCGTTGATGTGGCCGGCCTTGATGGGGTCAGTGGAAGACCAGACGGCACCAGCATTGCGAACGAGGCGATTGCCCGTGCTCGCGACGCGATCGCCCGAGCGGATGTTGTCATCGGATGCCGCGATGCGCTCGCCGAGGATGCGTGTGAGAGTTTCCCAGGCAGCCTCAGTGTTATCACACGATGTGACCTGGTCCCTCATGGGGCGTTCCCCGATTGGCTCGCCACGAGCAGTCACACAGGCGCCGGGCTGGCCGAGCTTGCGGTATCGATTCGCCGCACTGTCGATGGCCTCGCCAGAGACCGATCACCGGCATCCGTGCGGCTCGCTGTGGGCTGCGACGGGGCCCACACCGCGCTCGTCGATGCCAGGCTCGCTGTTCACGACGCTCTGGCTGGCGGATTCGTGGATGAGTCGCTCGTTGCAAGCCATCTCCGCCGCGCCACCGATGCCCTCGCCGATGTGACCGGCGTCTCTGTTGACACCGAGCTCCTCGATCGCATCTTCGCCCGCCACTGCATCGGCAAGTGATCGGTGCAGGCGCGTCGCTCTAGCGGCGGCGGCCGGAGCGTTTCCCACGGCCGGGCGGCCCCGGCTTCTTGGACTCTGCCTCTCGCTCCTGAAACTTCTCAGCCTGGCCAGTCATCTCGTAGAGAAACCTGCTCGGCCGGCAGGGTTTGGGTTTGCCCCACTTGGTGCGGGTGAGGCAGAGTGAGAGCACAAGCCTCCGTCGGGCTCGCGTGACGCCCACGTAGCAGAGTCGCCTCTCCTCATCGATCGCCTGGATACCATCACCGATCGATCGGTGATGCGGGAGGATGTTTTCCTCCATGCCCACCATCCACACACAGTCAAACTCGAGCCCCTTGGCGGAGTGGAGTGTCATGAGCCGCAGAACGTTGCCCTTCGGTTTGTCGTCCTTGAACCGGTCCTCTTGGTCCTCAACCTGAAGGACAAAGTCATCAAGGAATCCACGGATCACGCCGCCAAGATCGGCTGAAGCACGCCGCGTTCGCTCATGCTCGTCGAGGGCGGTAGCGATCTCCTCGCAGCACGCCCAGCGGGTATCGGCCTCGGCCGGGTCATCGGCGTATTCCTTGACGAGATGCTGCCGATAGCCCACGTCATCGAGGAGTTTCCGAAAGAGCGCGGCGCCGCGTGGCTCCCCGGATGACGTCTCCGAAAGCTCGCCGTGACGGAGGAGGCGTTCGAGCGTGGTGACGCCACCGGCCGCCGCCGATGACAGCGTGCCGCGCTGCCGCATCGAGATCATTTCCCGCCAGAGACTCGTGCCGGCCTCCGCCGCGCCTGCTCGCGCGGCCTGAATCGTTGCCGCCGAAATGCCGCGGGGGGGGACGTTGGCGACGCGGGCAAGTGCGAGGTCGTCGTCAGGATCGACGAGCAGTCGCAGCATCGCCATCACATCCTTCACCTCGCGACGATCGAAAAAGGATTTGCTGCCGACAAGCTCATACGGCACCTGCCGCCGCCGTAGCTCCTGTTCGTAGGCGCGGGTTTGCTCACCGGTGCGGACGAGGATCACAGCGTTGCCCGGATCACACTGCCGTTCGCGGAAGAGGCTTTCGATATCGCTCACGATCCGCCTCGCCTCGTCCATCTCGTCTTGGGCCTGAACGATCGATGGCGGCGCGCCCGTGCCGCCCGCGGCAACGAGCGTCTTGCCATGCCGACGACCGTTGTGTTCGATGAGCTGGTTGGCCGCACGGATGATCTCGGGGGTTGAGCGGTAGTTTTCCTCGAGCTTGACGATGCGCGCCCCCGGCCAGCGGCGGGCAAATTCGAGTATGTGGCTGATCTCGGCCCCTCGCCAGGCGTAGATCGACTGGTCGTCGTCGCCCACCACGCAAATGCTTTTGTGGTCACGGGCGAGGGCTGTGATGATCCGCTCCTGAATGCCGCTCGTGTCTTGATACTCGTCGATGAGCACGTGGTCGAAGCGACCCGCTTCGGCCCGACGAATCTCTTCATCCGTGACAAAGAGCTCATCGACCAAGAGCAGAAGATCGTCGAAGTCAACCGCACCGGCCGTTTTGAGGCCCTCCTGATAGCGACGGTATCCCGCGGCAGCGAGCGTCCATGTGTCGTCGGCATCGGCCGACATGGTCTCGAGCGCGTCACCAGGCCGCATGCCCCGGCTCTTCCACCGGCTCACGCGGTCTACGAGATCGCCTGGAGAGAGCACCGTGTCGGCCACCTTGATCGCCTTGAGCGCCGCCCGGGCGGCCGACTCCTGCTCGCCACGATCGATGATGGCGAACCGCTCGGGGTAGCCGAGCTTGGTTGCATGTCGCCTGAGAATCCGAACACACAGCGAGTGGATCGTCGAAATCTCGGGCCGCTCCGGGGGCTGGCCCTTGGCGGGGCTTCGACGTCCTGGGCCGCCGAGCAGGGCCGTGGCCCGCGAGAGCATTTCGCGAGCCGCTTTGTTGGTGAATGTGACCGCGAGGATTCGCGAAGGCCGCGCGCCTTGTCGCACCAGGTGGGCGATCCGTGCGATCACCACGCGGGTCTTGCCGGTGCCCGCACCGGCGAGCACGAGAAGCGGTCCAGGCGGCGCGAGCACCGCGTCGGATTGGGCGGCGTTGAGCCCTTGGATGCCTACCTTGCGGGACGGGGTAGTCCGGAGCGTGACGGTCGAATCAGATGCGGGAATCAAATGGAAGCCGTGGGTGGTCTCTGGGAAGTGTTGGAGAGAGGGTGGAGAGAGGGTGGAGAGAGGCATCGCGACGACCGAATGTAGCAGCATCGTGGCCCGACCGTTCGACCGTTGCTGGTTCGCCTTGACGCTTCCGAGCGAGGCCCGTCTATTGTGCGGTTTCTCTGCGGGTTGTGCGCCCGCGGAGCACCATGTGGCGAGGAGATGAACAGATGGCAGTGGAAGGCCGGGCCGCTCTGGGCGAGCTCCAAGACAACGAGCTTGCTGTTACCACGATGGCGGTTGTCGATAGAGTCCGTCCACATGTCGGCATCATTCTGCTCGCCATGGCCGTGGTCTTCGCTGTGTTCGCCGGAATGGTGCTCGTGCGATCGCAGCAGGCCGCCGAACGGGCCGCCGGTTGGGAAGCATGCCTTGGGGCGCTGAGTGACGGTGAGCCGGGCCGTCTGGAAGAGGTTGCCGTTCGCTATCGTGGCACGCCCGCCGGCTGGTGGGCCGAGCTTATCATGGCCGATGCGGCGCTTGCCGACGGAAATCGTCTTCTGCTCTTGGATCGTGCCCAGGCTGAGAAGCGGCTCGCCGCCGCCGCCGAGATCTATCAATCGGTCAACGCTCAGCGTCCGACAGCCCTTGTCGCTGAACGTGGCATCTTCGGGCTTGCACGCACCCGCGAAAGCCAGGGGCAGCTCGAGGAAGCGAAGCAAGGCTACAAGGCGCTTGTCGCCGAATATCCGGCGAGCCCCTTCAGCGCGATCGCCAAGGGGCGGCTGGCCGCTCTGGCCGTGCCGGCAACGCAGCGGTGGTACAAATGGTTCGAGACGCCGCCCGCAGCCCCCGCTGAACCGCCCGCCGAGCCATCCGATGACACGTCAACCAAGCCCGTCGAGTCGGCCACTCCCGCCGAACCCACTGCCGACAAACCCGCCGCCGGTGAACCCGCCGCTGACACAGAACCAGCCGCAGTCGAGCCCTCCCCAGAGCCCACCGCCGACAAGCCTCCAGCAGATGCGCCTGCCGGGTGAGGTCGTTTCGCTCACGGTTGGTGCCGACGATGCCGGCGTCAGGCTCGATGTTTTTCTCGCTCGTGTGTTCCCTGAATCGAGTCGCTCATTCCTCGCCAAGGCTATTGAAGCCGGCGGCGTTCGGATCGATGGTGTGGTGTCGCGGTCATCGGTCCGCCTGAAGGCTGGGATGCTCGTGGCCTTCACGGTTCCGAAGCCGCCGAGGTCCGGCCCAGCAGCCGAGGAGATTCCGCTCGAGTTTCTCCATGTTGACGACGCCATCGCCGTCGTCAACAAGGTGGCGGGCATGGTGGTGCATCCGGCCAAGGGAAACTGGACGGGCACGCTCGCCGGCGCTCTCAAGTGGCATCTTGAGAAGGAACACGAAGGCGGTGACGGGCTTTCTATGGCCGGTGGCCCCACGCGGCCCGGCATCGTGCATCGGCTGGATCGTGAGACGAGCGGTGTGATTGTCGTGGCCCGCAGCGAGGCTGCGCATCAGGCCCTCGCCCAGCAGTTCGAGCAGCGAACCGTGAGCAAGACCTATCTCGCGATCACGCAGGGTGAGCCGCAGTTTGATTCCGACGAGATCGATCTTCCGATCGGCATTCATCCGTATCAGCGTGAAAAAATGGCGATCCGTCGGGATCACTCGACGAGTCGCGACGCCGTGACGCGGTATGAGGTGCTCGAGCGGTTTCGTGCGGCGGCGCTTGTGCGGGTGGCACCCCGCACCGGCCGCACGCACCAGATTCGCGTTCATCTTGCGGCGATCGGCACGCCCGTGCTTTGCGACGTCCTCTACAGTGGCCGCGGCGTCATCCCCCCCACGTTCTTCGGTCTTCCTCCTGGACCACCGCTCATCGCTCGCCAGGCTCTCCATGCCGCCATGCTCGAGCTCGATCATCCGGTCACCGGCGCTCGCATGCGGTTCGAGGCGCCATTGCCAGCCGACATGGACCGCACACTCGCCGCGCTCCGCTCGCTGTCCATCTCTCGCAAGACGTGAAGCATCGCTCTCCGGCGGCTTGGAAGACACGGGGATAGTGTGACGATCGGTTCGCCGCTATGCCGGTGGTTCTTGAGCCGCGGGGTCGTCGAGGAGGAGCATGGCACGGGGAAGGGTGGAGTCGATCACCCGCGCGAGGGCAACGACAAAGCCAGAGGCGCCGTCGCGCCAGCCGCCACGCAGGAAATAGCTTCCCGAAAACGCCGCAACGGCTCGGAATGGAAGTGACCAGGTGGCGGCACGTTGGCCCTTCCGCCGTATGATCGCGGCTTTCAGGCGGGCGTAGCGAATCGATCGAGCCAGCACTTCACCACAGTCGGCAAAACTGTAGTGGAGGATCGACCCGGGAAGGCGTGTGGGCGATCGTCCAGACTCGACCTCCTCATGCACCGGAAGCGGCTTGAAGCCGGCGGTGGTGCGGTTGAAAAGCCGCAGGACGAGGTCATTGCCCCATGCCCCGTGCTTGACCTCGCGGCTCCCGATAAAGGTGCGACGGCGGATCGAGTAGCACGCATGTGGATCGGCCAGATCAAGCCGAAGAATCGAGGCCCTCGCCTCGTCGTCGAGAATCTCATCGGCGTCGATCGCAAGAATCCAATCGTGACTGGCAAGGGCGACGGCCCGGCACTTCTGCGGCCCGTAGCCCAGAAATGGTTGGTGCTCGACCCTCGCGCCGGCTTGACGGGCGATCTCAATCGTGGCGTCGGTCGATCCAGAATCGAGCACAAGCCGCTCGGCGCAGAACTCGACTGCTTTGAGCACGCGCGGCAGGTATGCCGCCGCATCACGGGTGATGATCACGACCGAGAGAGTGGCGGGGCCGACCGTCGGTATGGACAGACTCGTCATGGTCATCCGTCTGGGGTGTCCAGATCAGGCGGTGACAAGCCGGCGAGCGTCGCCGACGATGCGGAGTCGTCTCCCTTCGTTGGGGTCTCGCGAAGGGGAAATTCGAGGATAAACGTGCTACCCTCACCTTCTTGGCTCGATGCGTGGATATCGCCTCCATGCTCGCGAAGGATCTTGCGGCTCACGGTGAGCCCAAGGCCGGTGCCCTTGGCTCCTTTCGTCGATACAAAAAGCTTGAAGATGTCGGCGAGCCGCTGTGGCGGCATGCCGGCCCCGTTGTCGGCGACCGTGATGCGAACCATCTGATCCGTGTCATCGATGGATGCGGAAAGTGTGACCGCCCCGCCTGAACGCCCCTCGACAGCATCGAGCGCATTGGTCACGACATTAAGCACCGCCCGGGCAAGCCCCTCGGGATCAAAGAGCAGGCGAGGCATGGCCGCGGGGCGATCCCAGTGGATGGCAGCCCCCAACTCCTCGGCGCGCTGGCGAACGGTTTCCACGACGTCATCGATAAGGCTGACCAGATCGCTCGGTACGGGATCGGGCTCGCGGTTCTTGCTGAACGAGAGCATGTCCATCACGAGCGATGAGATTTTGTCTTGATTGCGGCGGACGATATTCCAGCCCTTGTGAACGACCCCTTGGTCCTCGTTTTCGAGGCCCATTTCAACGAGGTAGCTGCCGCCGCGAATGCCCTGAAGGATGTTCTTGATGTGATGGGAAAGGGTCGCGATCGTCTGTCCCACGGCCGCAAGGCGTTCCGATTGCACCATCGCGGAGTAGTAGGTCGTGTCTTCGACGGCGAGGGCAGCCTGGTGACCGATCGCGATCATGAGCTTGAGGTGCTCGTCAGTGAACCGCCGTCGCTCGATCGACTTCATGAGCGGTACCGTCGTATCGACGTAGATCGCGCCGACGGTGCCATAGCGGCCTCGCATCGGGACGCAGATCGCCTCACGGACACGATTGCCCACGACGCTATTGCCGCCAGCAAAACGGTCATCGTCTTGGGCATCGCTCGTGATCACGCCCTCCGCGCGCTCAAGCACGTAGTCAAGGATCGTGCGGCTGATCGACATGGTGTCGGTGGCGCCCTCCCGCCGATCGCGACGGGCTTTAGACCGGAGCTCACCCGTCTCGGGGTCGAGGAGCATGATGCAGCCGCGGTCGGCCTCCACCCACTCGAACACGAGTTGGAGAATACGGCCGAGCAGTTCGTCGATATCGAGTGTGTGGCTCACGGCGAGCGCTGTGCGGTACATCACCTGCACGTTGCTGCGAGCCCGAGCGAGCCAGTTGTTCTGAGGGTCTTCCGATGAAGCCAAGGCGATCGAATCTTCCGGAAGACTGCGGACAATTCGTGAGGCGTCGGAGGCATCGTTGGCGGGAACGATATCGATGGCGGCCTGGGCCGACGAGTCTGCCCCATCGCCTGAGAACACGAGAACGGTTCGGCCTACACGGATATGGTCGCCACTGGCCAGCTCGGCCCGCTCCACCCTCGCCTCGTTCACGAACGTGCCGTTTGAGCTTCGGAGATCGCCGACCAGAAAGCTGTCTCCAAGACGCCGAATCTCCGCATGCCGCCTCGACACCTCATGGTCGTCGACCCGAATGAAGTTGCCCGCCTCACGGCCGATGCTGACAGACTCATGCTCGTCGCCCAGGTCGAAGCGGGCGCCGCGGTTGAATCCCTGGATGACGAAAAGGGCAGGCACGGCAGAGTCAAAAAAGGGATGAGCAGGGAATCGAGTAGCTGAATTCTGGCATGGCGTGGCCAGGGCGGGAAGCGAGGGCCCGCCAGGGCCGTGATGACGCCTACAATACGCCGATGCCGTCCACGGATATCGAGGCGGTGCGTCGCGCGCGATGAGGGATGAACATGAAGAGTCGTTGGTTACCGTTGTCTCAGTGGGCCGCCCAGGTGACGGCAGGCATGGCCGTGGTCACAAGCGTCATGGCGATGGCTGCCGATTCGGCCGGCACGGCGGTGCCCGCGAGGTCGGCACCACCGGTGGGGACAGCCTATCAGGCCATGGAGAAGCGGCTTCGAGCCGACGTCACGTGGCTCGCCGCGCCCGAACGGGAGGGCCGCGGACCCGGCACGGAGGGAATCGAGGTCGTGGCCGACTGGATCGCGGAGCAGTTTACCGAGATCGGCCTCACGACGCCGGGGGAGAAGCAGGGGCCATTTCAGCCGTTCGAGATGACACTCGAGGCCACACTCGGGCCGGCCGAGGACAACACGGCAGCGTTCGTGGGCCCTCCTGATGCCTCCGGCCAACCCGAGGTGATTCCGCTCGAGCTCGACCGCGACTTCATGCCGCTGGCCATCGGGGGCACAGGCACGTTTGATCTTCCCGTCGTGTTCGCGGGCTACGGTATCACCGCCCCGAGTGAGAAGTACGACGACTACGCGGGCCTCGCGGCTGCCAAGGGGGCGGCGGTCATCGTGCTTCGCCAAGAGCCCCAGAAGGATAATCCTCACGGCGCCTTTGATGGCAATCAGACCTCCGAGCATGCGGCGCTCGTCCGCAAGGCAGCGAACGCCTCAGAGCATGAGGCGGGCGTGCTCGTCTTCGGAAATGATACCGATGATGGTGGCGAAGAGATCATGCGATTCAACAAAGCGGGCGAAGGTTCTGATAGCCGTACGATGCCGATCCTTCATGTCCGCCGGTCCATCCTCGATACGATCGTGAAGGGCTCGCTCGGAAGGTCGCTCACGGATATCCAATCGGGAATCGACACGTCACTCGATCCCGCGAGCAGCTCACTCGAGGGCTGGCGACTTCAGGGGCAGGTGTCGCTCGAGCGCTCCCGCATCCGCGCTCGAAATGTACTCGGGCTCCTTGCCGGAACAGGCCGTGCGGCTGGGCCGGACGGAGCGGGAATCCCGGCCAACGAGACGATCATTGTCGGAGCCCACTACGACCACATCGGCTACGGCGGCAAGGGCTCTGCCGCGCCGGATGAGCGGGCCGTGCATCACGGCGCCGACGACAACGCCAGCGGCACGGCGCTCCTCGTCGAGGTGGCCCGGCGGCTCGTGGCGGCTGGGCCGCTCCCACGAAGCGTTCTCTTTATCGCTTTCTCTGGCGAGGAACGCGGGCTCCTTGGGAGTGCCCACTACGCGGCGAACCCGATCGTTCCTCTGGCCGATACCGTGGCGATGGTGAACTTCGACATGGTGGGGCGACTCGATGGCAACAAGGTCATCGTCTACGGCACGGGCACGGGCACCGGCTTCGAGGCCCTCATCGACCGGCTTGTTCCCGCGCACGGCCTCGAGGTCACAAAAGAGCCAGGAGGATTTGGGCCCAGCGACCACGCCAGCTTCTATGCCAAAAAGGTGCCGGTCTTCCACGTCTTCACTGGGTCGCATGCCGACTACCACCGGCCCACCGATACCGCAGACAAGATCAACTATGAAGGCCTCGCTCGGCTCGCGGGGCTCGTGACCGACATGGTGCGGGAGGTCGCCGAAGCTCCCGAGCGACCAGCCTATATCGAAGTGGCTTCACCCCAGTTTGCCCGAGGCGGCGACAGGCCCTATTTCGGAAGCATTCCGGATTTTGGCAACCCGGGCAGCGGCTACGCGATTTCAGGAGTCTCAAAGGACTCGCCCGCGGCCCGTGGTGGCCTCAGGGGGGGCGACCGGATCGTCCGTCTCGGCGAGAGCGCCATCACCAACCTCGAGGATTTCGACAGCGCCCTGCGGAAATACAAAGGAGGCGACGTCGTGGCGGTTGTGGTGGTTCGTTCCGGTGCGGAAGTGACGCTCGAGGTCACACTCGCTCCGCCGCGGTGACATTCTCCGGCGATTTTGTCGCAAAAAGTGGCCTTGAGTCGATGGGGGGATGCCGCCATTATCCCGGCCCGCTTCGGGAATCGCGTGCGGCCATGGAAGGCCTCGCGGTGATATCCGACACCGATGGTCATCACCCGCTTCTTTCACAATGATTCCGTCCTCAGGAGAGCTTTCCGTGAACAGGCAACTGGCTTTTGCTGCATTCGTCGCCGCGACCGTCGCGTCGGCCGCCCATGCCCAGGCGCCGGGCCAGCCGGCTGTTCGGCCCGTCGCGCCGGCCGCTT
>JBGTGN010000182.1:0-5478 GCA_041746715.1 Pirellulales bacterium | reverse complement strand
GCGTTGACGGTGAGCCGGTCGTGCGACTTGGCGGTCGTGGGCTCGCGGTGGCCGTGTCACCTGCCGGCGATGAACTCGCCGTGAGCACGGCCAATGGCGAGGTGATGCTGCTCGACCACGCGACCCTGCGACCCCGCCGTCAGCTCACCGGCTTGAGCGATCGTGTGAACGCTCTCGCGTTCGCGCCCGACGGCGCGATCATAGCCGCGGTCGATGACAGCGGCAGACTCTCGCGATGGACGCTCCCCGAGGCAAAGCCCCTCGAGCCCGTCTCCATCCACACCCGTCGCGGTTTTGATGTCTGCTATTCTCCTGACGGCCGCGTCATCGCGACGGCTGGCGAGGATCGCGCGGCACGGCTCCTTGATGCCACGAGTGCCGCAGACCTCGTGCCTCCGCTCAAACATCCCTCTCGGGTTTTTCGCGCCACGTTTCACCCCGACGGCCGACAGCTTGCGACGGCGTGCGAGGATTGGCAGGTGCGGCTCTGGGACGTGGCCACGGGTACCCTGCTGGCCGTTTTGTCGGGGCACACCCGCGCTGTGAACTGGGCGTGTTTCTCGCCCGACGGGAGTCGGCTGGCATCGGCATCGTCTGACGGCACGGTGCTGGTCTGGGAGCTCAACTCATCGGAAGACCCGCCACGGCCGATGGTGCTCACCGGACCGTCGGGCCAGATATGGAAGGTCGCGTTTTCCCCGGATGGAAGCCGGATTGCCGCGACGGCGGCCGATGGCCTGGTGCAGCTCTGGGACGCCGTGTCAGGCCGCCCCGTCTCCGTGCTCCGTGGGCACCGAGACGCGACGTGGGGTTTGGCGTTCTTGAACGACGGCCACGCACTGGCGACGGCCTCCTGGGACGGTACCCTCCGCCTCTGGGGCATGCCGATGACAACGCTCGCCGCCGCCCGCGAAGCCGCCGAGTGACGGAGTGCCAACGTTTCCGTGCGATACCGCACCCTATCGGGCTGCCGGATATCGGTCGTCCACCTCACGCCTTCCACCTGACCAGGGCATGGGACCACCTCGGGCCCTGGCATCGTCGCGGATCATTTCGAACCAGTGCGCGATAAAAAACTTTTTCTCAGTGGGCAGAAGCTGCGGCGACGTCCCGACGAGAGGTCGAACCGCAGTCATCATCTGGAGGTTCACGAGCACGAAGATCACGACCCACACGTTCAGGTATCCGCGACCGGCGGTCCCGAGAAACACCGTCCCAACATGGAGGAAGCGAACGCCGAAGTACGTCGCCACGCTCCAAAGAATGAGATAGAGGAAGCCGATGAATACGACTGACTCCGTCGACTCGGAGAAGACCCACGCGACGGGCGCGAAGCTCACGAGTAAAAGCCCTTCGAGGGCAAGGGCGCCAGCAAGCAGGCCAACAAGGCCCCCCAACCGCATCCGATCGCTGGCACCCGCCAAGCAGGTAAACACGTAAAGGCTCGGAAAGCAGATGACCGCGGAGAGAATCCCGCCCAACGTGATCTTCACAGGTGCTGCCCAGAGTTGAACACCGCGGGAGAAGTCGCCGACGAGAAGGCCAAACAGAAAAAAACAGACGATCGCGATCGCAGTGAGGGCGAGGATGAGCATCCCGCTGTGACTGGTATGCAACTGATAAATCAACTGTCCTGGCCGTTGGAGCAACGCCGAGAGAACGCCCCCGAATCCATGGCCCATGGGCAGCGGGGCGAAGTCGTCGTCCTTCGGCGGTGGCGTTGGCCCGGGCTCAGCGATAGAGGGTTCGGGCGGCACATCGTCTGACATTCGTCACCTCACGAACGCGTATTCACCAAACAACGAGCCTCAGGACTGAGCCAACGAGCGACTCAAAAAAACTTCCTCGAAGCGGTTCTGCCCGCAGGAATTCAATGGGCAATCCAGGCGTCCCGACAAAGGGCCGAAGAATCCATGCGACTTGGCTCCCCAGGAGAAGATTGCCGGCAAGCCATGCGACCAGGGTGCGGCGTGCCGCCATGCGGGTACCACTGAACTGTTCGACAACCTGCAACAACCGAATGTTCGCCATCACTCCCGCGAACGCAATGATCGCAAAGTTCATCACTTGCAGTGGCGCATGGCCAGCCCTGCCGTCTGAGATGGGCGGTGTGTTGGCGACTTGAAACAGGAGCAGCGGGCTGAACGCCGCTACGATCATTGCCATGATCGTGAAGCTCAGAAGAATCGCCAGAGTCGTCTGGCGGAATGACAAGCCAGTGCCGAGGAGTTGAGCGAGCATCCCGTTGAGGATCGCGTTGCCCGCAGTCGTGAGGAGAACCAGCAGCGGAAACTTGACCGCCGCGTACGCCGCCTGCCGTTCCCCGTGCCAACTCCCGAGAGCTCCACCGTAGAGTCCGCAGCCAAGAACGATGACGGCCACGCATGAAAACCACCATGGAACGTTCCGCTCATCGAGCCACGCGGCGACATCACAAGAATCCCCGCGGAGGAGCGCACGGAAGCGGCCCTTGAGCTGCCAGGCCGGTCGATTGATTGCAAGGCTCACCACGATCGCCTCCCATCGGTTTCATGATGGCTTCGTCCCGATCAGCGTACAATCCCGCGGTGATGGATACGCAACTTCTCATCATCGGTGCGGGGCCTTTTGGGCTCTCCATGGCGGCCGAGGCGGCGAGATGCGGCATCGCTCATACCGTCACTGGTCGTCCCATGAGTTTCTGGAAGGAGCACATGCCGCCGGGCATGCTCCTCCGCTCCGCGTGCGACTGGCACCTCGACCCCGGAAATGTCCACACGATCGAGGCGTTTCTCGTCGCCCGTGGACAGACTCCAGAAGACGTGGAGCCGCTGTCGCTCGCGTTTTACCTCGACTATGCCGAATGGTTCCGAGAGAACAAGGGGATTGAGCCGGTCGCATCGACGGTCACGCGGCTTGATCGCGTGTCGGGTGGTTTTGCGGCCACGTGCGACGAAGGACAGATCATCACGGCCGCCACGGTCGTCCTCGCGCCAGGGTTTCGTCACTTCCCGAATATTCCGCCGGCGGTTGCGGCCATGCTGCCACCCGGACGGTTTGAACATACCTGCGACCGAATCGACCTGGCGGCGCTTCGTGGCAAACGGTGCGTGATCGTCGGGGGAAGGCAGAGTGGCTTCGAGTGGGCGGCTCTTCTGAGAGAAGCCGGCTCCCCGCATGTCCACGTCGTCTATCGCCACGACACGCCACGATTCGAGACCTCCGATTGGTCATGGGTCACGCCGCTGGTCGATCGGCTCCCCGACGACCCCGGCTGGTTTCGCCGACTTTCCGACGACCAGCGCGACGCGATCAACCGCCGCTTTTGGGAAGCAGGACGCATGCGGCTTGAGCCATGGCTGGCCCCGCGGGTCGTGCGAGACGGGATCAAGCTCCACCCCCGAGCGTCGCTCCAGGCGAGTACGGTGCAGCCCGATGGATCGCTCCATGTGAAGCTCAATACTGGCATCACCATTGAAGCAGACCACGTGATCCTCGCCACAGGCTACACGGTAGACATGACCAACCTGTCCTATCTTTCCGCCGGGAACATCCTTGCCGACCTCGCGGTCGATGACGGTTTTCCTGTCCTGGACGACCAGATGGAGACCAGCATTCCTGGGCTCTTCGTCACAAGCATGCCCGCCACCAAGGCGTTTGGGGCTTTCTTTGCCTTCACCGTGAGCGTGCGTGCCGCCGCCAGGATTGTGTGCCACGCAGTGGCGCGTGCGTCGATCACGGCACGGTAAACTATTTTTCTGCCTGCCGGCTGTTTTTTGTCGGCCATCTCTCCACCACGATTCCGCATGACACTCAGCACAATGCCACGCTTCCGTTCGCTCCTCGCCTGCGCGGCGGTGCTCCTCGCCACTTCCGCCGCCTCGCATGCGGCCGATGCCTCGCCCAACTTCATCTTCCTCATCGCCGATGACCATCGGTGGGATGCCATGGGGTCCGTTCAGCGGGAGCAGGGAGAACAGGCCCGCTACCCGTGGTTTGAGACGCCGAGCATGGATCGCCTTGCGGCCGAGGGCGTTCGCTTTCGAAACGCCTTTATCACGCATTCGATCTGTTCGCCGGGCCGCGCTGGCTTCCTCACGGGCCAATACAACCACGTCAACGGCGTGATGGATAACAACACGCCGTTTCCTACCGATGCGGTCACTCATGCCACGCTTCTCCGCGATGCCGGGTATCGCACGGCCTACTTCGGCAAGTGGCACATGGGCGACCAGAAGGGCCCGCGGCCCGGGTTTCAACACTCGGCGAGTTTCATCAACCAGGGCATCTATCAGGATTGCCCGTTCGAGATCAACGGCGAGATGACGCCGACGCAGGGCTGGGTAGACGACGTGACCACCGACCTGGCCATCGACTGGCTCGAGAAGAACCGCGCCAAGCCATTCTCGATGGTCATTGGATTCAAGAGCCCGCACAACCGCCGGGGCGGCCCGAACCTTCCCGAACGGCTCCGCACGCTCTACCAAGGGAAGACCACGCGGCGGACGCCCAACTGTGAGATCGCGACGGTCTACCACGCCCCGCTCACCGAGGCCGACAAGGGCAAGGAGCGAGGGCTCTCTGCCAACGCGGTTCACCTCGACTATCTCCGGCACATCAAGGGCATCGACGAGAACCTCGGCCGGGTGCTCGATACTCTCGACGACCTGAAGCTCACAGAAAACACCGTCGTCGTCTATTCCAGCGACAACGGTTACTACCTCGGCGAACGTGGTCTCGGTGACAAACGGGCGCTCTATGAGGAGGGCCTTCGCCTTCCCTATCTCGTCCGGTATCCACCGCTCTTCCCGAAGGGCCACGTGGTCGATGACATGGTCCTCAACATCGACCTCGCGCCCACCTTCCTTGACCTGGCAGGCCTCCCGGCCCACCCCGGCATGCAGGGGAGAACGTGGAAAGACGTCGCCTGCGGGAACACGCCCGCCGATTGGCGGACGTCGTTCCTCGCGTACTACCGAAAGGAGCTCGGCGACACGCCTACGTGCCGCGGTGTGCGCACCAGAGATGCCAAGCTCATTGTTTACCCAAGGCACCCCGAATGGACCGAGGTGTACGACCTAAAAAGCGATCCGTACGAACTCACTCGACTCCCGCCAGACGGTCCCCTCGGCACTCAGCTGGCGGAAGAACTCGCAGCCCAGATGGAGGCCGTCGGTTTCACGCCATGACCATCTTGTGCCCGCAGCCTTGGTGAGGCCCGATGGCATTACGCGGTGGTGATGCCAAGCGCTCGACACACCTGCTCGGTCACGGCCTTGACGAATGCCTCAGGATCGATGCCGGGCTGGCTAGCCGAGTCGGCTGTCTTCTCGGGCTCCGTGCCCATGGGCCGTGGTCGGGGAAAGGCGTGCCGTGCCACGCCGGTCTCAGCCCAGGTCGAGCGAAAGACCTCGTTTGCACAGAGGTCACAGTTCTCCATGCCAGGCGCGAGTCGCGGGTCGGTGAAGCCCCATTTGTGTTTGAGGTCGAGAATTTCCC
>JBGTGN010000181.1:0-12338 GCA_041746715.1 Pirellulales bacterium | reverse complement strand
GAGCTTGATGCTATCGTCCATCAGGGCGCGGAGCGCAAACGATTGCTCGGCGTTGCGGGGCGTGATCCCGTAGCAGGTCTGCTTTTCAATTTTGTGGAAGGCGTCGTCACTGCGATGGAACGTCGCCAGCGCCGACTTGCTTCCGTTGCGGAGCACGAAGTTTTCATTGGGCAGCGGGGGATTCGGCAGGGAAAGCCGCGCCGATGGAAGCACGCCGCCGCTGGCGTAGAGCTCGTCGATGACGTCCGACGCGATCCCCTCGACCGTTCGCTTTCCAGTGTAGAGCTTATCGAAGCCCTGCACTTTGTCGGAGGTGTAGTCTTGGGCCCGAATGCCAAGCGACTTGGCCTTCATCCGGAGATTCGTGTCTTTCGAGACAAGCACCACCGGCCGCGGGTTCTGCTCCTGCTGGATCGCGAGCGTCGTTCGCAAGATACGGTGGTCTGGCGTGTCCTGAAGGAACGCTTCATGGAGTGAGTCTCGCGAAGCACCTCCGAGGACGACACGGATCGAACCCAGCCCTTCGCCGAGAGGGCTCCCGGCGGCCGAAAGGACGTCGCCCGTCAGCGCGTCGATCCGCCTGAGAAACTCGCGGGCTTGAAAGTGGATGTCTTCATTGCCCCGCTTGAACTGGTCGAGCTCCTCGAGCACGGTGATCGGGATGGCGACATCATTTTCTTCAAAATTCCGGATGCAGCCGCTGTCGTGGAGAATCACGTTCGTGTCGAGCACGAACAGCTTAGGACAGGCTTCCGTCATCCGGGCCTCCTTGCGGGTTGGGGAACGTTGGAACAAAGGCATCCATGCCGATGAGCATAGTACCGGGACAAGGCACAGGCCGGATAGCCGGTTTTCGCAGTGAGGCGCTCACGCGACGCTCATATTCTGGAGCGACTCCGAAGGCCGTGGAATCGGCGCCGAGAGCCCCGTCGAGCCGCGTCGCATCACCCACAACGCTCAGAACTCGATCTGGAAACGGGTGCCGTAGATATCGAACGGGGCGGAACCGTATCCGATGTAGTTCGGCATACTGTGAATCCAGTTGAACTGGACTCGCGTGAAGCGGTTCCACCACCAGTTGACGCCGACCGTCGTCTCGTTGAGCACGCCTGCGTTTGGTGATGGTGGAGGAGAGTCGGGTGGGCTTGGCAGGATGTTCGACGGCCGGATGTTCGTGCCGGAGAGATCGACCCACGTCCAGCGTGCCGCGAGCTCCCATGCCCCCCAGCCCCGGATTCTTCCGCGGCGGCCAGAGCCGAAGAACGGCGTGAAGGGCACCACGTTGTAGTCGAAGACACCGGGTTGCTTGAGATAACCGATGGACTCACCGGTGAGCATGTAGCCACACTGGGCATAGGCGGCCGGCTGAAAGACGACCGGGCCTCCGAGCTGGTTGATGGTCTCGAACATCACCTCCGATTGAAAGTGTGCAGGCCCTCGAGCACCAGCGAGCTCGAGGTGATAGAGATTAAAGCTGTTGGCGAGATAGCGACCCGAGTCAATGACGAGTGGCGTGCCAGCACCCGTCAGTCCCACTCCCTCGAGGTCACCGACGTAGAACTCGGGAAAGACGGCAGACCGAAACGTGCGGGCGAAGGGACCGGTTGTTCCCTCACCGCCGATGCTGCTGTACCCATACCCCGCGCCGACATGGAGAAGGGAGCGTATGTCCCCTTGCGAGGATTCGTCATAGTGCACGAGGTGCGTGATTCGCGATGCGAATGAAACACCTCCGTTGTCGCCGATCTGGGCGCCGTTTCGGTTGTCGCCAATCGTGCTATACACCGATTCTGTGCCGTTCCAGAACGTGAGCCCGGTCGCATAAACGCTGTATGCCCAGGCCGTGCGTTCGTCTTCACTCATCGAGTACGCCATGATGCCGACGCGGCGGAACGGTTCCGTGGCCGCGAACGCCGCACTGCGTTCCAGAAACTCGAGATGGCGAACGCTCGTCCAGCTATCCATCGTGCCAGGCTGACGAAACTGGCCAATGCGAATCGTGCCGAAGAACGGAATCTGTTCTTGTTCTCCCCAGACGTCCATGAAACTCGGACGGCCTGGCAGGGCAAAGTCCATCTCGATCGTAAAGTTTGTGTATTCGGTGAGCTTGCCGATCGCCTGGAGACGGGCCCGCCGAAAGGCGACGCCGTCAAACGCGTCACCAATGCGTGCCTTGCTCACAGGTGGTTGATTGAAGAGCCCGTCGTCGAGCTGAAAGAAGCCACTGAGTCGAATCGTCGGAAGCTCTTCGCCCTCCACGTACGGGAGGCGTCGGTCAAGATTGCCAGCTTGGTTTGGGTCGAGCACTGTGCCAGAGGCGTCGCTTCGGCCGAGAAACCACGCGCCCGCGCCACGGCGGACGTTTCCGGGTTGATTCGGGTCGCGGACCGGGGGCGTCTGGCCAGGGGTTGGAATGCGTTCTGGCGTTGGCATCGGCTGCATGAGCGCCGCCCATCGCTCCTCGGAGATCGCCGAAGGGGGAAGGGTGTCTGTCGCAGGATCAGCAACGAGGCTGGTTGCGGTCGTCCATAGCCACATGAATACGGCGAGCCGCACGATCGGCCGGAGACCATGGCTCTGTACGCACCGGGAGCATTCGGGCGTGCGCGGCAGCGATGCCCCCGATTCAAACACGCGAGGTTCCTGCGACAATTGCCGTGTGCGCGACATCGTGACAGAAGGAATCGACGTATTTGCTTCGAGAGGGCCAGGGAAAGTGGGCTGGTTTGAAGGCTTGTAAGGGGGCGTGGCTCCCTGGATTACGTGGACAACCCCGGCCGCCACGAGCAACTGTTCGCCATGCGACGCAAGCTGCGCGACTTGCCCTCGTGTCGCGAAGTGCCATCAGGCTATGGGCTGCCGATGTCGCCCGTTGGGCTCTCTGGTCCACGGTCCGCTATACGCGCTGGAGCTTCGTGATCCGGCCGGTGCCGACCCACTCGGCCACGAAGATGTCGCCGTTTGGTGCAAAGCAGGCGTCGTGGGGATGGACGAACTCACCATCGATCCACTGATCGGGCTTCGTGCGAAGCCCCTTGATCTCGTCGAGCCGCTCCACCGCGCGGCCAAGTCGAGCGACCACCTTGTTGTCACCGTCGAGGAGCGTCACGCAGGCCTTGAGCTCAGGCACGAGCATGAGGTTTTTCCAGGTGTCGATATTGGCCGGCAGGCCGAAGCCAGGAATGGTCGACTGGTAGGTGCCGTCGAGCGAGAAGACCTGAAGCGTGTTGTGGGCACGGTCCGTGATCACGATCGTGGGTTCACGGCCATCGCGACGATCAACCCACAGGCCGTGAGCCGTGTTGAACGTTCCCTCGCCGTCACCCGCACCGCCGAAGCACGACTGCCACTTCGCAGCCGCGTCATAGCGGTGAATCTTGAAAGAGCCATATCCATCGGCCAGAAGGAACTCGGGGGCCTTCGAGGTGTCGTCGTCGAAGAAGGCAATATTCGTCGGAAGAAATCCGGTGCGGCTCCACGTCCGCTTCGTCGACACATCCTCACCCGGAGCGTACACCCCTGACTCCATTGGAGCCTTGCGGTACCACACGGTCTCCCCGTCGAGCGTGAGCTTCGCAAAGCACTTGGCCTGCTGATAGGCACACACGTAGAGAAACTCATCACCGCCTTCCTTGCGGACCTCGATGCCGTGGCCGCCTCCCTGAAACTGACTCCCGAAGGCCCGAATGAATTTCCCTGTCGAATCGAAAACAAAAATGGACGGATGGTCTTTTTGCGCCTGCTTGCCCTCGTGAATCACATAGAGATTTCCAGCGGCATCGAGCGCCACGCCATGGGTGGTCTGCCACGTGAACCGATCGGGAAGTTGTGGGAAGTGATGCCTGGCACGAAAGGCGTATGCTCCTTCGCCGACGATCGTTTCATCGGCCAGTCGATGGTTCCGGGCCACCACGGGCCGGGCCATCGTGGTGGCTGTGAGGGCCGTGGCCCCGAGGGAGAATCCGCGGCGTGTCATGGGCATGGTTCACGAGGCTCCGAAGGCGGGGTGGCCAGCCGCACCACAGATGGCCGGGGAATGAAGGGCCCCTAGCCGTCAATTGAACCCGTGGCCATCCGGGGATGTCAACTCGCTCACGAGTCACGAAACCCCTTCGCCTGCGCCAGCTTTACGAAATTCGGTGTGACCGACGAGGATAGTGCCCTCCTGGAGACGTTGCCGCGTCATGTCACCCACATCGACCGTAGCCATCGATGAGCCGATTGCCGCACGGTTGCCACCCGGAGTGGCTGACTACGTCGAGGCGCTCCTCGGCCAGCACCCGCTCGATGTGCGGATCGTTCGCCCTCGCCGCTCAAAACTTGGCGACCATCGACCACCGCAGCGAGGTGCTCGCTTTCATCGCATCACGATCAATAGCGACCTCAATCCGTATGCATTTTTGACGACGCTCCTCCATGAGATCGCGCATGCAGCGACGTGGGAGCGACACTGTCATCCGCGGCGCCGACGGGTGCGACCGCACGGTGCCGAGTGGCAGGCTGAATACGGAGCCGTCCTCCGTCCAATCGTGGGGCGAGGAGTGTTGCCATCGGTCGTGGAAACGGCGCTGGTCGCGTCACTCACCACCCCGGCTGCGGCAACCTGTAGTGACCGCGGCCTCGTTCTGGCGCTCGCCCAGTTTGATGCCCAGCAGCCTGGCCATGTGCGTGTCGAAGCCCTTGCCGAGCGGGACGTGTTTCGTACATCGTGCGGAGCGGTCTTCCGCGCCGGCCGGCAGCTTCGCACCCGTCGGCAATGTTTCGAGCTGCGGACGGGCCGCGAGTATCGCGTCCACGGCCTCGCGCTTGTCGAGCCGTTGCCGCTGCCGCCACACCCGCCGCGGCGATCACGGCGATGAGGACCGCGACTGGCGGATCGCCACGTGGCGGATCATGATAGGCGATTCACCACCGCCGCATTTCCGAGGTGATTCATGCCCTCGCCGACGTGCCCACTCACGGGCCCCCAAGTCATCGACAGCTACTTCATGGAGCACCGGGCGAAGCTCCTCGACATCGCCTCGTTCCTCGATCGGTTGGATCGAGCGACGGCCCCTGACGGCCACGCCGATCATCGCGTTCGGGCTCTTCGGCGGGCAATACCGATGCTCATCGATGGTGACGGTGAGCGAGCGCGGCGGATTCTCGAGCTTCTGAGCGACCACACGACCGACCCGATCGCCAAAGCGCATACCCAAGCCGCCCTCGGTGCCGATCCCGCCACGAATTACTGAGCGTCTCCTCCACAAAGTCTCTCTCGCCATGCCCTACATCGATCCTCATATCCACATGGTGAGCCGGACCACCGACGACTACGCGCGAATGGCCGAGGCCGGCTGCATCGCCGTTACCGAACCAGCATTTTGGGCCGGCTTTGATCGTTCGTCGCCCGCTGGCTTTTTCGACTACTTCCGTCAGCTCACGGAGACCGAGCCCAAGCGGGCAGCTCGATACGGCATCGCCCACTACTGCTGGCTTTGCATCAATCCGAAGGAAGCGGAAGACCCGGGCTTTGCCCGCGAGGTCATCAGTCTCATTCCCGAGTTTCTTGATCGGCCGAATGTGCTTGGAATCGGTGAGATCGGCCTCAACAAAAACAGCCGCAATGAACTGATCATTCTCGAGGAGCAGATCGCACTGGCGAAGCGGCATGATCGGCTCATCCTCGTCCACACCCCGCACCTCGAAGACAAGCTCAAGGGCACACGGCTCATCATGGATTCCCTGAAGAACGCCGGCGTCGATCCGGGCCGCGTGCTCATCGATCATGTCGAGGAACACACAGTGGCGGCCGTGCTCGACCGCGGCTTCTGGGCCGGCATGACGCTCTATCCCGACAGCAAGTGCACACCGCAGCGGGCTGTCGACATCATCGAGCAATTCGGCAACGAGCGAATCTGGATCAACTCGGCTGGCGACTGGGGCCCAAGCGATCCCCTCGCAGTCCCAAAATGCCACGTCGAGATGCGCCGCCGCGGCCACGGGGCCGACCTCGTCACCAAAATCAGCCTCGAGAACCCGCTGACCTTCCTCGGCCAGTGTCCAGCGTTCTGTCCGCTCGGGTAGCATAGGCATCCCACGGAACATGCCTTGTTCCGATGACTCATCATCTGCCCGAGGATACGCCCCATGCGATCAGCAGCGTCTCGAGTCGGTTCGGCTCTGGCTTTCGCGATGGCGTTGTCGAGCACGCTTGTCCGTGCCGCCGACACCGTTCTCAGCGTCGTTCCCCACGACGCCCTCGTCGTGGGTGTGGTCCATGACGTGGCCGATGTCGATCGAACCCTCGGCAAGCTGGCCGAGCTCGTTCAGGCTCCACCGGTCCCCACGCTGTTGGGGATGGCGAGGGCGGTGCCAGGCCTTCACGAAGGCCTGGATGAGAACGGAGACCTCGCCGTCGTTCTCGCGAGCCTCGAATCAGGTCCGAAGCCGTTGATTGTCCTTCCGATAGCCGATGTCGAGAAGTTCTTTGGTGCTTTGGGTGTCAAGGCACCCAAGAGCGGTGGCCTGGTGGACGCCGAGATTCAAGGCGGCCCTGCCGTCGTCGGCCGGAAGGGGAACTATGCGGTTGTGGCCACCGGCAATGATCGCGAGCAGGTGGAGAAGCTCCTCGCGGCGAAGAACACCCTTGCGGCTGATGATGCACTTGCGGCGTGGACCGCCGACAACAAGGTGAGCGTCGTGGTCACCTCCCATGGCATCCAAGCCCTTCTGCCGAAGCTGGTCGATGGGATTCAAACGACGCGAGAACACATGGCAGCTATCGGTGGCAAGAATGGCCGGATCGCCGCTGACATGATGAACATGTACGTCACGATGTTCACCGCGGCCCAAACCGAAGTTGCTCAGTTTGGCGTTGGTGTTCGAGTAGACCCAGAGCAGACCGTTGACGTTCACAGTCGTACGCAGTTCGCACCCGATGGAAAATGGGCCGGCCTCTTTGCAGACACCAAGCCGTGCAGCCACGACCTCCTGGCCGGCCTGACCGACAACGGATTTGTCATGGCTGGCGGGGTGACGGTATCTCAGACGGTGACGCATGGCGTCATGGACATGTTCATCGCGATGGTGCAGAACCAGGCGACCCCCGAGCTCTCGCCAAAACAGAAGACCCAAATCGCCGAAACATTCACGGCATACCTGAACGGCGTCCAGGGGGTCGGCATGCGAATGGGTGTCGGTGAGCCGGATGCGGGCCTCTACGGGGATACCGAGATGGTCATGAGGGTTGCAAATTCCAAGCAATACATGGAGGCCTATGAAAAGTCCCTCGCCACGATGAACACGCTCGCGAAGGAGATTCAGTTGCCGTCTCTCCCCGCGGCGAGCAGCCGCCGTGTCCAACTAGACGGAGCAGACGTGATCGAGGTGACGATGGAGCTTTCAAATCTCGACGTCCTCGCGGACGCAGGTGGCCCGGATCCCGAAGCGATGAAGAGGCTCATCGTCGGGCCGGACGGCACGATCAAACACTTCATCACCGCGGTCGACGACCACACCATGGTCGTCGCCTACACGTCACTCGAAAAATTGAAAGCCGCGATCGATCACTTCAAGGCCGGGAAGCCAGGGCTCTCTAAAAATCCGAAAATTTCAAAGGTTTCGTCGGCATTGCCAAAGGGCTCGCATGCCGTGTGGTTTGTGAGCGTGCGCGGGTATGCCGACATGGTGCGGCAGGTCATGGCCGCGGCTCCGGGCGGTATGCCCGTCACGATTCCGGAGTTGCCCGAGTGCGCACCCATCGGCATGGCAGTGAAGGCATCGCCTACCGACATCGAGACGCACCTGGTTGTCCCTGCCGATGTACCGAAGGCGATTTCCGATGCAGTCCAGAAGGCGATCATGAACGACTTTCCGGTGCCACGCGACGACGAGCAGGCTGTCGCAGCGCCATCGTCCGTACAACGCTTGGCTCGATGATCAAGGACCTCGGAGACGCGAAGCATGCTCGCCCCAGCCATTCCTCTTGATGAAGCCGAACGGCTGGCCGATCTCCAAGCGCTTGGCCTGCTCGATACGCCGGCAGAGGAGCGATTTAACCGGATCGTGGGGCTGGCAACCGCCATGTTTGACGTGCCCATCGCCTACATCGCGCTTGTCGATGCGGATCGTCAGTGGTTCAAGGCCAAGTGTGGCCTGACAAGCGACGAGACGGGTCGTGACGTGTCGTTCTGTGGCCACGCCATTCTCGGTGACGACGCCCTCGTCATTTCCGACGCGCTTGAAGACGAGCGCTTTGCGGACAACCCGCTTGTCGTCGGCGAGCCATTTGTACGGTTCTATGCAGGCCATCCTCTCGCGGGCCGCGGTGGAAAGAATGTGGGCACGCTCTGCCTCGTCGATCACGAACCCCGCGAGCTCACCCTGCGTGAATTGGGCATGCTCCGAAGCCTCGCCTCCGTGGCCGAGCGGGAGATCGGGCTGGTGGACGTTATCCGTACCCAGCAGGAGCTTCTCGAGGCCCGGGCCGAGTTGGCGGTCACGCAGGCAAGGTTGGCTCGCGAACTTGCGGATGCCGCGGCGTTCGTGCAATCAGTCGTGCCCGAGCCCGTGGCGTCGCCCGGCCTCACCACGGCGCATCGGCTGATCGCATGCTCGGAGTTGGGCGGCGACATGCTCGGCGCGTTGCCGCTCGATACACGAGGCCGACATACGGCGATTTATCTCTTCGACGTGTCGGGCCACGGGGTGGGCGCATCGATGCTCTCGGTTGCGGTGGGCAACATTCTGAGGAGCCAGAGCCTGCCGGGGGTCGATTTCACGCAGCCTGGTGACGTGCTCGCGGCGCTCAATGCGGCATTTCAGCTCGACCGCACCGACGGCAAGTTTTTTACGGCATGGTATGGGGTGTATGACGCCGAAGATCGCAGTCTGTGTTTTGCGTCAGCGGGCCATCATCCAGCGGTGTTGGTTCCTCCTGCCGGACCGTCGCAGCAGCTCAGCGGCACCGGGCCTCTTGTCGGATTCTTCCCAGACGCCGACTTTGACGCTGCGCGATGTATGATCTCGCCAGGAAGCGTGTTCTATCTCTTCAGCGATGGCGCTTTCGAAGTCGCCAGCGCTGCCGGCGATCTCTTAGGCTACGACGCCTTTGCTGACGTCGTCACGGGCATCGCACGAGCTTCAGCAACGGCGCCGCCCCGCCCGGCCGACGACCGTCTCGATTCAATTGTCGCGCGGGTGATGGCCTTTGCAGACGGCACCCTCGACGACGACCTTAGCCTGCTCGAAGCTGTGTTTTCGTGAGCGCCGGAAGAGACTCTCGGCCGAAATGCTTCTGGCCACCACGAAGCTACTTCCGCTGCTGGTCGCCCTGATTTTGATTGGCGGCGTTTCGCAGAAGGGTTTCGCCTTCGCGGACGACGGCGCCCGCGACGCTTTGGACCTTTTGCTTGTCGATCGAGACCTGAATCTGGCCGTTGTTCTGCGTGATGTGAATCGCGCCGGCGACGACAAGGCCACCAACCAAGAACCCGAGCAGAATGAGCGTGCGCATGTCAGAAATTTCCTTTCGGTGGGATCGGCGGTTCGCGTGGACCTTAGGCCGCCGACTTCGGGGAAAATCGCAGCCTTGCTCCCTGAGCACAAGCCCGAATTTGCCCCTGTTTCGGAAATAGTGGTTCGGCCCTACCCGATGGCGTGGTGGAATACTCCGTCGGCAACACGGAGTGGGCGGCTGCGGTTCGAGGAGGGTGTATAGTGCTCGCATTCGTCGTGGGCCCCGTAGGATGTCATTCCGTGTCATGCACGTCGTCTTGGCGCATCGTGTTCAGGTATTTGTTCAAAGGATTCTGCCTTCCCGCTTTCGGCTCTTTGGTTGCGGCGGCCTCGGTGGCTGGTGCCGGTCCAATCGACGAACCGTGGGCCCGCTGGCGGGGTGCCGACGGCGCGGGGCAGGGGGGCGACGCCACGTTTCCGGCCGCCTGGACCGACGCCGACTGGGCCTGGACGGCCGACCTTCCGGGCACAGGCAACGCGTCGCCGGTCGTGTGGCGAGACCACATCTATATCGCGTCGGCCGACGGTGAGGCTCGCCTTCGGATCGTCACGTGTCATGCCCTGAGCGACGGAAAGCTGCTCTGGCAGCGAGATTTTCCCGGAGCGATGGAACGGCACCACGCGCAGAACAGTTCGGCCTCGGGATCGATCGCTGTTGATGCACACGGAATCTATTGGATGTGGGGGACGGCAGACTGCACCCGCGTGGAGGCCCTCGACCACGACGGAACGTCTCGCTGGCATGTCGATCTTGGACCCTTCAACGCCCAGCATGGATTTGCGGCCACGCCAGCCGTCTGCCGCGATCTTCTCATCGTGCCCGATGATCAAGACGCATCGAGCCGCGTCCTGGGGCTCGACACCGTGAACGGTCGCGAGCGTTGGCGACTCGATCGAGAGCCTGCGAAGGCTGGCTATTCCACGCCGCTCATCATCGATCGCGGCGTTGGTCCGCCGATCGTGATTCTCACGAGCATGAGCCACGGCGTGACGGCGGTGGACGGCTCGACAGGAAAAGTGATCTGGGAGGAGCGATGCCTTCCGAAGCGGGCCGTGTCGTCACCGATCATGGCCGGTGACCTTGTCATTGGCACGAGCGGTGACGGCGGCGGCGACAATGCGCTCGCAGCAGTGAGGCCACCGCAAGGCCAGGGAAAATCCGAGGTCGTCTATACCCTCGATCGAAGCATCGCCCCCTACGTGCCAACACCGCTTCATGTGAATGGGCTTGTCTATCTCTGGAACGACCGCGGAGTCGTGAGTTGCATCCGGGCGGCGACGGGCGAGGCCATCTGGCGGGGCCGCGTTGGAGGCACCTATTACGCGTCGCCGATCGCCATCGGCGATACCGTGCGAAACATTTCGGTGGATGGCGAGGCTGTCGCGATCCGCGTGGGCGAGGCGTTCGAGGTTCTCGGCCGGACCGACCTCGGTGAACCCTGCCGAGCCACGCCAGCGGTCGTCGGAGGCCGGATGGTGTTTCGAACGATTGGCAGGCTCATGGCGCTCGATGCCGTGCCTTGACCCGTCGCGTGCAACCGGATGCAGCCGGCCGTATGATGGTGCCTGATGTGGTGGGACCGATCGACTCGCGTGGGAATTTCTCTAGGAGGTTTGATGCACACCGAACACATGAGGGTCGAAGGCATGGGCTCCAGGTGCGGGCGCGGGGCCATGCGGATCGCGTGTCTCGTGGGACTCACCTGCTTCGGGCTGGGGCAGTCTCTCGTCGCGGGGGATGCGGTCTCGGAAATTCGTGAGGCGGCCGCGGGCTATGTCGAGGCCTTTCAACAGGCAGACGCGGCGGCGCTGAGGGAGCAGTGGACCGAGCGGGCAACGCTCGTGGAGGGGGGCGAAACCATCAATGGACGCTCGGCGATCGTGACCGGCCTCGTGGCATGGCGCAACCAGCATCCCGATTGCAGTCTGGCCGTCGAGGTGAACGACATCGACCTCATCGCTGAGCCACTGGCTCGCGTGGTAGGGACCATTCGGTTCACACCGAAGCCCGGTGACAAGCCGCTCGTGTCACATTTCACGAGTCTGCGGGTTCGTGAGGGAAACACCTGGCGGATCGCGGAATCGGTCGTCGAGCCCGAGCGTGCGTCGGCGCTCAATGAGCTCGACTGGCTCGTGGGCACATGGAAGGCCAAAGGCAAAGAGGCCGAGCAAGGCGGAACGACCGAAGTCGAAATCACCTACGACAAACCGGTCGGCGACTTCTGCATCGTCGGTCGCACGACATACCAGTCGGCTGGTCGGCCGGCGGTCACGGCGATCGAGGTGATCCACGCTGACCGAGAGAGTGGTCTTGTACGAACCTGGATCTTTGATTCGACAGGCGCGCGTGCGGAAGGCGTGATCGAGTCGGACGGCACGACCTATCACAAATCCATGACCGGAACTCCGTCGGAGGGCGTGCCGGGGCGCGTTGCCCGTTGGGTGCAAGTCATTGCCCCGACAGGCGAGGGCCGCTGCACGGTGCACTCGATTGAGCGGGCGATCGATGACGTCCCTGTGCCCGACGGCGAGCCGCTTCATTTTCAAAAGGTTAGCGGCGGCTGATGTTTCCCACCTTCACCCTGGAATCCACGCCATGAATCCCACAATCTTGCTCTTGCACGCCGCTGATACCCATGGAACGGCCACACGGCGGCTCTTGGCGCAGCCTCGCCTCTGGCGATCGATCGTTGCGTGTGGTCTGGCGGTGATCGTCATCGTTGGGAGTGGGCCTGCCTGGGCGCACGGTGGTGGCCGCGGAGGCGGTGGTGGCATGCGTGGCGGTGGTGGTGGAGGCCGCGGAGGTTTTAGCGGTGGCGGCGGTGGCATGCGCGGAGGGG
>JBGTGN010000180.1:0-11207 GCA_041746715.1 Pirellulales bacterium | reverse complement strand
CTCTGAAGGGCTGGCTTGCGTTTGCAAAGAAGGGCTATTCGGTTACATCGACACACGCGGGGAATGGGTGATCCCGCCACGCTTTCAGTACGCCAACGACTTTTCCGATGGTCTCGCAGGAGTGCCGCTCGGAGAGAATGGATGGGGCTTCATCGATCGCGCTGGCAATGAGGTTATTCCCGGCAAATTCGCATGGGTGTATGGGGGCTTCCGCCATGGCGTCGCGGAAGTCGCCTTCGACCGTAAACGCGGTTACATCAACAAGAAGAGCGAGTGGGTTTGGAAGCCGAGCGACTGAGCCACTTCACGATTCGAGAACGGCCAATGAGCAACACCGCCTCTGATCCCGTAGACCGTTTCATCGCAAGCATGTCCGCCGAATTGGGCGAAGCAGCGGCTCGTGGCGCGAACCCGCCGATCGAGCGACGCAAGCTCCGGACGATTGTGAACGCATGTGGGAGGCGATCTTCATCGGTTTCATTCCTGGCCGACCTCGAAGACCGCCTCAATCAAGCAGGCATCTACACCGAGCCGCCCCTAACGGACACGGGACTCCGTCGCGATGACTGGGTTCTTTTCTCAACGGGCCCGTTCCCGGCGGTGTCGACGTTCTTTTCCAAGGAATCTGATCTCCAACGTTTTGTCGAAGCGTGCCTTGGAACCGGCGTGTTTCGGAATCTTGAACCGTTCACACCGGACGGTCGTCGGTCATGCCGCGAGTTCCGGCTTCCAGACAGCCGGAGAATCGACCTGCTGTGCCAGGAACGTACGAAGTCCGGAGTAGGTGCCCTAGTCGCCATCGAGTTGAAGCGAGAACATCAACGTGGCACGGTTCAGCAATTGATCGAGTATCTCGATGCGCTTAAGCAGTTGTACCCGTCCCGAGACGTGAAGGGGCTCATTGTGTCGGGCGTCGAAGACCAAGTGGCAGCGACGATGCTCAAGAACATCGTGGGGTACGACATCAAGTGGCTGTGCTACAACGTATCCTTCTCGCAAGTGTTCCCGAAAGTGCAGAGTTGACCTGGCTAAGCGATGGAGCAGCCGCGCGATAGCGTGTTCGATTGGCTGCGAGCCGTGCGGCTGCTTGATTGGGCAAAAGAAGGCGAAAATGATGCCACCGAGTCCAACAAACGGGAGAATCATCTTGATGGTAAGCATGCGTTGCGACAGAGTCGCCCTGACTTTCTCGTGGATGTTCACGGCCAGTTCCGTGCTCTTGAGCCTCTCATTAGTGGCCGCGCAAGGCCACCAGTCACCAATCGCGAAGAAGGCGGCACGTCCCGCTGCAAAGATCACCCTACGGGCAGACGGATACGCCCCTGACGAGATCGAGCGACTGATTGCCCGTCCGGTCGTCGAGGCGTGGGCGGGAGTCGAGGGAATCTCTGCCGTCACGGCGGTCAGCGAAGCTGGCCGGGCCGAAATCTATTTGGAGCCGAGGCCCGAAATGACCGAGCAGCAGTTGAGTCGGACCGTGCTGAAGAAAATGCCGTCTCTCGATACTGGCGATTTGCCTGCAGGGGTGACCATCTCGGCGTATGAACTGTTGCCAGACTTCAATGGCCCACCATCGCCTGAGCAGAATGATCGCCCCTGTGCTCGCGTTGAGGTGAAGCGGGAGGCCGCTGCGCTCTATGGAATCGAAACTCGTGCGATCCTGGAGGCGATCGAGAAACACTCGCCCCCACTAAGCGAGCCAGCCACGCAGAACACCGTGGATGCGATTCGGCGGCTGACGGTCGCATCGCCAAACGGCCAACAGGTTCCGCTGTCGGAAATTGTTGACATCCGTCTGGAGAAAATGCCGTCCAGTCGCACGTATCGTTGGCCGCAAGACGCAAAGCCGAAGTGATTCCGAACGGCGGTCGTGCGTAGTTGAGCCTTGGAGCAGCCAGCCCATTGCGTCGATCGCGGCGGGAAAATGATCGAACTCCTCCTTGAACCCGTCATCGAACTCATCGCCTTTGTCGTCCGGGCGATCGTTCTCGTATTCGTCTGGTTCCCCTTCGCAGCGATAGCGGGAATCATGGCCCGCGACATCTCGCCCGACGCCTTCATGTGGCAAGCCACTGCTCGCGTGGCCAGCATCTTGCTCATCGTGATCCTTATGGCGGTCGCTACATGGCCCGGGATCGGTTCAACGACCGTGTGGTGGTTTTGTCTGGGACTCGGCATTGTCGTCTTCGCTTGCGGATACATCGCCGAGTATCGAAACGTGCGTCGTACTGGTGAGGAGCCAGTGTCATTCGGCGCGCCAAAACCAGCTGTTGACGGCGGTCGAAAACGGCCAATGTCCTGGCGGAATCCAAGGTACGACCGCTCGCAAGCCCAGCGACTCGGGAACGCGTATCGACAGGCGGCCACCACCAAGCCAGCAACGATCGCCGCAACGCCCAGGGCATCGATGGCCAGACGTATGGCTTCGATGATTTCTTTGAACGAGTTCATGAGTAGCCGACGGGGTGGTCCGGTTGGGATACTCGGCTGAGAAGCGGCAAGCGAAGCCTGACCGGCGAACTGTTCTCGCGGGGTCGCCTTTGACGCTACGGCAGCCTGTCGCAATAGGTGTTCATTGCGTCTTTCTCCGACCAGGTATCATGGTTCGAACTCTACGAAGCGAGGCTTTATGGCACGATATCTCAAATACCTGTTCTGGCTTGTCGTCATTGCAGTCGTGTTGGTGCCGCTCTACTTCTACTACGAATCCCGCTTGGCGAATCGGGTCTACCGAGACCGCCTTAGAGACCTCAGTGCTGGCTACAACACCTTGCGAGATCAGTACAACCTCGCTGTCCGCAAGACCGCCGTGACGGAACTGGTCGTCGATCAGGGCAAGCTCAGCGTCGTCGTTCGCACCGCCGACGGCCTTGATCGGACCATCGAGACCGAATGCGACACCGGCTATCCTATTCACTGCGACTACATCGTGATGGACGGTCGGCTGTGGATTCGTCGCATCTACGACGACCGCACCGCACCAGAGGACGGCAAGGTGATCGACCCTGATGTCTCAGATATCGACTGGTCCTCCGAGAAGGTTCAGTACGGGAAAGCAATCTACAAGCTGCTCAACGACGGCCGGTGGGTCGTCAGTGTGACAGGCGATGGTTCACTGGGCCTGGCACGCAAAACGGAAGACGATGGTAAACCACTTGCCCTCGCTCCACCGGTACAGGACTTCAAAGAGATCGAGAAGACGATCGAGACCGAGGTTGGCGAGATCACGTTCATCGATGTTCTGACCAGCTTTATGCCAGCGAGTGAGTGATCACTGATCGGATGAAGAGCTTCACGGTCTACATGACCCTCGGATGCCAGACGAGCCCCATTCAACATCGTGATCATGCTGATTCACGGGTACCTTACTTTGGGCAATGGGCACCTGTAGTCGAGGTCTGCCCAGGGTGACTGTCTCGCAAACTCCCTGACGAAGGTAGGGGACTGAGATGAGCGACGAATTGACAGCTTCATTGAAGCAACTTCTCAAGGAAGTCCTCCGGGAAGTTGCGACGGACCTCCTAAGGGAGGTGCAGTTCCCGCCTCCTCCTGCTCCTCCTCTTCCCGTACCTGTAGTAGAAGCCCCTCTTGAGGAATTCCTGCTTTCATCAAGGGAGACCGCACAACGGCTCGCCATTTCGGAACGCCATCTCTTTGAACTTACTCGCACTGGACAGATGCCATGCGTTCGCGTTGGGAAGTGCTTGCGCTATAGCGTCGAAACGATTCGAGCGTGGGTTCGCAGAAGTGAAAGCGTAGAGCAACGAACAGTCACCAAGCAGCGTGAACCGAAGCCTGCCTCGCCATCGCCCTACCGTCGCAAACCACCACGCACCGAGTCGCAGAAGAATCGGTCTATTCCACCACAACGCAACGACGACTCTCGTCCGCCGCCAAAAACCACCGAGGAAGTCATGCCGTTTGTCAGACTGCTACGCGAAGTCGGCATAGACCAAAGCACTTTGCCGCCCATGACCAATGGAGACCTGATGCGAATCGCCAATGTGAACACGGTGACCTGGCATGGATGGCAGCATCTTGGCCGACCGCTACCCGAGGAGGCGAGAAACAAACTAATGGACCATTTTCGTCGCCTCGTCGCGGAGCAGTAAGGGTATTGCCGTCATCTCTTCAGCGACGCTGCCCCAAATGGCATCCTCGGGCCTTCTCACGGGTCCCGATGCCTGCAATACCCCTTTGACTCCTCGACGGGAGCCTTGTTCTCCAGGTCAACGTCGTTGTAGCTGTGCCTGCTACCCCAGCCAAAGACTCTCTCGAACAGAGGCAGGAGCCGGTTGTTCTCCAGGCTCTTCTGAAAATAGACCTCGTGCTCCTTCTCCTTGATCCCCATCTCGTAGAGGTCTTTGTCGTGGGCGGTGATGCCGAGATCGTTGAAGTACCGCATGGCCACGAAGTATTCGCAGACGTTGCCGCTCTCCAGCCGACCTGCGAAGAAGTAGGGCATGAACCAGCCAATGACGTAGCAGCTTGCCGAGAGGATGCGACCGATGATGTGGTACTTGATCTCGTTGTAGCGTGACGGCTGGATGCCGTACTGCTGCATGATGGAGAGAACAACTTCCCGATGATGCCACTCGTCCAACTCGATCTGCTTGATGGCGGCCTTCTCCTCGGGGTTCTTCACCGACCCAGCGTGGCCGATGTAGGCGAATGCTGCCGCCTTCTCAGCGGAGTACGCCATCTGAAGGAGCTTGATGAGCTTCGGATGGTCGATGGTCGGTGACTTGCTCACGATAGCTAAATAACCGTGGGATGTGCTGTTGCGCTAACTCCATAGCATGGCTTCACGTGTCGTCCTCGACCTGCGGCCTTTCAGGGATGTACGGGATCACGCCCTTCCGAAGCGCCTCCTCTTGAATCTCCCGTTTGAGGAACCGAGCATCGACCAAAAAGCCGTTGACCTGAACCATCCAGACCATAGGGTTGTGATCGATCCGACTTCGCAATGACCACGCTGGGTCCATCGGCGTGATCTTGAACATCTTGCGGATCAGCATCGATTTCCCTTGGCCGGTGCTTTCACCGACCCCAAAAGCCTTGTCGATATCGGTCAGCTTTATGTGGGGCTTTTGGGTGCGGTCGTCCAGAAAGTTTGCCCAGCCAATCGTCCGCACGACTCCACATGCCCAAGTGGCGGGCTTGCCGCTGACCAACGGTGAAGGACGTTTGCGAGCCAGCTTCTCGATCAGACGACGACAGAGTTCGGCGTACTCCTCATTCAGATGCTCACGGCAGAAGGAGTCCACCAGGCGAGTGATCTCATCAACTGGCTGCGGTGAGGCTTTGCTGGTCGCTGGTTTTCGTTTTGCCATGACTACTCCGTCCGCCTCCAGTTCGGCAGCCCCTCTCTCATGCCCCTGGTCGCATCCTTGGCTGAAAACCGATCCGGCTTGAACTCGCCGCCAACCCACTCGACCGTTTGCTCGTGTTCTTCATGCTCGGGGTCTTGGATGGCTTGCAAGAAGTCCGCATAGCCAAATGGGCCGCCGCAATTCTCAGGAGGGCAGGCTCGCTCGCCTTCGACACACAGCGGGTGGTAGTGCAACATAGCTTCTGTAAATCGCCGTTGTGTGCCTGACTGAGGCGAGCGCAAGCGAGCCGAGGGAAGGCACACAACGGCGGGCCGACTTGAGGAGGTGGGTCATCGAGTTTTTCTTGGAAGTGTCTTACTACCCCAAGAAGGAACCTGCGATGACCCACCAAGAAGATTCTCCCATCCTCGACCACGTCATGGCACTGCTCATCGAGCACGGCCCAGCAGCGATGGCAACCGCCTTTACCACCATCATGAACCTCGCCTTGCAGGTCGAACGGGAACAGGTACTGAAGGCCGAGTCTCATCAGAGAACTGACCAACGTCAAGGCTACGCCAACGGATTCAAGTCCAAGACGCTTCGCACCAGAGTTGGTGAACTGGCGCTGCGAATCCCGCAGACTCGTGGATACCACGATGACGAAGGACGACCCTTCTACCCCAAGAGCCTCGAGCGAGGCGTACGCAGCGAGCGAGCCATGACTCTCGCCGTCACAGAGATGTACGTCCAGGGCGTCAGCACTAGGAAGGTGACCGCCGTCGTCGAAGAACTCTGTGGCCAGGAGATCACCTCCACTCAGGTCAGCAGGGCCGCCGCTGAGCTCGACGAGCAGCTCTCCGCCTGGCGAGATCGCCCCATCGGCGAGATCAACTACCTGATCCTCGATGCCAGATACGAAAAAATCCGACACGGTGGGGCCGTCGTGCCATGTGCGCTCCTCACCGCGATCGGGATCACTCCCGACGGCAAGCGGACCGTCCTCGGTTGCAGCGTGCAGCTCCGTGAGGCCGAGCCGCACTGGAGGAAGTTTCCAGTGGCCACGGCAGGCCAACCGGGGCAAGCAGGGCAGCCAGCCGGAACGCAAACTGACAAGCCACGGTCCCACGACACCTTCCGCGTCGCGTGGGCCAAGCTGCTTGCACGAATTGCCGACGCGTTCCCACTTGTCTGCCCGGCCTGAAGTGGTGACATCCGGCTCATCACGATCGCGATGTCATGCAGGCCGAGCCCGACGAGTTTCCGGTGATCGACATCCACACGCTCTGAAATTCCCGCCGCGAGCGACGCCAGAGCCAGTCTGCGCACAAGGCGAAAAACTGGCTCTCACGAGGGGAGCCGCTGCACCGGAAGCCCAGAACAGGCTACGATCTCAGGGCCGAAGGGCCCGAACCGGGGAGAGGCAGCCGCGCACCCACCGGGAGACACGTGCGGAAGTGCCGTTGGCCGTCCTATCCTTCTTCTTAGGCCGTCTCGACTCTCGCCCTCGTGAACGGGAACGCCCCGCAGGAGGCGTAATCGGGCTCGCGGCCGCGCAAGTCAGGCATGTCGGGGAATCCTCTGGTTCGCAGTCAGACGGTCTTGCTGGGATACCTTCGGGATACCTTTTGAATATAGCGGGACAGAAAACGCGAGAGAAACTGCAATTTCCTCGAGAATGTCGGCGCATGAAAAAGCCCCATTTTCAGGGGCCTTTTTTGTCGTTTTCCCCGGCGTTTTTCCGAGTGCCCCGTCATGGACTCGAACCATGAACCCTCTGATTAAGAGTCGGTTTCCGCACGCTGATTTGCCGATGATTATTCAAGTTTTTTCGGCTTGCGCGCCCATTGCGCGCCTGCCGCACCAACAGTGTGCCCTGGTCCTGCCTTCGGTTCACCCCGTTCCGCGTGCGGCCGGTTGGAGTCCAATCGCTGTGCAGGGTGTGCATGGTGTGCAGCCACTTCCTGCAACCTTCTCCCACAAGGAGCGCCATAGAAAACTTTGACCGGGCGGAGGCACACTGTGCACACCGTGAACAGAACGTGCTGGCGCCGGTGGGGCACAGTTCAGCAAGAGTCTGACTGCCCACGCCGGAATTGCGTCAGGCAACGCCGGCGAGGCTACACGGTCACCTCTTCCGCGATGTGCTCGGCAATCAGTCCAATGCCGCGACGAATCGTCTTGAATCTGTATGGACCAAACGTAGGGCGTTCCTTCTCGAAACCGAGCCGATGGAGCGCCCGACCAAAAGCGGTCTGGGTGGTCGGCCTCTCCCCCCTCGCCTCGCACCACGTCCGGTAGCTGCTGAATAGGGCCATCGCAATGCTGGCGGCATTGGGCTCAGTAAGGCAACATTCGGCAATCCACAGGCCAACAGTGTCGTTCTCCCCCCGGTACTCCTGGGTGGCTGCCAGGACGGATTCGGGGGGCCGTAGACCGCCATTTTTCCGCCAATCCGTGAACCCCGTCAGGCACCAATTCAAAATCCCGTTGCGCTCCTCCCTCAGCTCATCCTTGAGGTTGCGGTTGTCGTTACCGCCCTCGAACCGCCGGAGCCACGGGGTGAGTTTCAATCGCCTCCATATCCCCTCATCAGTGCCGCGTACGACCGGCTTGTCGTTCACGGCTAGGTGCAGCTTCCAAGTCGGCCGCAACTTCCATGGGTGGCCGTATCGCTGCCGTGCCTGGACGGGATCACCTCCCGTGAGAATCTTGACGGTGGCCTCACTGAAACGGGAACCGCCGTCGGCTTCGATCGCCGTCGCAAGCCGAAGTCCTGCGAGGGTCGCAAATTGAGTTTCAGCCTCGCGACTCCTATTCTCCTTCGCGAGAAGCATGTCGAACGGCGCCGGCCCGGCGTATGACCCGAGTAACTCGCTGAGGATGATGAGGAGCGTACTCTTGCCGTTTCTTCCCTCGCCGTAGTGGAGCCAGAGCGACTGTTCCGTGACGTCGCCCGAAAGAGCGAGCCCGCATGACCGCTGGAGGAAAGCCGCCAACTCCTGATCCCCGTCGGTGACCTCATCAATGAACTGCCGCCATCGCGGGCACGTGGCGGTTTCATCGAACTGGACTTCGGCAAGGTGCGTGATGAGATTGTCTTGGGAGTGAGGGAGTAGTTTTGCCGACTTCAGGTCAAGGGTGCCGTTCAGGACGTTCAACAAATAGTCGTGCTGGTCGAGCTCCCTGGCGCTTACGATCACTTCGGGTTCGCTTCTCGCGAGCTTCACTGCCGCGTCGATCGCTCTGGAGGATGCGGCTGCCTTGACGAACGGAAGGGCAGATTCACGCCTTTCATGCGGTAGCTGCGCAAGGTCGTGCCAGAGGGCATCACCGACCTTCTTGGCAATGTGCTGCGGTGCCAAGCCGGCCTCATCATGAATCCAACGCCTGCCGTCCCATGAGAGCCATGATTTCCATTCCCTCACGTACCGCAGCGAGCCCTTGGCCTCGAGCACAAGGCGACGAGCGAGGCCGGTATCGGTGAGTGTGGAAATGTCGGTGAGGGTTGCCGCTCCCGTACTCGGGATATCGGGGACCGCCGTCCGGCGACGCAGGGCTTTCGTTCGTGTGGTTCCCGGGGCCTTGGAAGCAGACACGCCACCAGAACCAGGGTCGTCCCCCCCGACCGCAACTCCGAGACGCTGCTTGGCCAGATCCCGCAGCTCAATGGGAGACAATCCGCTGTCGAGAGCCGCGAGATAGACCAGCGTTCCGACTCCGCTTCTCGAATCAAAACGATTCCATCGATCCTCGCACTCCGCCCGGTCAAACGCGGGCCAAGTGGACGACCACCGAATCCAATCCTCCTTCAGTTGTTCGGATGTCCCCTTGCAGGCGTAGCCAACGGTTCGCCAGTCATCGCCATTGCTGGCCCGCGAGCCGGCCAGGTGTTCGAGGCATACACGGGCCAACTCATAGTCGAGTTGATCGCGGGTAGCGCCGGCGGGGGCTGGCCGTGGTGCCTCGACTTTCCCGCCGGGAAAGTAGCGATCCGCGAGCCATGCCATACCGGCAGTGATGTCGATCACGTCGCCATCCGTAATTACGTCGCCCGTGAATGTGAAATATCGCGAGCGACTGTATCTCTCGACACCCGCTCCGCCCGGGAGGTCAACGCGGGTCTTCCCGACGAAAGCGGGGCTCCGGCCGATGATGTGAACACCCCGTCCGGACGGTGTCCGCTCCACGTAGGCGCCGCGAAACACACTGAGGATCTCGCGGCCCCAATCCAACAACTCCCCTTCCTCGGAGTAGCAGTTGTCGAGATCGACTCCGACGATGTCGTCGTCGGCCGTGAAGACGAAGCCGATGCCCTTGTGGCCGTCGCGTTCGCTCCATGCGACGACGTCATCAAATGACCGCCACTGCTTCGGGTCCGTGTAGGAGCCCGGGTAGTCGGTGCCGGGATGCAACGGCTGCTTCCTGGGCTTGGTCTTCCCCTCAACCGGCGGGAAGTAATCCCAGGTCAGCCAACGCGGAGTGTCCCGCAACGTCTGAGGAATTGCCGATGCGTCGCCTGGCGGTTTTGCCTTTCGCAGCCTACTCACCGCACGCCTGCCTTTCGTCCTCGCGGCCCGCGTAGCCCTCGGGGATTGCGGCGACGCTGGAGTCGGGAAATCAGGCACCGGCCAAAGCCGGCGGTGCGAATGAGATCGACGCGACCGGCGTTTCGGTGGTCGCTGCGTCTCTGGTACAAGAATGCCATGTCTATGCTCTCCGTAGCTGGTGGTGCGTGGGCATAAATGAGGCCGTTCCGTTGCAGCGGAGCGGCCTCACTCTTGCGCGGGGAGAGCCCCGCAAAACTCGGTAGCACGCGAAGCAATCCATGCTTCGACATCCGACCGGCGATAGACCACGCGGGCTTGCTTGGTCGTGCCCAGCTTCAGGTAGCGAGGGCCGCGTCGCTCCATGTCCATGACACGGAGGGTTTTTGGATCGAGACCCGCCAGAGCGGCGGCCTCGCGACGCGTCAGGAGCCGATCACGCTCCAGGTCGATCCGCGGGAGAGATGCGGCGGATCGCGAAGACCCAAGGTTATTGATACGAGACGATCGAGAAACAGACATGGCGGCCTCCTTGTCGCGAAAGGGCGGCGTCCATGCCTTCTAACCAAGGCCCCCCAGTTCCTAGGAGAGGCCTTGCAACCACAACCACACTGACCATCAGCGCGACTTGTATTGCGGTCGCGAATGTAGCGTGACATCCGTATACGTCAAGCGACGATTTTTTGTGGGCATTTTTGACGGTCTTTCCGTGAGATTCGGTCCGTCGAGAAGACAGCAAGGGCTAGCCGATCTGTTTCAGGTTGAGGTAGACGGGTGGTCAACAAAATGCCGCGGCGAGGAACCGCGGTGCCCTCGGGGCAGGGTCGCCTCGATTACGGCTTTCGTCGCGGTTCCGACCATCGGCGCCCGCCTCAGCTGAGGGCCAGCGTAGGAAGGCCGGGGAAGGCCTTTCGGATCGATCCCGAGCCGGCTACTCCGTGTAAGTGGCGGAAACGAATGTTTTTCCAATAAATTGCTCGATCTCGGCCATCCGCGTTGTTGCTTGCTCTCGTCGGCAAGCCAACTCTCGGACGCCTTCAGGTGCGATGTATTTTGAGAGGTGGCACCGAAGATCGGCAGGGTCTACTTGAGGAATCATATGGCCGAAAGCGATGACCTGGCGTTTCTGGACGCTTCATTCCTGAGCACGCTGCGCGACTCCGATTTGGCTGACCTAGCCTGTGAGTCTGCGGACGCGGTGATTGGTTGAGGTGGACCCCGGATTTCGGGCGCCTTGATAAGGTGTAGTTTCCCTGGCGGGAGGCACCCTATCAGGAGCAGGATGATGGCTGGGAAGCGACGAGTATTTGGGGCGGTATTCAAGGCGAAGGTGGCGCTGGCGGCGGCA
>JBGTGN010000179.1:0-52084 GCA_041746715.1 Pirellulales bacterium | reverse complement strand
CCGGGGCGCGGGCGAGCGAGTGGAGGCCTCGCCATGCGGTGTGGTACGCCCTCGCAGACGATTTTGAGATTCCGTGCCATGTCTCCTTCCCGCCAACGTGTCGTCGTTGCCATGAGCGGCGGTGTTGATTCGAGCGTGGCGGCGGCCATGCTCGTGGAACAGGGCTACGACTGTGTCGGGGTATTCATGCGGCATGCGTCGCCGGCGCTCTCGCCCGGTGTCATGGGGCAACTCCCGGTTGTCGATGCACGGCCCGGGCATCAAGGCTGCTGTAGTCCCACCGACGCGCTTGACGCTCGGCGGGTGGCCGATCGACTTGGTATTCCGCTCTACCCGCTGGACCTCACCGCCGACTTCGATCGCATCATCGACGACTTCGCCGCCCAATATGGCCGCGGCCGCACGCCGAATCCGTGCGTACGGTGCAACGCCTGGCTCAAGTTTGGCCGCCTCTTCGACTACGCAGCAGGAATCGGCGCCGAGCGTGTCGCGACCGGGCACTACGCCAGGCTCGAGCGAGACGCTGCGGGCGAGCTCGTGCTTCGCCGCGGCCTCGAGGCCGCGCGTGATCAGTCCTACGTGCTCTTCGGCGTGGCGCCAGAGCGATTGCGGCAGATGCTTCTCCCTGTGGGTGGCCTTCCAAAAGCCGAGGTGCGGAAGCGAGCCGCCTCCCTCGGGCTGGTCACTGCTGACAAGCCCGACAGTCAAGAGATCTGTTTTGTGGCACCCGGGGAACATGCCCGACTCGTTGCCGCGAGGCTCGGCGGCTCGCGGGCCGGTGATATTGTCGACACGTCGGACCGCATCGTCGGCCATCACGACGGCATCGAGCATTTCACGGTCGGTCAACGAAAAGGACTCGGGATCGCAACAGGCGAAGCGCTCTATGTCACTCGCATCGACGCTGACGCATGCCGCATCGTCGTCGGCAGGCGAGACCTTGTCCCCGAACAGGAGCTCGTCGCCGCCGACGTATCCTGGCTCGTGCCGACGCCTGGTGAGCCATTCGCCTGCGACGTGCAGTGCCGCGCGCAGCGAGCCGCGGCTCCGGCGATCGTCACGCCACGTGGTCACGACCGATTTCACGCACGCTTCACTGGTGGCCCAGAACACTCGCCCGGCGCCATTTCCCCGGGCCAGCCGGCCGTGATCTACGACGGCGACCGTCTCCTCGGCGGCGGCTGGATCGACGGATGATCCGGATCGCGAACCCCCTGCCGGTGGGTCACGCCACCGGTGACCGCAGACCAAAAAACCGCTTCTCTGGGCAAATCCGTCGAAATTTCCATTCCCGCAAACCGTGAACTACGCTTGCTGGCGTTCGGTTCGACATCGGGAGACGCTCTGTGAACGATCCAGTCATCATCGTGGCATTGGTCCTGCTTGGCATCGTGGCGCTCACGATGCTCGTGCTCATCTTCAACTATGGGCAGCTCTGGTTTCAGGCCTATTGGTCGAAGGCCCGGGTGACGTTCTTCGAGCTTTTGGGCATGAGCCTGCGGAAGGTCAATGCGCGCACGATCGTTCAGGCCAGAATCATGGCGGTGCAGGCGGGCCTAGGCGACCTCACGGCTCGCAAACTCGAGGCCCACTATCTCGCCGGCGGTGACGTGCCCCGTGTGATCCGGGCACTCATCGCGGCCCAGCGGGCTGATCTCGACCTCGACTACGACCGGGCGTGTGCCATCGACATCGCTGGCCGCGACGTCCTCGACGCGGTTCAGACGAGCGTGAACCCCAAGGTGATCGACTGCCCAGATGGGATCAGCGGCAAATCAACGCTCTCGGCCGTCGCCAGAAACGGCGTGGAGCTCAAGATTCGTGCCCGAGTCACCGTACGAACCAACCTTCAGCAGCTCATCGGCGGTGCCACGGAAGAGACGATCATTGCCCGCGTGGGTGAGGGCATCATCACGTCGATCGGATCGGCACCAAGTCACTTCGAAGTGATGGAACACCCCGACACGATCTCGAAGGCCGTACTTCAGCGCGGCCTCGATGCCCAGACAGCGTTCCAGATCGTGTCGATCGATATCGCCGACATCGAGATCGGTGAGAATATTGGCGCCCGGCTTCAGGCCGACCAGGCCGAGGCCGACACCCGCGTGGCCCGTGCCAAGGCCGAGGAGCGGCGGGCCGTGGCCATCGCCCGTGAGCAGGAGATGAAGGCAGCGACAGCTGAAAATAGGGCGAAGGTCCTCGACGCCGAAGCCCTCGTGCCCAAGAGCATTGGTGACGCTTACCGGGCCGGGCGGATCGTCATGCCGGTGAACAGCCAGGCTGGGTAGCCTCGCTTGCCTAGTCATTCCAGCCTGCCCCTGGCAACCAGGGAAAAGGCCCGCGATCAGCATGACCGGACCAGTTCCTCAAATCCGTCCGGCGAACTGCCGATATCCCTTGAAGTCGGGAGTCGGCGAACGTCAGGATGACGGCCGACCCAGGACGGGTTGATCGCCCGCCGGCTCCCACGAATTTTTCCAGGGCAAGGGAGCATATGCCATGGCGATTCGCAGCCTGCGGGTCTACACCGAGCCCGATGTCGAGACGATGGCCGCGACGAGGACGCTGCCGATGCGGGATGCGGGTGTCCGCGTTTCGCTGGGCGAGGTGCTTCCTCTCTTGGCCGACGCCGTCGCCAGTGACCGAACGTGGCTTTCGGACTTCGCCGACGAAGACATCACCGTCTCGTCGGATCTCTACGACGTCCTCCAGGCCTACCGTCACTTCCGTCGTCCGGGCGCCTGAGCCGGACGGGCAATCTCGGCGGTACACTTTCCAGGGTCGGTGGCGAGCAATAGTCGCTCGCCGCCTGAGCGTGAGACGCCCCCTGGAGAGACCCGCCATGGTCCTACCCCGTCGTGACTTTCTCGAGCGTGCTCTTGCGCTCTCGGCTGCGGCCCTCGCGGCGACGCCAAGCCTCTCTCGCGCCGCAGCCCCAGAAGCGGCCCGAGCCGCGGGACCGTCCGAGCGAATTCGCGTGGCCGTCGTGGGCACGAACGGCCGTGGCGCGAGCCACATTGGCGGCTGGATGAACAACCCAGACACTGACCTTGTCGCCATCTGCGACTGCGATCCTGCCGCGTACGCCAAGCACGAGAAGCGGTTCGCGAAGCTGGCGAAGATGCCCGATTTCGAGAAGGACATCCGCCGCCTCCTCGAGCGGAAGGATATCGACGTCATATCAATTGCCACACCCAATCACTGGCATGCCCTCATGACGATCTGGGCCATGCAGGCCGGCAAGGATGTCTATGTCGAGAAGCCCTGTAGCCACAACGTGAACGAAGGCCGTGAGATGGTCCGCTGGGCTCGAAAGCTCGGCCGGATCTGCCAGATGGGTGTCCAGAGCCGAAGCATGCCGGGCATGCGTCAGGCGGTCGAGTTTGTGAAAAGCGGGAAGATTGGCGCCGTGAACATGGCCCACGCCCTCTGCTACAAGCGGCGGCCGAGTATCGGCCTGGTCGATACGCCCGCGCCCCTTCCCGCGGGCCTCGATTTCGACCTCTGGGCTGGACCGGCACCAGCAGAGGTACCCATCCGACAGAAGCTTCACTACGACTGGCACTGGGACCATCGCACGGGTAACGGCGACCTCGGCAATCAAAATCCGCATGAGCTCGATAAGGCCCGCTGGGGCCTTGGCAAACAGGAGCTGCCGAAAAAAGTTGTGAGCCTCGGCGGGCGGCTTGGCTATATCGACAACGGCGACGTGGCCAATAGCCAGGTGACGATCTACCAGTGGGATGACGCGGTTCTCGTCTCCGACGTCCGTGGCCTCGAAATCAAGACGCCCGAAACCTTTGGGCTCGCCGCAGGACGGCTCGGCGTAGCCAACATCTGGTGGGGCACCGAGGGTTATGTGGTGGCCCCCAATTACACCTCCGGTGTCGCCTTCGACTACGACGGCAAGCAGCTTGGCAAGTGGTCGGGGGGCGGTGACCAGCACCACTACGACAATTTCGTGAAGGCGTTCAAGAGCCGACGGCACGAGGATCTTCATCTCGACATCGAGGATGGCCATCTCTCGAGCGCGCTGGCCCACCTCGGCAACGTGTCGTGGACGCTGGGTACTCCAGTCGAGCCCGGCACCCGCCCGAGCCTTGCAGCCGACGACCCGCGGGTGAAACAAACCCTCGAAAGTTTTGAAGCCCATCTCGCAGCGAACAACGTCGATTTCGATGAGACGAAGCTGAAGGTTGGCCGCGTGCTCACCATTGACCCCAAGACCGAGCAGTCAAACGATCCCGAGGCCAATCAGCTCTTCACCCGCGAGTACCGCACGGGATACGAGCTCCCGCGGGCGTAGCATGCTTCGGACTCGGGAACGTTCATCGGGCCTCTGGATGACGCAGCCTGCTGAGCCGTCGGCGCGAGCGTAGACGCAGGAGTGCCCCACGACAGTCAGCCACGGCCGGCAGCCTGAAACGCGTCTCATCGCGATGAGCCCCGCAGGCGTTTCATGGTGCGTTGGCTCGGATAGCTGGACGGGATTCCTTCGTGTTCTTCTTGCCTTTTTTTTGGGACGGCGCCATTTGGCGTGGGGCCGTTTTCCCTTGCTCGTCTTTCCAGATAGCGACCTCGACATCGTTCTCAAGCTTTGGGCCGGGAGTGCTTCGGCCGTCAGCGACTGCAGTCTCCAAGAGTCTGGTGAGCTCCGCGATGACCTCCGGCTTGGCAGTCACGAGGTTGTTTGATTCCTTACGATCCTTGGCCATGGTGTAGAGCTGGCTCGCCTTGCCATCGTCGCCCCGGGACCATCCTCCAGACCCTTTGCACGCGATGAATTTCCAATCGCCCTTGCGGATAGCGAAACGGCCTGAGATGGAATGATGGATGACATACGGGTGGGTGGGTTCCGCGGCTTTGTCTCCACGGAGCACGGGGAGAATGGAGAAGCTGTCGACGCCAGCGCTTTCAGGCAGTTCCACGCCGAGAATCTCCGCGCAGGTGGCCATGAGATTGGTGTGGCAGATGACCTCATCAGACACACGTCCAGCGGTGATCACCTTGGGCCAGCGGACCACGTAGGGCACACGGTGGCCTCCGTCCCAGGCATCGGCCTTGTGACCCCGCAGGGAATAGCTCGGGTCATGCCCCTTTTCCTTGAGCTGAGGGATGTTCGCCGCAGGTGAGCAGCCATTGTCTGCGGTAAAGAAGATGAGAGTGTCGTCGGCGATTCCGCGTCGGTCGAGCGCGTTGAGGATCTCCACGGTGGCATGGTCGGTCTCCATGACAAAATCAGCGTAGGGGGTGATGCCGCTTTTGCCGACCCATGCGTCTGAAGGGACGATCGGGGTGTGGGGCGAGCCAAGAGCGAGGTAGAGAAAAAATGGTGTATCGCTTTTCACCTGCCTCTCAATGAAGCCGATGCTCTCGCGGGTCGAACGGGCGATGACCTGGTCGAGTGGGATGGTCTCCGTCACCGTGTCGTTTGTGCTCCAGGAGTGCATGTCACGGGCGTGATGGAATCCGTGAAACTCGTCGAAGCCGAATTCAACGGGGCTGCCGATGATTTTCGAGCCAACCGGAGCGGCACGTACCTTGAAGGTGCCGTAGGGCTTTTTGGTGGTGATTGTGGTGAGGCCGCCACTACCTTTGGGGAACTCATAGCGGTAGCCAAGATGCCATTTCCCGACCAATGCGGTCTGGTAGCCGTGCTGCTTGAGCAGCGCCGGCACAGTGAGAAGATCCTTCGAGATGAGCGTGTCGTCTTGCGAACCACCCGTCTCGAGCACACCGCGTTGCAGGCGGCTCCGCCAGGAGTAACGGCCGGTTATGAGCCCGTAGCGGGTCGGTGTGCAGACGGCGGAGCCGCTGTGGGCATCAGTGAAACGGATGCCTTCCTTGGCGATGCGGTCGATGCCCGGGGTGGGAATCTTTGACTCGGGGTTGTAGCTGCTGGCGTCGCCGTAGCCCTGGTCATCGGCCATGATGAAGATGATGTTGGGCGGGCGGCTCTCGTCGGCAGAAACAAGTGTCGCGGCCAGGAAAAGGGCCAGGAGAAGGACGACCTTCTTGAGGATGTGTTTCATGGGGATGACCAAAACTGGAACCATACGTCGATGATGTGAGGGGCAATTCCTTGAGTGTAGCGACGGGGCTTTGCGATCCGGCGGGCTGCGGTCACCGCGGGAAGCAATACCGTCGACTTCGCACTCTGATAACCCCGGCCCGATGCGATGCTCATCAGCGCCGACGGCAGCGTGATTCACCCGCGGTAGGCCTTCGGGCTACGACCTACCCAGCGCTTGAAGGCGCGGGAGAAAACCGCGGCGTTCTCAAAACCAACCTGGCGTGCGATCACTTCGACCTTTTCGGACGTCGACGACAGCAGCGTGCAGGCCTGCTCGATTCGCAGCGACGCCAGATGCTGCATCGGGCTGCGGCCGAGTTGAGCGAGGCAGACACGCCGGAACTGCTCCTTGCTCGCGCCGAAGAGCGTGGCAAGCTGGTCGAGCGACCACTCGGAGGCGAGGTTGCCACGGACCTCAGCCCACACGTTCCAAAGCCGGTCGCTGAGATGCCACGGCTGAGCGATCCGGCGGGCCTCGCCATGGGCGAGCTCGATCCAGTGATGAACGAGCCCGGCATCCTTGCCACCAGTCAGTTCAGCCCGCAGCCCCGAGATGGTTCGCCAGAGCGAATGGGGATTGCACCGCACGCGGACTGGTGACGCCGCTGAAACGACTGGCCGCACATGCACCGGCTCGTCGTAGCGGATCCAGGCAAACCTCCACCGCACCCCCGGCACGGCGTGAAACGCGTTGAGAACCCGCGGCGGCGCGAGGCAGGCCACCCCGGGCCGGCTCTTTCGCCAACGGCCGTCGAGGAGAATCTGGCCGCTGCCTCGGTTACAAACCATTAAAAAACTCCCGCCCGGATTCACGCGAACCCGCCGGTAGGGCACGAGCGCGTCAGTAAGCCCGAGCCGCTTGATGCGATGGATACCAAGCTCCGGGCATTCCTCGCGGGTCAAAATCCAGAGGCGAGCGTCTGGGCCATCGACGGTGGTTTCAGTGAGATCGAGGTGGATTTCGGTCATGGACCATCCCGCGTGAGTGTCCTAGTCTGGAGAGGCTCGATCACCAGTTATAAAGCCGCCGGCGGCCGTCGCTCCCGAATCCAGAAACGGGCATCCGCGACGGAACCAGCCCGCGGGCTGATCCAGGAGAAAACCCATGCGATCTTTCGCCGTCCTCATCGCTGTCGCAATCGCGACCGTCGCCCACGCTGACGAGCCGCGGCCGCTCTTCGACGGCAAGACGCTTGTCGGCTGGGAGACCGCCGATGGCGACAAGCGCTGGTGGAAGGTCGTCGATGGCATGATTACCGGCGGATCGCTCACCGAGCGCGTGCCCCACAACACGTTCCTCTCCACAACGGACTGGTTCGAGAACTTCGATCTCACGTTTGCGATCCGAATCCGAGGCGCGGGAGGATTCGTCAATTCGGGTATCCAGATTCGCAGTATTCGCGTGCCGAAGTCATCGGAGATGTCTGGATACCAGGTCGATGCAGGCCCGGGCTGGTGGGGCAAGCTCTATGACGAGTCGCGGCGAAACAAGGTGATCGGTGAGCCGAAGGATGCCGAGGCGGTGGCGGCAGCGATCAAGGAGGATGACTGGAACGTGTACCGGATCCGGGCCGACGGGTCGCGCATCCAGTCGTGGATCAACGGAGTGCCGGCGCTCGATTACACCGAGCGAGACAAGAAGATCCCGCGGGATGGCCGCATCGGGATTCAGGTTCACGGCGGCGGCAAGGCGCTCGTCGAGGTCAAGAACATTTTGATCACCGTCCTGCCACGGCAACCCGGCCATGCGAAATGGCCCGGCGTCACCACGGGCGACCCGCTCGCAGCAGCGGAAGAGTTGCAACAGTTCATGCTCGCCGACGGCTTTCAGGCGGAGCTCGTCCTCGACGAGAGCACTGACTCGGCCAACCCCTACGGCAAGTTTGTGCCCATCGCCTTCGATAGCCACGGCCGGCTGTGGACGACGACGGCGCTTGAGTATCCGGTTGATGGCAACGAAAGCCCCGAGCTTTCGCGGCGGCTCTTTGCGGCGGGCGGCCGCGACAAGATTCTCGTGATCGACGACCCGTGGGCCGCCAAGCCATCGCCGCCGCGGGTGTTTGCCGAAGGGCTTGTCATCCCGCTGGGCGTGCTGCCTTACCGAGACGGGGCGCTTGTGCAGTACGGCACGGAGATCCGGTACTACCGCGACACCGACGGTGACGGACGGGCCGATGGTTTTGAAACGGTGCTTGAGGGTTTTGGCGTCCAGGATTCCCACCTCTTCCCGCATCAGTTCACACGGGTGCCGGGCGGCTGGTTTCTCCTGGCGCAAGGTCTCTTCAATAAGTCGGTTGTCCAGCGGCCAAACGATGTTCCGTTTGCCGACGGCACGCAGTCGGTGCGGTTTGACGCCTGCAAACTGGCCCGCTTCCGCGCCGACGGCTCGGCATTTGAATCGCTCACCGCAGGCCCCAACAACATTTGGGGCCTCACGATTTCACGGACGGGCGAGACGTGGCTTCAGGAGGCCAACGACATCGGCTATCCGATCTTCCCCTACGAACCGGGCGTCCGCGTCGCAACCGGGTCCCGCGACTGGCTCAGGTCCTATCAGCCGCTCATGCCGCCGCCACTCGCACCGCCGCAGATGGGGGGCACCGGCCTGAGCGGGCTCGCGATCGCAGACGACCTCGATGGCTGGCCAGCCCCGTGGGGCGCAGGCGCCGGCGCGAACCCAGACGAACAGGTCTTTTACGTCGCCAACCCGATCACCAATGCGATCCAGTCAATCATCGCGACGCGAACTGGTGAGCGTTCCACCTATCGCAAGGGTCCCGATCTCCTCACGAGCCGTGACAAGTCGTTTCGGCCCGTCGCGGTTCAGTTCGGCCCCGATGGCTGCCTCTATGTGGTCGACTGGTACAACAAGGTGATCTCCCACAACGAGGTGCCTCGGAGCCATCCGGAACGCGACAAGGTTCGCGGACGCATCTGGCGGATCCGTCATGCCTCGCAACCCGTCCAGCAGCCGGTCGTCGTTGCGACGGTGCCGACCGAGGAGCTTCCAAAATTTCTCGGCGCGAAGAATGCCCGGATCGCCGACCTGGCATGGCAAGAGATGGTAGACCGCGACGCACAGGAGCTGGTTCCAACCCTCCAGGGCATGGTCGCAGATCCGAAAGCGACTACCGACGCCCGCGCGGGGAGCCTCTGGGCGCTCGAAGGCCTCGGTGGTGTCACGACGCCGCTTCTGGAAAAGCTCGTCGCCGATGAGAGCGCCGACCTGCGGCACGAGGCCATCCGGATCGCCGCCGGGGTGTGCTCCGAGGCCGACTTCCGCCGGATCGCAACGCCCCTCATTGATGACCCGTCGCCCCGCGTACGGGCGGCGCTGGGAGACGCCCTTCGCCGCATTCCGGTCTCATCGCCCGAGACGATCGCGCTCATCGTGACGTTCGGTCGCGGGTCGATCCAGGGCGACCCATGGGCTGTTTACGATCGCGAGTTTGAGCGATACCTCGCCCGATGGGCGATGGAGAACCATGCCGACCAGGTGGCAGCGTTTCTGGCGTCGCCGGCTGGCCGAGCGATCCCTGTCGAGAATCGGCTTCTCGCGATGCTTGCCCTCGAGCTTTCGGAAGCGGCGAAGCTGCTCGCCGAGATTCTTCCAGAACTGGGCCGGCCACCCGATACCGAGGAGGTTCGCCTGATCGCCATGCAAGCGCATGTGCCGGAGGTTGCCAAAACGCTCGAGTCGTTTGCCCTCGACCCGCGAACCCGGTCGGCCACACTCAAGGCATTGCTCACGCACCGTACGAGCCTGAACGGTGACTCGGTAGCCCCAATCGTTTCGCAAGCGGCCACGGCGCTGCTCGCCGCCGGTGCGTCACCGGATGATCGAATCCTCGCCCTGAATCTCGCCGGGGCTTTCAAGATCGTGTCGCTCGCACCGCAGGTATCCGCGCTCGCGACCGAAGGTGCCACGACGCTCGAGCTCAAGCGAGCAGCTCTCCGCTGTCTTCGCGAGATAGGGGCGATGTCTGGCGACACTGGCCGTGCGATCCTGGCCGCGTCGGTCGATGATCGACTTCTCCGAGCCGAGGTGGTCGCAGCCTGGGCAGAGTCTCGTGACCAGGCCGCTGCGAGGGCTCTCATCGCCGCATGGGATTCGCTCGACTTTGTCGAGCGTCAGGCTGCGGTGGCAGCACTCGCGCGGCATCGTGAAGGAGCGACGGCGCTCGTGGAAGCCATCGCCAACGACGACATCGAGGCCACGGCCCTGCCGATAGCCACGCTTGCTGACATGCGGGCTGTCCTCGGGCCGAATCCGGCGCTCGACGATATCTGGAGTGAGATCACCGCTCGCGCACCGGCCGTCTTGCGACTCGAAGGCAGCCATGCCGACTCTGGCGGGGCTGTGTCGCTCGAGGGCCCGTTTACGTTCGAGGCGTGGGTGAACCTCGATCCGAAGATCAACAATGAAGACAGTCTGCTCGCCGCCGACGACATCATCGACATGAATTTTTATGGTGGCCACCTGCGAGTCTGGACGAAGCAGCATGGCGACATCGTCGTTGCGAAGGCAGCGACTCTTCCCGGGGTGTGGACTCACTACGCCGTCACCCGCGACGCCAAGGGGGAGCTGCGGCTCTATGTCAATGGTGAGCTCGACGCCAAAGCCAAAAACAGCGTCCGCGACACGAGTCCCTACAGGAACCTCCACATTGGCTCGAGCACGCCAAAACAAGGCGGCACCAGGGGCCGGCTCGCGGAAGTGCGAGTCTGGAAGACTTGCCGAACACCGGATGAGATCCGGGCCGACTTCGATCGGAGTTTTGTCGATGATGACAACCGGCCACCAAGCCTCGTCGTCCTCCACGGCGGATCGTCGTGGGGCACACTGGCCGGCAACGCGAGAATCGAGCCGGCGCTCGATGCTCCAAAGCTCATCACAGCGGCAGACGCTCAGGCACGGCATGAGCGATTCGCGCGATTCCGGGCGCTCGCGGAGGCGGGCGGCGACGCTTCAAGAGGCAAGACGATCTTTGCGACCCGCTGCCTCACCTGCCATCAGCAGGGTGGCCAAGGCGGCAAGGTCGGCCCGGCCCTTGATGGCGTCGGCATCACGGGCATCGAGGCCATTCTTCGCAATGTGCTCACACCGAGTGCGGCGATGGAAGGGGGCTATCGCAACTTCCGCGTGATCACCCGCGACGGCCGCGTGGTGCAGGGCCTTCTCGTCTCCCGCGATGCCGACGCCATCGTGCTCCGTCAGCCCGACACGGCGGATATCCGCATCGCGTCGCGGGATGTCGAGCAGGCCGACTTCACGAGCATCTCGATCATGCCCGAGGGCCTCCTCGAAGCGATGACGCCGCAGGACGTTCGCGACCTCTTCGCCCACCTCAAATCGCTCACCACGGGCCAGCCCCGCTGACTGCTTCACGCTCGGCGGGTCCCCTGGTGCACGCTCGGCGGGCCATCCACGGCCCCGGCGAGCTTGTCGAGCCTCCGCGTCACCCGTCCACGGGTTTCTCTGGCGTGGGCAAAATGATCTGCCAGAACTCGAGGTCGAGCCAGCGTCCGAACTTGAAGCCTGCTTCGCGGACGGTACCGCAGCAGCGAAAGCCGAGCGAGCTGTGCAGGGCGATGCTCGCGACATTGGACGCGTCGATGCCCGCCACGAGCATGTGCAGCCCGGCCTTCTTGGCCTCGACGATCACCGCCTGCATAAGCTGGCGGCCCACGCCTTCGCCTCGATACTTGTCATCGACATACACCGAGTGCTCGGCCGAATACTTGTAGGCCGGTCGCGGCCGGAACGGCCCCCACGTGGCAAAGCCCGCCAAAATGCTCGGCTCCCATTCAATGCCGAGCACGGGGATGCCGGCCTTGTCCCGAACCGCGAGCCAATCCTGCATGACCTCGTCGGTCCGCGGGGCGTATTCATAGAGCGAGGTCGAGTTGGCAATCGCCTCGTTGAAGATCGCCTGGATCGCCGGCAGGTGCGCCACGGTGCAGCGGATCACGGGGCGGCGGGGTGGCGGCGGTCGTTTACGCGGCATGATCTGAGATGGGAGCAGGCTGCTGAGGAGAGGTCAGGAGCGAAACAACGACCAGCACGACAAAGCCGAGCGGAATCGTGACAAGGCCTGGCTGGCTAAAGGGCATCGGAGCGAGGCCAGCGTCGAGGCCGTAGACGTTCTTGAAGGTCTCGGACGAAAGCAGAATCCAGCCAAGCGACGAGGCCATGCCCACGACCACCGCAGCAATAATGCCCTGCTTGGTCGTCCGTGGCCAGAAGAGGAGCATCACAAGGGCCGGGAGGTTCGCACTGGCCGCGATGTTGAATGCCCAGCCCACTAGAAAACCCACATTAAAACCCTTGAAGAGAATGCCAAGGGCCATGGCGATAATCCCGAGGCCAACGGCGGCCAGCTTGCCGATGCGAACCTTCTCATGGTCGGTGAGCGTGACGCCCATGAAACCCTGCACCAAGTCGTGAGCCACCGCGCCACTGCCGGCCATGATGAGCCCGCTGACGGTGCCAAGAACGGTCGTGAAGGCGATGGCCGAGATGATCGCGAAGAGTGTTTCGCTGAAGGACCGCGCGAGCAGTGGCGCCGCCATGTTCGTGTCGGTGGGATCAAGGGCACCGCTGATCATGGCCCCGAGCCCCAGGTAGAGCGTGAGCACATAAAAACCGCCGATGGCTGCGATGCCGATCACCGTGCTCTTGCGCGCGGCCATCGCGTCTTTCACCGTGTAGTAGCGGATGAGGATGTGGGGTAGCGACGCCGTGCCACAGAAGAGGGCAAGCATGAGGCTTGCGAAATCGAGCCGCCCGGCGAGGGTTCCACTGGCAAGCCCCTTGAAATAACCACCGGGGCGGAGGAGTTCGGCTGCGGGCCGCTCACGTGGCGTGAAGGTTTCATGCGTACCTGCGTCGTCGGTATGCGTCGCCTTGCTCCAGGTGACAACGGTCGAGTCTTCAAGCGCCGCGATGTAGGCAAGCGGCCCGAGCGGACCGGTCGAGCGGGCGTCACCAAATCTCTCGGGCAGCCTGGCGATCGTGCCCACCGGCCGCAGGTCGTGGTCATGGGTCTGCGGCTGGCCGTCGATGAGCACGGTGCCGTCGGGTGTCACGGTCCGAACCTGGGGTGTCATGGTGACAGGCCCTGGGTTCCCTGCGTTGACGTCGAGGCCGCGGTTCAGGATGAGCACCGTCAGGATGCCGCAGAACAGGACAAGGAGCGACCCTTTGATGAACTGCACCCAGGTGGTGCTCACCATACCGGCCGTCACGACGATGAACGTCACGGCAATGCCGACCAAAATGACACCCGCCCATTGTGGCAGGCCCAAGAGCGGTGTCACGAGTGAGCCTGCCCCAACCATCTGCGGGATCAAGTAGAAAACGCTCACCACGAGCGTGGAAATCGCAACGGCAAGCTTGATGCCTCGGCTGTTGAACCGGGCATCAAGGGCATCGGCAAATGTAAATTTTCCAAGGGCCTTGATCGGCTCGGCGATCACGAAGAGCGCCACGACCCAGCCGGCCAGAAATCCGATCGAGTAGAGAAATCCGTCGTAGCCATTGAAGGCAATCATCCCGCAGATGCCGAGGAACGACGCCGCCGAGAGATAGTCGCCTGCGAAGGCGATACCGTTGACCGCCCAGTGGACCTGACCGTGGGCGGCAAAGTAGCCCTGGGCCGACTGGCCCTTGCGGCCAAGTCTGAACGAGAGCCAGAGCACACCGGCCACGATGGCGGCAAAAACACAAACGGCAAGCGACGAGGTGTGATGGAGCATGGGAGGGGCCCTGGACTCACCCGCGGTGCGTCGGGGCAAACAAGAAGCCCGTGGCAAGCACGATCGCGGCGACGATCAACCCCAGCCCACTGGCGATCGCGACGTTCACGCCGCCAAAAGGTCTCGCGGCCGCGAGGTCAGGCCGCACGAGCACGAGCATGATAAACCCGGCATAGAGCGCGACGTAGATGCCAAACAGCAAGAGCCCCACGCGGCTCGCGCGGGGGAGGTTCGGTTGTTCCCGGAAGTCGTCGTGCATCATCCCGCCATCCCAAAGCGTGTTCAGAACCCGCACTAGCATACATCCCCGAGCGTCACTTGGCGGGTGCCGTCTTGGGCTGCTTCTTGGGCTGCTGCTTCACGGGGTAGAGGGTCGTCGGGTTTTTGACGTGCCCCATTGGCCGGCGGGCTGGCGAGGCGGGATCGATAAGCTCCGCGGTCATCGTTGAAGCAAGACCGCGAAGACGTTTCACGACTTCCGGATGGTCGGCTGCAAGATCCGTCGTCTCGCCGATGTCGGCCTCGAGGTCATAGAGTCGGGGCTTTTCCATCGATGCAAATACTGGAACGGCACCCCGACCCATTTTCTCTGGCTGGGGAGCCACGGCGAGCTTCCACTTGCCCTGCCGGACGGCATCCAGATTCTTGCGGGAGAAGTAGTAGTGGGCATCACGGGGCGACGGATCCGACACACCCAGTAGCACCGCCGTCATGTCGTGGCCATCGATCACGGGCTCATCAGGCACCGTGCCCCCGGCCAGGGCCACGAGCGTGGGGAGCACATCGATCGTGCCACAGACCGTGTCGCACGACGTGCCTTCAGGGATGCGACCAGGCCAGCGGCAAATAGTTGGCACACGAACGCCACCCTCCCAGGTGCTTCCCTTGCTGCCACGCAGCGGCCCGGCACTTGTGAGATCCTTGACCCAGCCGATCCATGGGCCGTTGTCGCTTGTGAAGATTACGAGCGTGTTGTCATCGACTCCGTTCTCTTTCAGTGCATCGAGAATCTTCCCGACACTCCAGTCGACCTCCTGAACCCAGTCACCAAAGGGGCCGTTGTCACTCTTTCCCATGAACTCCTTGCCCGGGAAGATCGGAATGTGGACGGCCGTATGTGGCATATAGAGAAAGAACGGTTTTCCCTTCGACTCCTCGATGAACCGGATGGCCTCATCCGTCGACCGTTCAATGATCGTTCGCTGCTCCTCGTCGGTGAGGAGCGCGTTGACCTTGTCGTCTCGCAGAAGCGGCACCACCCGCTTGCCCGTCTCGGCCGAGACTTTCTGCATGTCGTTCGAGTAGGGAATCCCGAGATACCGATCAAAACCCTGATTCGTCGGCAGAAACTCCGGCTGATCGCCCAGATGCCACTTCCCGATGCAGGCCGTGGCATAGCCAAGGGCGTTCAGGCGTTCCGCGATCGTGACCTCCGAGGCCGCAAGGCCACCGGGATCGGCAGGAAAATAGACCCACGGGTCACCGCATCGCGGACCGTAGCAGCCCGTGAGCAACTGCGCCCGGGAGACCGAGCAGACCGGCGCGGCGTAGAAACTCGTGAGCTTGCGGCCTTCGGATGCCATGCGATCGAGGTTTGGCGTTTTCTGGACAGTCGCACCAAAGGGGCCAATGTCGCCATAGCCGAGGTCGTCGATGAAGATGAACACGAAGTTGGGCTGGTCGGCGGCCGACGTGCTCGCCGTGCCGAGCGTGGCCAACAGAACTCCGAACACGACACTATGGATTATCCGCTTCATCGCCTTGCCTTCTTTTCTGGCTGGTCAGAAAATCGGTACGGATCGTGGAGTCGCTCCATCTCGGCGAGCAGCAGGGCTTCCATCTCAACTCGCTTCGCCGCGTGGGCCGGATCATCGGCGAGATTTTTTTGGTGTGGCTCGGGCTTCCCATGCGAGACCGCGGTCACCGCCGGATCGTGATGCTCGGCCAGCAACTCGGCTGGATTGTCCTTCAGGTTGAAAAGCTGCGTCACGAGACCACCATCCGGCGACTCATACTTGACGAGCTTCCAGTCGCCGTGACGCACGCAGCGGATGCCCGGCTTTGCCCCGCCACAGTAGGCTCCGTAGAGCACGTCGCGTACCTGCGAAGTCTCACCGGTGACAACCGGCAGAAAACTCATGCCCTCGTTTGACGTCGGTGGCTCGATGCCGGCCATATCACAGAGGCTCGCGAGCACATCGGTGAGATAGACGTTCCCCGTCACACGACGGCCTCCCTCCACACCTGGCCCTGCCACGATGAGCGGTACCCGCCAGGTGGGCTCGTAGAGGTTCTGCTTGCCCTGGAGCCCATGTCGACCGATCGCCATGCCGTGATCGGCGGTGTAGACAATCCAGGTGTTCTCCAGTTCGCCCATCGCGCGGAGCTTGTCGAGGACACGGCCGATCTGGATATCGATATTTTCGCTGCAGGCAAACTCGCGGCCGAGCTCATTACGGATCGTGGCCTCGTCCCGCCGCTTCCAGACACCGCTCACGGCCACCTCGTCCCGAACGTCCATGTTGGTGTTGTCGAACGGATGCTTCGGGAGCCAGTTGGCGGGAAGCGGGGGCTGTTTGGCATCGAGTGGTGGTGACCGCGATTTCTCGGTGTGATTCGTGGCCCCATACTTCTTCAGGAGCTCGGGCGTACCGTCACGGGTGTCGTGGGGATGGGAGAAGCCGAAATAGATGAGAAACGGATTGGCATCCTGCGAGGCCTCTCGGTCCTCCAGAAAGTCGAGAACGCGGTCGCCATGCCACTCACTGCCCCCTTCAGCCGTGCCTTTCCGCTTTGTCGCATCATGCCGGACGGTGAATTTGTTGTTGGCTCCTTCGTAACTGTTTTGGTCCTTGCATGTCCGCATCGTGTCGTAGCCGGCAGCGTTGAAGACACTCGCGAGCACATGATCTTCGATGTCGGGCGGGCAGCGACGCTGAAAATCATCCCCCGCGGCCTTTCCCTTTTTCTGTCCTGGCCCGATCGGCAGGTGCCAAAGCGTGCGGCCAGTCATGATCATGTGCCGCGACGGCGTGCAGACCGCACCCGAGAACGACCCCATGTGATACGCTGCATCAAACACGACTCCGCGGGCGGCCAGCGAATCGATTACCGGCGTCTCCAGCTTTGATGCTGGGTCATAGACCTTGAGGTCAAAGGGAGACTGATCATCGACGAGGATGAAGAGAATGTTTGGTCGCTTGGCAGGCTCTGAGACGGCTGCATGGGCCGCCGTGGAAGCAAGCGTCATGGCAGGAAGAATCCCGCTCGATGTGGCCGGACCCTGCCGCTGCTTCGTCGCTGCCTCGTCGGCAAAGGACATTGGCCAGTTCGCATCCGGCACATGCTCCAGATTCATGAGCGATTCGAGTCGCGCGACCACATCGGGATGCTCCGCGGCCACATCCATTGACTCGGCCGGATCGGCGCGGAGGTCATACAACTCGGTGGTCACGACTAATTCTGCCGGTTTCGCACCCCCCTTTTTGCCGCGAGTCCCCTTGCGAATCGCCTTCCAGTGACCGTCGGTCACGGCCTGCCACTGCCTCTCGGTGAGCTCTCGGTAGAGCGATCGGTCGGCGTGGGCCGGACCACCCGTGAGCGCCGGAGCGAGGCTGCCGCCGTCGATCCCTTCGGGTATCTTCTCGGCAAGACCTGCCAGATCGAGCAACGTCGGCATCCAGTCTTCAAACCCGGTCGGCGCGTCGAGCGACTTGCCGGCTGGAATTTTTCCGGGCCAGATAATCACTGCGGGGACGCGAAGGCCCCCCTCATACGGCGAGCCCTTCCAATCGCGGTACGGGCCATTGCTCTCGAGCCTCGCCGTGTCGATCCCGCCGGTGCCGGGACCCGTGGCCCCGTTATCGCTCGTGAAGACAAAAATCGTGTCGTCTGTGAGTTTCAGCTCGGCGAGCAGCGAGACGATGTTTCCGACCTCGCGGTCCATCCGGGTAATCATCGCCGCATACGTCGCCAGCGGTCGATCACAGGGAACATAACCCTTCCCACCGAGGTAGGGTTTTTCATCCCCAAAATGCTTCTCGTACTCCGCGAGCGATGGCTCGTCCGTCGGCACCTGAAGCGCCAGGTGGGGAACCGTCGTGGGAACGTAAAGAAAGAACGGCGTGTCGGCGTGGTCGCGGATGAACGCGAGTTGCTGTGCAGCAATGAGATCCGCCGAGTACTGCTTGCCGTCGAGCTCGACACGCTCGCGGTTGTCCCAGAGATGATCAGGATAGAAGGAGTGGGCCTGCCGCTGGCAGTTGTAGCCAAAGAACCGATCGAAGCCGCAGGCGGGCGGATCGGATTCGGTCCCGGGCGCTCCCAGGCCCCACTTCCCGAAGCCGCCGGTGGCATACCCAGCATCGTGGAGAAGCCCCGAGAGCGTGACAGTGCCTGCGGGCATGGGTGCCTGCCCCTCGGGCTTCACCTCCCGGTTACTCCGCACGACGGCATGACCGGGATGCTTGCCCGTCATGAGCACACACCGGCTCGGGGCGCAGACGGCGGTGCCTGCCCAGTGCCACGAGAGCTTCGTACCCCGCTCAAAAAGCGCGTCGATGTTCGGCGTCTTGATGTCCTTGCTGCCGAGGGCACCGAGGTCGCCCAGGCCGAGGTCATCGCAGAGAAAAAAAACGATGTTGGGTTTCCGAGGCTCGCGAGCGTCGAGGCAGGATCCGCTCATCCCGGTTACCAAGGTCACCAGGAGCAGGATGCAGACATGGAGTCGATCAATCACGGACGAGCCTCCTCGGGTTTGCCAGTCACCACGGTTTCGAGCACCACGCCAGGACGAGCCGAGGCCTCGCGGCCAAACTGATTCCAGAACGCGGTCTTGAACGGATTCTCGCGCGGCCCGACCGCTTCCTCGTTGACGAGATCGCTCTGCACGGTCTCCCACCAGGCGTCATACGCCTTGGCAATCCTGGCCACGACATCGGGATGCGCGGCGGCGACATCCCGTGTCTCGCCCGGATCGGCTTCGATGTCATAGAGCTCCCAGGCGTCGGGGTCGTTCTTCGGCCGATTCTTCGAGTTCACCAATGACCAGCGGCCATCGCGAACGCGACAGTTGTGGGTGCGACTCGCGGAGGCCTTTCCCTGCGGCCATCGCCCGACATGAGTCACGAGCAAGCGATCAGGCCATGCTGCTTCGGCATCGGTGAGGAGGGGCACGAGACTTCTTCCTTCGATGCGTGCCGCGGCGGCCGATGGAAGGGTGACGCCAGCGAGATCGCAGAGCGTCGGCAACACGTCGATATGGGCCGTCACGGCCGCCACATCCACACCGGTAGGAAGGGTGCCAGGCCATCGCCAAAACGACGGCACCCGCGTGCCACCGCGGTACGGCGAACCCTTGTATCCCTTCATACCGGCGTTCCAGATCGCGCCGCCCTGGGCGGTTCCGTTGTCGGTCGTAAAGACGACCAGGGTGTCGTCGGCGATTCCCCAGGCGTCGAGTTTCGCGAGCAGCTGGCCGACGTTCGTGTCGATGTTTTCGATCATCGCGTAGAACTTCGCGATTCTCTCCCGCTCCTTCGGGTTCGCGTGGACGGCCTCGAGTGGAACGAGGTATTTCTCATCGCTGCCAGGCGGGCAATGATAGGGACCGTGCGGGGCGTTGGTGGCGACATAGCAGAAGAACGGCTCCTTCTCCGATCGGACGATGTTCATCCACTCGATCGCGGCATCGAAAAACACATCGGTGCAATAACCCTTCGTCCGGACAAACTCCCCGTCACTGCGGATCACCGGATCGAAGTAGGTGTTTCCCGGAACGTCGCCGCAACTCCCTGGATACGCCTGGCCAATCCCTCCCCCGCCGTGGATAAAGGTGCGATCAAATCCCCTCTTCCCGGGCTGATATTCGTCCTCATCGCCCAGATGCCACTTCCCGAAGATTCCCGTGGAATACCCGGCCGTCTTGAGGAGCTGCGGAAGCGTCACGGCGTCGAGGGCGAGCCGCTCCCGCTCATGGATCGTGTGGGTGACACCCGAGCGGAACTCATGCCGGCCTGTCAGGAGCGCCGCCCGCGTCGGCGCACAGGTCGGGCTCACGTGGTATTCGGTGAGCCGCACGCTCTGGTCACGAAACCGGTCGAGATTGAGCGTTTCGAGAATCGGGTTCCCGTGCGCGGCGATGTCGCCGTAGCCCTGATCATCCGTCATCACATAGATGATGTTCGGACGCCGGCCGCTCAAGGGACGAGGCTTCTTGGGCTGCGGCGGCGGGGTCATGCCTCGGCACTCCTCTGCGATCCGCTTCCACTCCTTCTCGAGCGAGGCCACACGCTCGGGCTGATCAGCCGCGAGGTTCGTGGTTTCGCAGCGGTCGCTTGCGAGGTCGTAGAGCTCCCACGGATCACCCTTGGCCGCGACAAGTTTCCAGTCGCCCATGCGGACACCGCGATGGCCTTCATGGCACCACCAGAGCGACTCATGAGCCGGTGGCGCTTTGGCGTCGCCGAGCGACACGGCAAAGCTCTTGCCCTGGATGGGTGGTGCAGCCTGGGCTTGCTGTGGCTCGACACCCGCAAGCTCGAGGACGGTCGGCACGAGGTCGATCACATGCACCGGCTGCGTGCGAAGCGTACCCTTCTCGGCGATGCCTGCCGGCCAGTGGACGATCCAGGGCGTGGCGATGCCCCCCTCGTGAACCCAGGTTTTGTGCCGGCGAAACGGCGTATTGGCACAGGTGGACCAGCCCGGTCCGAGGCAGAGATAGCTCTTCCGCGATCCCGGAGGAGCAGCCGGATCGTGCCCCTCGCCACGGATCATCATCTCGGCCGAAGCCCCGTTGTCACTCAGAAACAGGATCAGCGTGTTCTCGACAGCGTCCATCTCTGCGAGCTGATGCATGATACGGCCGATCTCGCGGTCCATCACATCGACCATCGCGGCATGGATCGCCATTTTTGTTGCCTGAAACTCTCGCTGGGCTTCCGTCAGCGAGTCCCACGGCACCGGTCGGTTCACCTCTTTGGGCCCGAGCTTTTTGATGGCGTCGGCAAGGTGATACGGCGGCCCGACCTCACGCTCCACCTCGGAGAGAGCCGTCGTCACGATGCCCTCGGCTGCGAGCCTCTTGGCACGTTCGGCGCGGACCTTTTCCCAGCCAGCCAGGTAACGGTCGCGATATTTCGCGATCACGTCGGCCGGTGCATGAAGAGGGAAATGCGGGGCGGTGAAGGCGACATAGTGGAAGAATGGCTTGCCGGCGTGATCGCGGGCATGCTCGGCCAGGCACTTCACGGCATGGTCGCCCACGGCCGTCGTCACATAGAAGTCGTCACCTCCCGTGACCGGCGCCCCATCTTCCTTCACGCCCGAAGGATCGAAGAAATTACTCTGACCGACACCCGTGATATCCAAGGAGTGATCAAAACCTTCCTTCCGCGGGTCGCCATCGATATGCCACTTGCCTGAGTGGTAGGAGCGGTAACCCGCCGGCGCGAGCAGCTTCGGCAAAAGCGGCGCCCATTCGGGCCGCGCACCGCGGGTGCCCCCCTTCCCTCCCGGAAGAGAATCACGGCCAATCGCCTGCGGATAGTAGCCCGTGAGGAGCGCCGCCCGCGTGGGCCAGCAGCGGGCGGTGTTGTAGCCCTGCGTGTAGCGAAGGCCACCGTCCGCAAGACGATTCAGGTTCGGCGTGTCGATCTCACCGCCGTAGCAGCCGAGATCGGAAAACCCGAGGTCATCGGCCAGAATCACGAGGACGTTGGGACGGCTTTCTTCGCCCGCTTCAGCCCGCACTGAGGCCCCGAGGCCGCACGCGCAGACAAGCAACAGCATGACGTGCTTGAACATTCCGCCTACCTTCCATTTTCAGAGACTCGGTCAACCTGGCTGACGCTTTTTGTTCTTGCCCGGCTTCGGCAGCACGTGAGGTTCGAGGTCGTCGCCAAACACGTCCTTGATCATGGCGTCGAGCTCGCCAATCGTGCTCGAATACTCGTCTGCAATCTCGGCGAGGTTCTCGAGCTCGAATGGGTCGGTGTCGTGGTCATAGAGCTCCACGCCCGCCTTGCCACCGTTCCAAAGGGTATACCGCCAGCGACCGCTTCGCACGCTCACGCCGCGAACACCACCACGGTCCACTTCCGTGAACGCCGGCTGGTCGGGAAACGATTGAGAGGCTGCGGAGTCACCGATGACCAGCGGTGCGAGGCTTCGCCCCTCGAAGCCTTTTGGTGCTGGAACGCCACACAGCTCGCAGAGCGTCGGGGCGAGGTCGATCAGTTCGACGGTATGCATCGTCGTGACGCCCGACCTTCCACCTGGCACAGCGATGACCAGCGGCACCCGCGCACTCTCCTCAAAAAGGCTCTGTTTCTGCCACAGGCCATGCTCGCCTAGGTGGTAGCCATGATCACTCGTGAACACGATCACCGTGTTGTCGGAGAGACCGAGCCGATCGAGGGTATCCACGACGATACCCACCTGAGCATCCACAAAAGACACGCTTGCCCGATACGCCTGGACCGCCTCACGGCCCAGCTCACCAACGAGCCGGTTCTCTTCCTTCTTGCGGCTGCCGATCGCGCCGGCTGGCACTCTCAGGTCGTGATCCGCTGGCACTTCCGGAAGTTTCACCGTGTCGAGCGGATGCTTCTCAAACCACGGTTTTGGTGCCACATACGGCGTGTGCGGCCGATAGAACCCCACCGCCAGGAAAAACGGCTTGTGATTCGGGTCGCCTGCGAAGTGCTCGAGCCTCTTCACCGCATGGGCCGCGCCGATCCCGTCGGTCTGCTCGGCATCGGTGCCGTCGGCAGCGAGCCAACTCACCGTGCCGCCGAACTGCCAGGGTTGCAGCGTAAATATCTTGGCTTCGTCGGCGACATCGCGGCCTTTTGGGTTGAACACGGCTTCCCAGCTTGGCGGGTCGTCGTGGCCACTCGTGCCGATCCCCTTCGGCACGCTGTAGTGATAAAGCTTCCCGATCCGCTCGACCTGCCAGCCGGCTTTTCGGAAGGCCTGAGGGAGCGTGACGGTGTCGCGATCGGCCTGCCGGAAGTGGCGGACGTTGTCGTTGACTCGCGTGGTCGTTGGACGCCTGCCTGTCAAGAAACTCGCACGGCTCGGATTGCACAGGGGAAACTGGCAGTACGCCCGCTCGAAAAGTACACCCCGCTTCGCAAGCGCATCGATGTTCGGTGACTTCGCCGTCGCATCGCCATAGCTCCCCAGCGCACAACAAAGATCGTCACAGATCACGAAGAGGACGTTTTGCGGCTTTGTTGGGGGATTGGATGCTTCCGCGGCCGGTAGAAGCACCGCCAGCCCAAGAAGACCGAGACACAAAGCCCGTGCCCGAATGTCTGTCATCGAAAGGTCTCCGAAACGAATCGTACGGGCTGGTTGACTCGGCCACCCACAGCTACCGGCTGCCGAGACACCACAGCGCATCGTGTGTGCGAAGGAAAATGCGACGATCCACATAGACCGGCGTGGCCACGGTCATTTCTTCGACGGCTCCTGTGCCGATGATCTCCGGCTCCACGTCGCCAGCCTGGGGCAGCGCAAGCACGTATGACACGCCATCCTCACGCGTGACGATGACGTGCCCATCGGCAATGACCGGCGACGCGCTGTAGGCGTTGCGATTCTTGGGCAGCTCTTTCTCCCAAAGGTTTTTTCCGGTGGCGGCAGCCAGCCCCACGACGCGGCCTTTGTCGGCACAGACAACGATTTGCCCGTCCGTGGCCGCCGGCGTGGGCACATCGGAACCAACGTCGCTGCGAGCCCACACGACATGGCTCTGCGTCACATCCCCCTTGCCGCCTCGGCGTATCGCCGTGATCGAGTTGCCGCGGGCATAGGGCGCGATAATGAGGTCGTCGATCGCAACGGGCGACGCGATCGACCGAAAGAAACCATCCTGCGTCGGGTTGAGACCACCCACCCGCCAGATTTCACGGCCGTCAGTCGCATCATGAGCCGTGACATGATCGGCCCCGAGAACCACGAGCACCTCCTCAGGCTCGTTCCTTGATGGATCACCCGCGAGAACGAGCGGCGTGGAGTAGCTCTGCGTCGCCTCCTTGGGTGCGTCGAGCATGCGATCCATCTTCCAGAGGATGTCGCCCGTCAGCCGGTCAAAGGCGACCAGATAGCTCGGGCCATCCTGCATCACCGCCACGACAATTCCATCCTTGGTGAGCACAGGCGACGTGCCGAGATCCCACCAGAGCGTGTCTTCGCCAAACTTTTCCTGGAGGTTCGTTTTCCAGACGACGTCGCCATCGGCGAGTTTCAGACACGCAAGCTCACCACTCTTGAAGTAGACCCACACATGCGTGCCGTCGGTGACCGGCGACGAATTTGCGACGGTGGCCTTCTTGTGTTTTGCGGGACGTTCGGCGCCAAGCGTTTGTCGCCACCGCTCCTGGCCGTCGCCGTCAAGACAGATAACAGCGTTCTTCCCTTCGATGCCACACGTCACGACGATCGCATTGTCCCACACCGCAGGCGTGCTGGCCCCGAGCCCCGGAAGCTCCACCCGCCAGAGAACGTTCGTGCGCTCGACGTCCCACTCGGTGACATACCCGTCACCCAACGCCACGCCATTGAGCCCCGGTCCTCGCCAGTTCGGCCAGATACCGACCGGTGCCGGTTTTTTGTGGGCGACCCCATGGAGCGGCAGCGCGGCCCGATTCGCTCGGGTCACGTCGCTGGCGTCTGGTGACGACACGGGCTGAGGATTCCACCAAGCATCGAGGCTCGCCTGGAGCCGTTTCACGACGGCCGGTTCTTCTGCCGCGAGGTTTTTGGTTTCGTGCGGGTCGCTGGCGACATCAAAAAGCTCGATCTCGCCCCGCTCGTAGCGGGCCTGGTCATCGGGCGAGACGAGCCGCCCCTCCCACTTTGGAAACGCCTTGGGCGTCCGGGCCGTGACGGGCTCGACCAGCTTCCAAAGATGATCCCCGTCGCGGCGGACCGTCCATCGCCACATAAGGCTTTTGGCAGGGTCATCGAGATCAATGAGCGTGTGAGTGAAGCACGCCCCGAAGAGTTGCTTTCGCGCCGCTCCTTTTTCGGTATCAAGAAGGTTCAGTCCCGGCAGCCCCTCTGGCGCAGGTACGCCGCATGCCGCGAGAATGGTCGGCATGATGTCGAGCGAACTGGCAAGAGCCTCGCTATTGGCCGGGGCAATCGTGCCGGGCTGACGGAGCATGATTGGCGTTCGCAGGCCACCGTCGTAAGGCGACGTCTTCGATCGCGGCGCAAACCGCTTGGCATCCACACTCTGGATCCAACCGTTGTCGGCGACATAGACGATGAGCGTGTCCTCCGAAAGCTTTTCGGTGTCGAGGAAGTCGAGAAGTTCACCGACCGTAGTGTCAAACCGTTCGACGTTCCCCCAGTAGCGGGCGACGTGAACGCTGTCGGTCTTGGACGAGTAGTGCTCGACGAGCTCGGGCGATGGGTCGTGCGGATCATGCGGCAGCATCGGCGCATACCACACGAAGAAGGGCTTGTCGTCGGCGCGGCACCGCTTCACAAACTCGTAGACGGGCTCCATCGTCTTGCGGCCAATGTCGAGCCCCTCGTCGCCATGACGCTGCCCCTTGGTCATGCCCTCATCAAACCCTCCCCGCTTGAAATTGCCCTGCCACCATTTGCCGGTCTGGAAGCTCGTGTAGCCATGTGACCCAAGGAGCTTGGGGAGCGTGGGCCAGGCTTCGAGATGTTTGGTCATTTGTTCCCGCCCTGCTTCAAACGAGGCCTTCGCTGCCTTCGATCCCCTTGGGGCCTCGGGCGAATCGGGTGGATCGTTTCCCACCACGAGGTGTTCGTGGGGATAACGGCCGGTGATCAAGGAAGCCAGGCTCGGGCAGCAGAGGCTCGACGGCACGTAGCCCCTGGTAAACACGAGGCTCTCCGAGGCGAGCCGGTCAAGGAACGGCGTACGAAGCTGCTCGTGGCCCATGAAGCCGTAATCGTTCCAGTGGTGGTCATCGGAGAGGATAAGCACGACGTTGGGGCCAGCGGCGAACGATGGTGTGGCCGCAAGACCAATCGCCGAGAGGATCGCGATGAAGAGATGTCGTGTGTAGGCAAGGACGGTCACGACAGGGTCTCCCAAAAGGCTGACTGGCGAGTTCTGAGGAGCACGCGATGATCTCGCGCGTGACTCGGGCCGTGGATTATGGCATGGTGGACCTTCGATTCCTACCGTTTCCGAGTGAAAAAATATTCGCCTGGAGAAGCTCCCGTGGCCCAGGGCGTACCCACCCGATTCGTTTCGAGAATGGTCGTGATCTTCACGGCCGCAGCCTTGTTGTGCTGCGCAGTCGATGCCGCTCCACCTGCGAAACGCTCCCCAAACGTGATCCTTGTGCTCGTGGACGACCTGGGCTGGAAAGATCTTTCCTGCCAGGGCAGCACGTTCTACGAGACGCCGAACCTCGACCGGCTTGCGGAATCAGGTATGCGGTTCACCGATGCCTATGCAGCCTGCACGGTCTGCTCGCCGTCGCGGGCCGCGATGATGACGGGGCAGTATCCAGCGAGGCTCCATATCACCGACTGGATCAGTGGGCACAAGCGCCCATTCGCCAAGCTCAGTCCGCCCGACTGGACGAAGCACCTTCCGCTCGAAATGGTGACCGTGCCCGAACGCCTGAAGACCGCGGGCTACACGACTGCGAGCATCGGCAAATGGCACCTCGGCGGCCCGGATTTCTACCCTGAGCACCAGGGCTTTGATGTGAACATCGCCGGCTACGATCGCGGCCAGCCGCCGAGCTATTTCTCCCCCTACAAGATTCCGACGCTTGCCGATGGCCCGGACGGTGAATACCTCACCGATCGCGAAGCTCGCGAGGCGGTGAAATTCATCACCGCCAGCAAAGACAAGCCCTTCTTTCTCTACCTCCCCCACTACTGCGTCCACACGCCGATCCAGGCGAAGAAGGACGTGACGGCGAAGTACGCCGCCAAGAAGGTGACCGATCAAGAGCCGAGGAACGATGCCTACGCCGCGATGGTCGAAAGCGTGGACGACTCGCTTGGCCGGATCTTGAACACGCTCGACGATCTCGGCATCCGCGACAACACGGTGATCTTCTTCACGAGTGACAATGGCGGACTGGCCGGGGTGACCGACAACCGTCCGCTCCGCGCCGGCAAGGGCTCGGCCTACGAGGGGGGCGTGCGGGTGCCTTTCATCGTGTCGTGGCCTGGTGTCACGAAGCCTGGCACCACGTGTGACGTGCCGGTCATCACGCCCGACATTCCCGCGACGATTCTCACGTTGGCCGGCCCAGACCGACGACACCAGCCGCTCGACGGCCGCGATCTCACGGACGTGCTCGGCGGCGGCAGCCTCGACCGCGACGCCATCTATTGGCACTACCCCCACTACCATCCCGGTGGAGCGACACCATATTCAGCCATCCGCGCGGGGCCCTGGCGGCTCGTCCATTTCTATGAAGACAGCTGCGACGAGCTGTACGATCTCGCAAACGATCCGAGCGAGACCACCGACCTTGCCGCAAGGAATCCTGAGCGAGTGACCACGCTCAAAAAGCAACTCGACGCCTGGCTCGCAGAAGTCGGTGCCCAGACGCCGGTGAAAAACCCGAGCGCCGATCCAAAGCGCGACGGGAGACCGGGGCAGAAGAGGTGACCCGATGGGCGACCGGGATACACCTCACCGCATTGACCCCGTCACGGAGTGAGGGGCTACGAGAAGCCTCCCAGCGAGGGGTCGCCCGTGCCGCGGAGCCGGCGTTGTTTGCAAGCGCAGCCAGGATGGCGAAGCGCAGCAAACATCGAGTGAGCGAAGGGCATGGATGCCCATAGCGAATGTCCGGCGAGGCGGCACGGGCGACACCGAGCCACGCCAAGGCCATGCAGCACATGCCGTTTGCAGCGAGGCCCACGATCCATTGAAATACCGGCCCACGTACCGTTTGTCCTCAGATGCCAAGCCCGGAGCTCACCCGATGCCCAAAGCCACCGTCGCCTCACTCACCCCCGCCGGCAAGGCTGTCCTTGTTCGCGTGGACTTCAACGTGCCTCAGGATGACACCGGGGCCATCACCGACGATCGGCGGATTCGCATGGCGCTGCCAACCATCAAGTCGATCATCGACCGCGGCGGCAAGGCGATCCTCATGTCGCACCTCGGACGGCCAGGCGGCAAGGGTTTTGAGGCTGCCTTCTCGATGGCACCGGTCGCCAAGCGACTCGGTGAGCTCCTTGGGAAGCCGGTGGCCGTTGCCAGCGACACAGGCGGCAGTGATTCCCACGCGAAAGCCGCGGCGCTACCGGCCGGTGGCGTGCTCGTGCTCGAGAACGTTCGCTTCAACAAAGGGGAAAAGAAGGGTGACGATCCCGCGTATGTCGATGGCCTCGCGGGTCTCGCGGATGCGTATGTGAATGACGCTTTCGGCACCTGCCACCGCACCGAGGCGAGCATGCATGCGGTGCCTGTCGCGATGAAGAAGCGCGGCAAGCCGGCGGTGTCGGGATTCCTCGTGGAGAAGGAGATCGCCTATCTCTCTGACGCCATCGCGAAGCCCAAGCGACCCTTCGTCGCGATCCTCGGCGGCAAGAAGGTGTCTGACAAGATCGCCGTGATCGAGAACCTTCTGCGTATCTGCGACCACGTGCTCATCGGCGGGGCGATGGCGTATACGTTTTCACTCGCCCAAGGGGGCAACACCGGCAAGAGCCTCGTCGAGGCCGACAAGGTGGAGCTGGCGAAGACCTTGCTTGCCAAAGGAGCATCAAAACTCGTGCTTCCGGTCGATACGCACTGCGCCGATGATTTTTCCGGCGAGGCAAACAAGAAAATCGTGCCGGCTGGCGAAATCCCCGATGGCTTTGAAGGACTCGACATCGGGCCGGAAACGGCGCGTCAGTATGCCGAGATTATCCGTTCGGCCGGCACGGTCGTTTGGAACGGCCCGATGGGCGTCTTTGAGATGCCTCCCTTTGACGCGGGCACGAAGGCGGTTGCCGATGCCGTCGCCGATGCAACCGCGAAGGGGGCGATCACGATCATCGGTGGTGGCGACTCGGCCGCGGCCGTCGAGCAGCTCGGCTACGCCGAGAAAGTGAGCCATGTCTCGACTGGCGGCGGGGCATCGCTCGAAATGCTCGAAGGCAAAGCTTTCGAGACGGTGGCGGTGCTCGACGAGGCGTGAACCGGGGGCTTACAGTCCCGCAGTGTCGTTCGGGGCAGGGGCCGTTACGGCCTGCGCCTTGATCGCCCTCGCATCGCGGCGGGCGGCGATCCGCACGGCGGCAGTGCCTACGTAATCACGATCGTGGGTACTCAGGTTGTCGAGCGGTACGCGGAGTCGCTGGCCGCTGACGACGAGGACACACGTACCGTCATCGACGACGTCGACGAGCGTTGCCACGAGGGCGTGACTCCCGGTGGCATCGATCCACGTCCGGGCCGGCTCGATGGCCTCGACAAAATCCTCGGGGGCCGCTGGGGCCTCGTCGGTCGTTTCCTCTTCCGCAAACGGATCGGCAGGATCGCTTGCATCGTCGGACGGGTCTTCTGGCCTTGTCTCCGCAGGCTCAAATGGATCGGTCACGATCGGTTCAGGGGCTCGAGCCTCCTCGACGGGTAACGTCTCGGTGGCCTCCGCCGGCTCTTCAGGCATGACGGTGTCGAACCGGTCGGTCGTCTCAGCGGCCGGGGCTGCTGCTGGAGGAGCGTCGCCAAAGAGATCAGGCTCGCTCGTGTCAGCGGGCACGAAAGGATCAGCAGGCGGGGCTTCGCTTGCAGGCTCCGGATCGGCCACGGGCGATGGGGTGGCCGTGGTTGCCGGCCCAAGATCTTCGAAGGCGTTCTCGGAATCGTCTGGTGTGCCTATCGCTGGCGATAGGGCAGCCGGCGTGCTCTCGCCCCCCTCGATCTCGTCGAACAGGTTTGGCTCTTCCGGCTCCGGCGGGGGCTCAGGTGCTGGGGCCGGATCTGGCTGCGGCGTCGCCTCAGGTTCGGGAGTTGCCTCGGGCTCCGGGGTCATTTCCGGTTCGGGAGATGGCGCTGGCTCTTCTTCAAGGTCTGGGGTGACTGTCGCGGGCTCAGGCTCAGGCTCAGGCTCTGCGTCGGGCGTCGTCACCGGCTCCCCGGGTTCTTCCTCGCGATCAGGCTCAGGCGCCATCACGGGCTCAGTGGGCGCGACGGGCGCTGTGCCTGCCGGTTCCGTTTGGGCCGGCTCATCGACTGGTGTTTCGGGAGACTCTACGCCACGAACAGGTTCCGGCTCACTCGGTGCTATCGGCTCAGGCGTCACACTCGGAAGCGGCTCATCGTTCGGTGCGGGCGACGGCGTTGGTGCCTCGTATGGCGGGTGCGTTAGGACAGTCTCTGGCAGTGGCTCGTCATTACTCGCTGGCTTGACACCGTCGGGTGTGACCGTGGGCTGGAGATCGGGCAGCGGCTCGGTGACTGGTGACAGGGGCGTCGATGATGCCACGGGCTCTGAGGCTTCGGCTGGGGGCGCGACGACAGATGACGTCTCGGGGACCGATGCGGCCTCACCCGATGGCGCCGGCGCGACGACCACCGCTTCCCCACAGCATGCCGGTGGGCAGGCGCTCGGTTCGCAGCAGCCATCACTCACGACACGATCCTGCATGACCACCATGTCGCCGCACACGGTCCACCCAGGCGGTGGACAGTCCGAAATGACATACGCCGGAGGACACTGCTGCCGCCGCGACCGAAGGTGCCAGCACGCCCGCGAGACATTCATCGTCGGCGCCAGCAGGAGGACGGCAATCAGAAACGCGTGGAGGCAGCGACGCACGGAGCACCTGGCGAGCGAGTGATGGAGGGTTCCCAGAGCGAGCAAACGCCCGCCCCAAAAGCATGGTTTACGCTCGGGTGAGAGTCAATTCCCCGCTCAGGAAGCCCACTCGCTCACCTGCTTCAGCTACAGCCCATGCTGTTGCCGCAGTTGTGGCAGAGGTAGCAGTTGCCGTTTCGGACCGTGATTGCCCCGCAATTGTCGCAGGCCGGGGCATCGATCTGAAAGTTGGCAAACTGGCTCTGGCGATCACCTGGAGACGCGTTTGGGTTCACCGCCATTCGGAGGCCGGCCCGTTCGAGCACGGCCGCCGTCTGGGCAGCCTGGGTCTTCGTGGCCACTCCGTTCCCGGCCGGATGCCGGCCGCGGGCGGCGGTCGCCTCAGCTTTCCCGTTGGGCTTTCCTTGCCCATCGGCCAGCCCGCTCGCCCTCGTGGCGGCGGGCTTGGGCTCACTTTCGGTATCGCCACTCCCGGCGGCGGCCTCCTCGCCGCCGCTGCCTGTCGAAGGCTTCGTCGCCTCCCGGTAGCCCGCGATGAACTGCATCCCCATCCAGCGGAAGAGATAGTCCACGAGGCTCTTGGCCACGGGGATGTCGGGGTTCTTCGTGTACCCCCATGGCTCGAAACGGGTGTGGGAAAACTTCTTCACATACACCTCAAGCGGCACGCCGTACTGGAGGCTCATCGACACCGCCGTACCGAAGGCGTCCATGAGGCCGCCGATCGTGCTGCCTTCCTTGGCCATCGTGATGAAAAGCTCACCCGGCCGGCCGTCGTCGTAGAGGCCCACAGTGATATAGCCCTCGTGCCCCCCCACGTTGAACTTATGGGTGACGCTCCGGCGGGTGTCGGGCAGTCGCTCCCGACGCGGCGACGCGATGACCTTGTCGGCCGCCTTGTCGGCTTCGGTGCTCGTGTTGAGCGGCTGGCTCTCCTTTGAGCCGTCGCGGTAAATCGCCAATGCCTTGAGGCCCATCCGCCATCCTTCTTGATACGCCTTTGCGATGTCACTTGGCGTACTCTCACGTGGCATGTTGACTGTTTTCGAGATCGCCCCCGAGAGGAACGGCTGGGCCGCCGCCATCATTTTGACGTGTGCCTTCCAGGCAATGCTTCGCTGGCCGTGCCGAGGCTGGAAGGCACAGTCAAAGACCGACAGGTGCTCGGGCTTGAGCCCAGGCGCTCCCTCGATCGTGTCCTTCTCGTTGACATACGCGAGGATCGCCTCGACGGCCGGCTCGTCGTAGCCGAGCGTCCGCAGGGCGAGCGGCACGGTCTGGTTCACAATCTTGAGCATGCCGCCGCCGGCAAGCTGCTTGTATTTCACAAGCGCGATGTCGGGCTCAATACCGGTCGTGTCGCAGTCCATGAGGAACGAGATCGTGCCGGTCGGCGCGAGCACTGTGGCCTGGGCATTGCGGAAGCCATGGGTCTCGCCCGTCGCGAGCACATCGTCCCAGATTCGTTCTGCGGCCTCGTGGAGATACTGCGGGCACGACGGGTCGATCTTGTCGACCGCATCGCGATGCATCTGCATGACCTTGAGCATCGGCTCGCGATTCGCCGCGAACCCATCAAAGGGCCCGACCGCCCCGGCAAGCTCGGCGCTCGTGCGGTTGGCGGTACCGTGCAGCACAGCCGTGATGGCCCCGCACACGCCCCGGCCCGCGTCGCTGTCATAGGCCAGGCCATCGGCCATGAGCAGGCTACCGAGGTTGGAGTAGCCGAGGCCCAGCGGCCGGTACATGTGGCTGTTGCGAGCGATCCGCGGGGTCGGGTAGCTCGCGTGATCCACCAAAATCTCCTGGGCGATGAAGAAGATTCGGCAGGCGGCCGAGAACCGCTCGACGTCGAAGGTGCCGTCGGGCCGACGGAACTTCATCAGGTTGATGCTGGAAAGATTGCAGGCCGTGTCGTCGAGAAACATGTATTCCGAGCACGGGTTGCTGGCATTGATACGACCTGAGTTGGGGCAGGTGTGCCAGAGGTTGATCGTGGAGTCGTACTGCACGCCCGGATCGCCGCACTGCCAGGCGCACTCGGCCATCCGGTCGAGCACAGCCTTGGCCTTGAAGGAGGGGCCGGCCTTCGAGGGCTCGGTGACCCAGCGGGTGGTCCAGGTATCGTCGCGGTCCACGGCCTCCATAAACTCGTCGCTCACGCGGACGGAGAGATTCGCGTTTTGGAAGAGGATCGAGCTATAGGCCTCGCCGTTGAAGTTGGCGTCGTAGCCCCCCTTCTCGATGAGCACGCGGGCCTTCTTCTCTTCCTTACTCTTGCACTCGATGAATTCCATGATGTCGGGATGGTGAACCTTGAGCGACTGCATCTTGGCAGCCCGCCTGGTCTTGCCACCGCTCTTCACGACAGCCGCCACCTGGTCATACACCCGCATGAAGGAGAGCGGGCCCGAGGGCTTGCCGCCGCCGGCGAGCTTTTCGCGTTGGCTGCGAAGCGTCGAGAGATCCGTGCCCGTGCCCGACCCAAACTTGAAGAGCATTGCCTCGCTGCGGGCGAGGTCCATGATGTCTTCCATGTTGTCGCGAACGCTCTGGATGAAGCAGGCGCTGCCCTGGGGATACTCATACGGGTTGTCGGGCATAACGACATCCCGCTTGGCCTCGTCCCACCGCCAATTGCAGGGCGCTCCCTTGACCTTGTATTGATGGTAAAGCCCGACATTGAACCACACAGGCGAATTAAAGGCCCCGTGCTGGTGGACGCAGAGCCAGGCCAGATCGCGGTAGAAGTTTTCGGCGTCGGCGTTGGTTTTGAAGTAGCCATCGTCGCGACCCCAGTCGGCGATCGTGCGGGCGACGCGATGAACGAGCTGCTTGACCGAATGCTCCCGCTCGGGCGTGTGGATCTCGCCGTAGAAATACTTGCTCACGACGACATTGGTCGCGAGCTGGCTCCAGGCGGCCGGAATCTCACAGGCAACCTGCTCGAAGAGCACCTTGCCGTCTTCTCCTTTGATGGCGGCGGTGCGAAGCTCCCATTCGGTGGTGTCGAAGGGGCTTTCGACGTCGGTCGGGCAGAAGGTGGGGTGGACCTCGAGGGGCACATGTCCTTCAGCCGCGCGATGGCCCGCGTGAAGGGCCTGAACTGGCTGGTTGTGGGCGGCGCCGGAGAGCGTGGCCGAGTCAAAATCTGCCATGGGAATCTTTACCTCCTCGAGAGAAAAACATCCGGGGCCGCCAACCCCACCAAAAAAGTATACTTCCGTATAGTTCTACAACAACCCACCATCGGCCCCAATCCAGAGGCACTTGAGCAATTCGGCCGCAGCGAGCGGCCTCCAACCGGAAAAATCAGAAAGCAGCTCCATCTGCGGTGCTATCGCAACATATTGTGGTGGTCGATCCGATGACCACTGCCGGTGGGCCGGGGCGTGAATGTAGCGTGAGCGTCCAGTCCGTCAAGCCACGTTCATCGCGCGTGCCTATTGCCGCATGAATGACCCGTCTGGTGTGCGTTCAGGCGACGCTAGCACGGGTAGCGTGAACCACCCTCAAGGGGGGTGTTTCGTTCGGGGCTTTGTGGAGCCGCCAGGTGTTGCCTCCTTCCTGCACGTTACCCTCCCAATCTGTGGTTCGGCGCGCGGGCTTTCTGCCGCCTCTGGGGGTCGCCCGAGGAATCGCGTAGATTACTTTTATGGGTCGCAGTTCAAAACCGCTCAATGATGAGGCTGTCCGTGCCCGTATACGCGAGGCTGGGCTTCGGTGTACGTCCGCTCGTGTGGCGGTGCTTCGGCATCTCGAGGAAGCTGCCGGTCCAGTCACGCATGCCGACGTCGCCGAGTCGCTTCATGCGCTTGGCTTTGATCGTGCCACGATCTATCGGAATCTCATCGAGCTTGCCGAATCCGGCCTCGCGGCCCGCGTGGAGCTCGGTGATCACGTCTGGCGATTTGAAGCAAAGCTGGCCGGCGGCGGCCACAAAGCCGATGACCATGCCCACTTTGTCTGCACGACCTGCGGCGACGTGTCATGCCTGCCAGACGTCCAGGTGGCGATTACGCCGCGAGACGGCGGATCCCCATCGGGGAGTGGCAAGGCGCGCTCGCGTGATTCCGCGGCTGCGCGTCGGCGGATCGGCAGTGTCACCGAGATTCTGCTCAAGGGCCGATGCGAGCGATGCGAGTAACCCGCACTGCCCAGCCGCGATGACTCAATTTCGGCCAGTGCGGGCATTCGCCGTCGCGATGGTCGTCACGCTCGTCGCCATGGCTGGCACCATCGTCGCCGCCGACCGACCGTCCCTTCAGATTTTCAACGGCACGTCGTCGCCGGTCGATGTTTTCTGGCTCGAGGACAACACGTCTCGCGTGCCGCAGGGCACGATCGCTCCTGGTGACGATACCGTGATCACCACGACGCTTGGCCATCGATTTGCTGTGGTTGCCGGCGACGTCGGCGACGAGAAAATCCTGACGAGCAGCGCCCCGATCCAGGCCTACCGTGTTGGCGGCGTACCGGCGTTCTATACCCAACACGTCGATGTGAACGGGTTTCCGATCGTCGCGTCGGAGCAGGTGAGCCCATACGCCCTGAAGGAGGCCGCCTATCTCATCAAGGGCATGCTCGCGAACCGGCCTGATGTTCTTGAAGCCCTCGTTGCAAGCGGCGCTCGGATGACCATCCTCGCCTGGAACGAGTTCACGACCGATCAGCCGGAATTTACGCGGTTCGCCCTGGGCGAGCCTCCTCGCGGGTTTCCTGGCATGTCGGGCAAAGACTATTGGGATGCCCGCGCCCGTGGCACGGGCGGAAGCGAGACCGATCCGATTTGCACGTGCGCCGAGGAGAATCTTCTTGCGTATCCGGGTGATCCGTATGCGGCCGAGTGCATCCTCATTCATGAGCTCGCCCACATGATCCACCTTCGTGGGATGAAGAACCTCGACTCCACCTTCGACGAACGGCTGAAGCAGGCCTACGAGCATGCGATGGCCGCTGGCCTCTGGAAAGGGAAATACGCCTCGGTGAACTCCCGTGAGTATTTCGCCGAGGGCGTGCAGTCGTGGTTTGACGACAACCGCGTCAACGACCACGACCACAACCATGTTCATCTGCGAAGCCAGCTCATCGAATACGACCCCGGCCTCGCCGCCCTCTGCCGCGAGGTGTTTGGCGACACGAAACTCACGTACACGAAACCGACCACGCGGCTCTCGGGTCACCTCAAAGGCTACGCCCCATCGAAGGCGCCCACGTTTGAGTGGCCCGAACGGCTCGCTGAGGCCAAGCGGCTCATCCGCGAGCATGCCGAAGCCCGCAGCAAGTAAGCTGCTTGGTCGGCGCCTTGGCGTCGTCTTCGGGCACGAGGTGACGTCCTTTGCTGCGCAGGAGCATTTACTTGGCAGGCGGCGCGGGCTCGACGAAGGCTCGCAGGTCACGCTCGAGCTTCTCGAGGTCGCCAAGGCTCAGATACATCATGTGGCCCGAGTCGTAGTCGGCATACGTGACGTTCTTCAGGAGCTCGGGGTCAACGCCAAGATGGTTGATGGAATAGCGCATCGACAGATACGGCACCGCCAGGTCGCATCGGCCCGTCTGCACAAGAACACGCAGGTGATGGTTGCGGCTCATCGCCTCGGCAAGCTGCGAGGCCGTGCTCGCGTAGCGGTTTTGGTCCTGCGGCCAGGGGCCCACGCCCGTGAGCACCCGATACGGCAAATCACTCTCAAACAAAAGCTCCTCGCGGACATACGCATTCATCGCGGCCGAGAGCGGCCCGAGCGCCGCGTCAAACGACGGATCAAACTGTGGTGAAGTACTGCCGTGATCACCATCGCGTCCCGTGATCCGACCATCGAACCGGCCTAAAATGATCCGGTCGTCGGCCAGAAGCTTTTCGCGAAACACCGAGGGCGACACCCGGAGATCACGGTCCACGACAAGCTTCTCTGGGAGCCCCGTGAGCCGGGCGATTTTCCGAGCGATGTCCGTGCGTCGGGCCTCAGGCAGAGCCGCTCCGGCAAAGAGGGCCGTCACGTACTCATCCGACGCAAACGCCTCTGCTTCGGCAAGGGCTTTTGTGCGGTCTGCTTGGAGGTCCGCCGGAAGCTTTCCGTGGGCATGGGCCACTGCGGTAAAGCTCGGCAGAACGAGCGCGTACGGCAGATCGTTGGACGGACCGGGGATGATGGTACCGTAATCGACAAGGCCTGACACGAGCACGAGCCCGTTCAAAAACATCCCGTGCCGTTGCTGAAGCTCCGCCGCGAGGCCCGCGGCCCGAAACACGCCATAGCTCTCGCCACAGAGAAACTTCGGACTTCGCCACCGCGTGTTCCTGGTCGTATAGAGCCGAATGAATTCGGCCATCGCCGCGATGTCAGGATCCTTCCCAAAGAACTGCTCCTGCTTCTCCCCCTTCGCCGCGCGGCTATACCCCGTTGCCACCGGATCGATGAACACAAGATCACACGCCGGCAGGATCGTGTGGGCGTTGTCAACGAGCTCAAACGGCGGTGGTGGAAGCGTGCCATCGGGATTCACAAGCGCCCGGCGTGGCCCCAGGCCGCCAAGATGCAGCCACACGGCTGCCGCACCTGGGCCGCCGTTGAAGCAAAACATGATCGGCCGCTTCGCCACATCCTCGCTCGGCACCGTGTAGGCCACATAGAAGATATTGGCCCGCGGCGAGCCATCCTCCTTCAGCAGTGGAAGCGTGCCCGCCTCAGCCTTGTAGGCGAGCTTGTCCCCCTCGATCGTGATTTCGTGCTCCGTGATCTTGAGCGCGGAGCGATCCTTCGAGGAAGCCGGCGTCACTTTTGGCTCCTTCTCTCGCGTGGCATCCCGCTCTTGTCCGGTCCCGGAGGTGCCGGACTCCGGGGAGGCAGGCTCGTCGGCCAGCGACGCAATGCCGAGCGAGAAGGCAACAAGCAGAAGCAACAGAACCACCTTCACCGATGGGACTGAAACAGCCATGAAAACTCACCTCACCACAAGGACCAGCGATAACGCCCGACCCACGACAGGCCCGACCGCCCCGCAAGCATAGTTCGCCGGTTGGTGCCCCGCGCCCGGTGCAGGTTCCACAGGAACCGGCCTAAGAATGGCCTTCTATGCGCCCGGCGGCCGAATCATTGTGGCCCTCAAGACGCTTCCAGCTCGGGGTGGCCCGTGCCACGCAAGGGCCAACCATCTGGCCCGCGACGCAGGAGTTCACCCCTGCGTCCACGCCCTATCGATGTACCGCCACGGGCGGCCAGCGGGGGGGGCGTCGCGGACAACCTCCGGAAGACGGCTTTCCGTCCATCCGTCAAAGCAGATGCGACGGGCGAACCGCAGGATCGTCCACGGCATCCCGACCGCCGAGAAAAACGGCGGGCCGGCCGACGGCCAGGGGCCACCATGCTGCATTGGCGGCGTGACCGCGAGGCCCGTTGGCATTCGGTTTTCAATGATCCGACCGGCCTTCGAGAGCACCAGTGGCACCAGTGACGCAAACGCCGCATCGTCGCTGCCATCCTTCGCACAGTAGACACTCGCCCCGAGCGAGCCGTGGGCACACGCAAGCGCCTTGGCCAGCTCGTCGAGCGATGAACACACCACAAGCAGCGTCGCATTCCCAAACGCCTCGATGACAAGCTCTTTTGGTTTGGCAAGAAGATCGATTCCCGACACCGAAAGGAGCGTTGGCACATGGCTCGCCGGACCCGCCGCCTCCGGCTCGCCAGCCAGGATCTTGGCACCGGCCTTCACGAGCGATGCGATGCCGTCGCAGAGCCGCTCGCAGCCGCCCTGGCTGAGCAACACCTGCGGGCCAACGGTTGCAAACTTTTGCGTGGCGGCCGACACGAAGGCGTCGCCTGCGGCATCGCCCACCAAAAACACGAGGCCCGGCTTCGTGCAGAACTGCCCCGCTGAGCCGGTGACACTCCCTGCAAGATCTGTCGCGATCGCATCACTCCGCTCGGCAAGCGCCCCCGGTAGCAGCACGACGGGATTGATGCTCCCCATTTCCACCCAGATCACTTTGCCAGCTGCACTCGCGGCCTGAAACAGCTTCTTGCCGGCCACTTCGCTGCCGGTAAAGCCTGTACCGCCAACCCGCGGGTCAGCCACGAGGCGTTCCCCGTCGGTGCGGTCGATACCGTGAAGGAGCTGGATCGTCGCGAGCGGCAGGCCTGTCTCGCGAAGCGCCTCGAGCGCCTCTTCGGCCGCAATTTTCGAGACCCCAGGATGACCACGATGCGCCTTGGCAATGACAGGATTGCCCGCGGCGATCGCGGCGGCCATGTCACCACCGGTGACGCAGCCATAGGCCAGCGGGAAGTTGGTGGGTGGGAACACGACGACTGGCCCAATCCCAAAGCAGGCTGCGCGAACATTCTTTGAGCTGTCGATCATCGCCATCCGCCAGGTCTCTTCGCGGCAGCTCGCCGCCGCCTGCCGGATCTGGTCGAGCGTCCGCGGAAACTCGGCGTCGGCAAGCCGTGGCTTCACCGCCAGGCCCGTCTCGGCATGGGCCGTTGCCACCAGCTCTTCGCCTCTGATTTCGAGCCGATCGGCAAACCGCTCGAGAAACTTTGCGATCTGCTCGGCAGGCAGTTTCGCCAGTTCCGCTGCAGCAGCCACCGCCGCGTCGAGCGCCTCCGAGACATCGGCCCAGCCGCTCACCGGCCAGACCGTCTCGAGGGTTTTGGCGGCCGTGGGATCAAAGGCCTGGTACGTGGATGTGACCGTCGCAGGCCGCCACACTCCGGCGATGAGAACGTTTTCGGGAGTACTCATAGTGCGATCTCTTCCTTGCCAAGTTTCACAGGATCACGAAACGCTATCGCAAAACCCACCATCACGACTGCGGCAGCAGCGGCAAAGGTGAGCCAGAACGGCTTCCACGGATAGGCGTCAGTCGTCGCAAGGGCACTGGCCACCATCGGGAAGACGAGGTTGCCCACGTACATGCCGGCCCCGTAGGTCAAAAGCGCGATCAGCCCCTGGGCACTGGCCCGGAGACTCTTGGGGGCCACATGGTCGGTATAGAGCTGACCGGTCACGAAGAAAAAGTCGTAGCAGATGCCGTGGAGCACGACGCCCGCCACGAGCATCCAGGCGGTCTCGCCGCCGAATGCAAAGAGCACGTAGCGGGCGACCCACGCGAGCATGCCGCCGATGAGCATGGTCTTCACGCCGTAGCGAGCGAGGAAGAGCGGCATCAGGAGCATGAAGCCGATTTCGCTCATCTGCCCAAACGTCATGACGGTTTCACTGCCGAGCCCGAGCATCCCTTGGATATCCATGGCACTGATGTATTCATTGGCCTTCGAGTAGTAGACAGCCAGCGGGATACAGATCAGAAAACTCGCGATGGCAAACACCGCGAACGGCGGGCTCTTCATGAGGCCCACCGCATCGAGCCCCAAGAGCTTCGCGACGCTCACCGGCTCTCCCTTGGCCTTCGGCGGGCTGTTTGGAAGCGTGAATGAATAGAGGCCAAGCAGGACCGAGGTGACAGACGCTACGAGGAACGGGAGGTTTGTCTTGCCGGCGTCGTTGCTGGCAGCGTCGCCGAGCACGATTGACGCAAGGCCCTCCGGCAGCCCGCCGGCCATGAGGCGTGGCAGGAGCGAGCCGACCGTGATTCCTGCCGCGATCCAACCGATCGTGCCCCAGACCCGCACGAGAGGAAACTGCCGCCTCGGCTCAGAGAGCTGATCGAAGCTCACGGAGTTTACAAGCGCCAGCGTCGGCATGTAGCAAAGCCCTGCGGCCAGGAGCAACCAGTAAAAGCTCACGGGGTCAGTCGCCTGCGAGACGCCATAGAGCAGCCCCGCGCCCATGAGGTGGAGCACGCCGAGGACCACCTGGCCGGGCAGGAAGCGGTCGGCGACGAGACCCACAAAGAGAGGCGCGATGATCGCGGCAATGGCCCCGGTGCCGTAGGCCTGGCCGATGATGAGATCGACCGCGGGCTTTGTGCGGCCCTCGGAGAACACGGTGGTGAGGTACTTTCCCATCGGCACCGCCCACGAGCCCCAGAGAAAAAATTCGATGAACATCATGACACCCAGGCGGGTCATGGGCGCCGTGGGTGCGGCATTGTGAGGTGTGTCGGTCATGAGAAGCCTCGAGGGAGCAAAGCCGGGCGGCGATCAGGAAACCGTGGGTTCGCTAAGGTATCATGCCCGCTTGCGAAACGGGATCCGCCACCACCACGAGCGTCTTTCTTTCCCCGCAGGGAGCCTTCATGCGGCACGCACCGATCGATCCTGAGCTGTTTGCCGCCAACCGTCGGCGGCTTATGGCACTCCTGCCGCCGGGCGGCCTGGCTCTCTTCCATGCGGCTGATATTCCCCCGACGACTGCCGACGGCACGCTCAAAATTCATCCTTCGAGCGACCTCTTTTGGCTCACAGGCATCGAGCAGGAAGAGAGCGTGCTCGTGCTCTTCCCCACGGCGGCCGATCCAGCATGCCGCGAGATGCTCTTCATGCGGCAGCCGAACGAGCACCTCGCCGTGTGGGAAGGGCACAAGCTCACGAAGGAGAAGGCCCAAGGGATTTCGGGCATCGACAAGGTGCGATGGCTCTCCGATCTCCCTGGCGCGATCCGCCTGCTCATGTGCGAATGCGAGTCGGTCTGGCTCAACGCCAACGAGCACGAGCGGGCGGCCTATGAAGTGGAAGACCGTGATCTCCGGATGGCCCGCTGGCTGATCCAAAAATATCCACTCCATCGCTACGAGCGGCTCGCGCCCCTCATGCGTCGGCTGCGTGCTGTCAAATGCCCGGCCGAGGTGGCGCTCCTTCGCCAGGCGATCGATATCACCGACGCCGGGCTTCGGCGGATGGTCGCGGCCCTGAAGCCGGGCGTCATGGAATACGAGCTCGAGGCAGAGATCGCCTGCGAGTTTCTTCGACGGCGGGCGAAGATGGCGTATGAGCCTATTGTCGCCAGTGGCAAAAACGCCTGCGTGCTTCATTACATCGAAAACGAGATGGCCTGCCGCGACGGCGAACTGCTGCTCGTGGATGTCGGCGCGAGCTACGCCAACTACGCGGCCGACCTTACGCGAACCTATCCGGTGAACGGCCGATTCACCTCGCGGCAGCGGGCGGTCTACGACGCCGTGCTGAGAGTCTACGATGCCTCGGTTGCCCGCGCCGTGGTGGGTGCGTCAATCCGCGAGTGGAAGCGGGCGGCCCAGCTCGACATGGCCAAAGAGCTCGTGGACCTCGGACTCATCTCCCCCGAGGATGCCGCGAAAGACTCCATCGATGAGCCCGCCTGCAAGAAGTACTACATGCACGGCCTTGGGCACTCGCTGGGCCTGGCTGTCCACGACATTGCCCCGGTCGATGGCCCCTTGGAGGCAGGCTGGGTAATGACGGTCGAGCCGGGAATCTATATCCCCGAGGAAAAACTTGCCGTGCGGCTGGAAAACGACATCCTTGTTACCGAGAAGGGCCCCGTTGATCTCTGTGCCCATGTGCCGATCCGGCCAGACGAGATCGAGGAATTGATGGCCCGCCGGGCGTGAATACCGGGTAGACTGCTAGGCCCCTCTTTCCCCTTGGAGCCCCCGCCATGCGACTTTCCCAACTCGGCTTTCTTGTTTTGTTTTCGCTCGCCCTTTTGACCCCGGAGTTTCTCATGGCCGCTGACGTCCCACACCCGACACTCCCCACGGGCGCTGGCGCCATTGATGCCGACGCTCCCAAGGAGTTTGCCCGCACGGCTTCGGGCCTCGAGTACCGCATCCTTCGCAAGGGCACCGGGGCTGCGCCCAAGGCCACCAACACTGTGAAGGTTCACTACCACGGCTGGCTCGACAACGGCCAAAAGTTTGACAGCTCCTACGACCGCGGCGAGACGATCGAGTTTCCGCTGAATGGCGTGATCCCCGGCTGGACCGAGGGCATGCAGCTCGTGGGCAAAGGGGGCATGATCGAGCTTCAGATCCCCGGCAGGCTCGGGTATGGAGCCCAGGGCATTCCCGGCACGATCCCGCCAAACGCCACGCTCCACTTCCTGGTTGAGCTCATCGACGTGAAGTAGGGCATGCGGGCCAGGCATGCTTCGCCCCGGAGGTTCGGCCACGAGCCCGGGGGTGCGGCCGGCGGGCGGAGGCCCGCCAAGGCCGCCGGGGGCAGGGATGCCCCGCCGGCCGTTTAGACAGTCCTACAGCCGAGCGACAGCAGGAGATTCGCCCAAGGCGCCGTGTCGGCCGTCTGGATCGTGAGGACGTGATCAGGCGACTCGACCGCCGCATAAAAATCCCACTTCACGATCGGCTCGAGAGATGCCTTCGAGCCAGCCGCCGTGAGAATCTTCCGGTACTCGGCCCACACCGGCGGATCGAACGGCGTCGCCGCAGCATAGGAATCATCGCGATCAACGCCCATTGTATGGATCTCGTCGATCACCGTCGCGGCCAGGATCGCCGCAAACACCTGGGCGACCGTGGGCACGCCAGGGGAGAGCTGGAGTGAAACAAGCTCGGCCCGTGGGCCCCGCTTGTTCGCCGCAGGGTAGTTGCCGTCGGCGATGAGCACTTTCGAGTGGTGCCCCGAGCAGGCGAGCACTCGCAGGATATCGGGATGGAGCAGCGGTCCGTTCAGCATTGCCAGAGTCTCCGTCACACGTCGAGGTTCTTGACGTCAAGCGCATGCCGCTCGATGAACTCGCGGCGAGGCTCAACCTTCTCGCCCATAAGAATACGGAAGAGGTCGTCGGCCGCCGCGGCGTCGGGCATCGTCACCCGTGAGAGCGTCCGATTGACTGGGTCGAGAGTCGTATCCCGCAACTCCTCGGCATTCATTTCACCGAGACCCTTGAAGCGGGTGATCGTGAGGCCGCGCTCGCCGGCTCGACGCACGGCGGCAAGCAAGCCTCGGAGGTCGTCGATCCCGATCTCGTTCTCGCCTCGTTCGAGCGTGTAGCGGGAGGTTTCACTTCCGGTCCGGTCCACCGGCAGAAGGGCGTCGATGCCAAACCCCATCGCTTCGAGCTCCACGAGCCCCGAGTTGATGCTCCTGACTTCGTGGAGGTCCACAACGACCAGTTGCGGAACCGTGGCGCCGTTCGTGGCTGGCTCACCGCCGTGCTTGTTTTCATCGGCGCGGCCCACGGCCAGTTCACCGCCGGCAGATTGCTCCTTCCCTTTCACGAACGCCTCGAGATCATCGCGGCTCGCAAACCAGTGCTCCTCGAGGCCGTAGTAGACGTGATACATCGGCAGTCGGCCCGATTCGGCATGGCGGCGGCCTGCGTGGTCCCGCAGGCTCACGCCCCGTTTCTCGAGCGCCACGAGCGCGTCCTCGAGGCCGGAGAGCGTGCGGCAGAGTTTGTGCATCTCCTCGCCCGCAATCGCGCGGCCATCCCCCGGCTTGAACACGCCGTCGCCAAGACCCTGTTCGAGGAGCTGGGTCTTCATCTCCTCCTCGGTCTGCACGTAGTAGGTTCGCTTCTTGCTCCGCACGCGGAACAGCGGCGGCTGGGCCACATACACATGCCCCTCGGCCACGAGCCGGTACATCTGCCGGTAGAAGAACGTGAGCAAGAGCGTGCGAATATGCGACCCGTCGACGTCGGCGTCGGTCATGATGACAATCTTGTCGTACCGCCGCTTCGTGAGATCGGCGTCCTGGCCTATACCCGCCCCGATCGCCGAGATCATGCTTCGGACCTCTTCGTTCGCCAGAACCTTGTCTTCGCGGCTCTTGTAGGCGTTGATGATCTTGCCTCGCAGCGGCAGAATCGCCTGGTATTCGCGGAGTCGGCCACCTTCGGCGCTGCCGCCGGCGCTGTCACCCTCGACCAGATACAGCTCGCACTTCGCCACGTCACGGCTCGTGCAGTCGCGGAGCTTTCCTGGGAGCCCGCCGCTCGAGAGCGCCCCCTTTCGCTCACGAAGCAACTGCCGGGCCTTCTTGGCCGCCTCGCGGGCCTCCGCGGCAAGCTCACCCTTCTTCACGATCTCCCGGGCGCTCTTGGGATTCTCCTCGAGATACTTCGCGAGGAAATCACCGACGGCCGAGTTAATGATGCCTTCGACCTCGCCGTTGCCGAGTTTGGTCTTGGTTTGGCCTTCGAACTGTGGGTGCGGCACGCGGACGCTGATGATCGCCGTAAGCCCCTCACGGAGATCCTCGCCAGTGGGTACGAGATCCTTGAAGAGCCCCGTCTTCTTGCCGTAGGCGTTGATGGCCCGCGTGAGGGCCGCACGAAAGCCCGAGACGTGTGTGCCCCCTTCGGTCGTCGAGATGTTGTTCACATAGCTGTGAAGGCTCTCGGTGAACTCCTTCGTGTACTGCAGCGCGATATCCCAGGAGACCCCCTCGGCCTCCCCCTTGATGGCGATGATGTCAGGATGAACCGGGTCGCTCGCCTTGTTGAGGTACTCGACAAACTCCTCGACACCCCGTTCGTAGAAGAAGTTTTCCGAGTTGCCATTGGCCGCATCGGTAAACACGATCCGCACGCCGGAATTGAGAAACGCCAACTCCCGCAGACGACGGGAAAGCGTGTCCCAGTTGAATTTTGTCTGCGGAAAGATCTGCGGGTCGGGCTTGAAGGTCGTTTTCGTACCGGTGCGGGGGGTGGTGCCCATCGTGCGAACCGGCCCGTTTGGTTCGCCTCGCTGGTATTCCTGCTGCCAGACATGGCCGTCGCGGCAGACCTCGACCTCGCACCACTCGGAGAGAAAATTCACGACCGTCACGCCCACGCCGTGAAGACCGCCGCTGGTTTGGTAAGCCCCCTTCTCGAACTTCCCGCCAAACTTGAGGACCGTCATCACGCCCTCGAGCGTGGAGACCTCGCGGTCCATCTCCTCCGAGAGTTGTGGGTGAATATCGGCCGGGATGCCGCGGCCGTCGTCTTCCACCGTAACACTGCCATCCACATTGACAGTCACCGTGATCTGCTTGGCGTAGCCTGCCATGCACTCGTCGATCGAGTTGTCAACCACTTCATACACGAGGTGGTGGAGGCCTCGCGCGGTGTTGTCGCCGATGTACATGCCGAACCGCTCGCGAACATGGTCGCGGTCGGAAAGGTGCTTGAGGTCGGCTCCCGTGTAGTCGGCCTGCGTTGATTCGTCGCTCATCGGTTCTCCCTCTGGACTTTTTTTGCTGGACTTTTCTTCGCCGGACGTGGTTTCAAGTGATCTCTCTGTGCCGTGGTCATCATGACCCTGTTTCGGAAAGGCGGCAGCGGAGGTCGGTAATGCCTGCAGTCGGCATGCTTTTCTGGAGGCTTTCGAGGACAACCGCCTTGTGAAAGGTGAATTCCTGCACGATCACCGAGTGGGTCACAAAAACCTCGAGCACGCCTCGTCGGATGAGGCCGGGTCGCGTATGGCTGGCAAGCGGCTCGGGCACCGCTTCCGACCAGGCGGCAGCAAGGGCGTCTGAGGCATGCTCCTGGCCGTAACCCGTGCGGGCCATGAGCCTGGCCATGACCCGACCGACCGGCTGTGGACCCCGTGGCTGGTCGCGATGTGTCGTCAAAAGCCACCCTTCGTGCGAACACGTCTTTTTGTTTGCCAACCGTGCATCCACCCGGAGCCGGAGGCCACGTCATACGATTGTTCAGTCGGCCGCCAGCGGCATGATCACGTAGCCGTATCCGTCATCAGTCCGGCAGACGCAGGCGCTCTGGGAATCGGTGATCTCGATCGAGACGGTCGTCCCACCGTCGAGCACCCGAAGAAAATCGATCATGAACCGCGGGTCGAGCTTGATGCGGACAGCCTCACCGGCATGGTCGATCGGCAGCTCAATCCGGCTTTCACCACTTTCAGCAGATCGACCCGAGAGCACGAGCTGACCAGGCTCAAACGAAAAATCGACCCCCTTCGACTGCTCGCTCGTCACGATTGCTGCCTGCCGCACGGCCGCCACAAGGGGGCCCGCGACAAGCTTGACCTGTGCCGCGTCAGGACGATCTGGAAACACATCTCGCCAGCGGGGGAACCGGCCTGAGACAAGCCTCGCTGAGATCGTTGTTTCAGCCGTGCGAACAATGATCTCGCTCGGGCCGACTGCCACGTGAACAGCCGCCTCGGCTGCCCCAAGACACCGCTCGATCAGGTGCATCGCCCGGGCCGGTACGATCGGCTGAACCTCACCCGATTCATCGCCGTGGGCCTGGCACGGGCCCTCCATCTTGGCGAGCCTGCGGCCGTCGGTGCCAACGGCGATCACGCTGGAGGCACCGAGCTCCACGAGCACACCGCCCAGCGCGTAGCGGCTCGACTCGTTGTCGGTCGCGAAGACCGTCCGACGCACGAGCTCGCGGACGAGCGGAGTCGAAAGCTCGAACGATCGCCCCTCGGGAAACGTGGCCACCGTCGGAAACTCGAGCGGGTCTTCAACAGGGAGGCGAAACGCGCTTCGCCTCGCTTTGACGCTCGCGGCGGTGCCGTCACTTGAGATCTCGAAAACGGTGCCCGCAGGGGCCTCCCTGAGAATCGCAATAAGCCGACTGCTCGGCAGGAGCACGGCGCCTTCGGCCTCCGTCTCGACCCCATCGACCGCTACGCGGATGCCTACCTCGAGATCGGTTGCAGAAATCACGGCCCCCTCGCGGGTGGCTTCGAGCTTGACGTTGGTGAGCACCGGCTTGGGGGAGCGGGCTGGAACGACCGATGCAGCGGTCTGGACCGCGGCGAGGAGGGGCTCCTTGGAACAGCGAATCTTCATGCGAAACGTGATTTCCTCTTCGACCTGTTTCCGCCCCTTTGGGAAGGCCGTGCGGAAGCCCCGTAGTGTACCCGATTCGGATGCCTTTCCCAACGCCCCCCGGGCCTTCGGGTACGGCCTCTCCTTCTCTTTCTTTTCCAAAGATTTGTAGAAGAGAGTAGAAGAAGAGAAGGATGACGACATGTGGAGGAGAAAGGTTGGTATGAATGGCCTCGCACCACCGAAAAGCCGACTCGAGCAGGCGGCTCGAAAGTGCAGGAGTACAAGGTATTTTTTCGGTTTTTATGCCACCAGCGGGCTCCGACACGAGCGTTGGCAGTCTGTTGATAACCTGATGGCAGGTCGTCGAAATTCTGTTGGAAATGATTTGCAAAACCGTCCACAACGCGGTCATAACGCGTTGGCCATGCCGCCATTTTCGTGGCAGGCATCTGGCAGTGGAATTGTCGATCGGATCGCGAACGCGAAACGGTCAGCGTTGGTGACATTCCACCGACAGGGATCGACCAAGCCGGGCGAAGACACGACGAAGGCGATGGATGGCCTCCTCGATGTCGTGTGGGGTGGTCGCGTGGCCGATACTGGCTCGGATCGTGCCAGCGATCTGCGGGCTCGTGAGGCCGATGGCCGCAAGAACCGCTGGTGGTTCGCTCGATCCGCTCGAACATGCAGTGCCTGTCGAGAGGCAGATGCCGTCGAGATCAGCGGCCATCACCAAGGCCTGGCGATCGATGCCCGCCAGTGAAATCGCGGCGATGTGTGGTGACCGGTTCCCGCTTCGACCGACGACGATCGCGTCGAGCCCAGCTTCGGTGGCGGCGGTGACAACCTGAGTCTCGAACGTGTCGCGAAGCGATGTCACCCTCCGCACCATGTGGTCGCGTTCGGCTGCAACAAGCTCGAGAGCCTTAGAAAAACCAACGGCGAGCGTCACCGCCTCCGTGCCTCCTCGCAGGCCCAGCTCTTGTGGCCCGGGCAGCAGCGGATCGAGCATCGTCTCGGCGCGAATGACGAGGCCGCCGATGCCCCGCGGGCCCCCGAACTTATGGGGAGCAAGCGCCATCGTCGTGAAGGGTGAGGCGGCGAAGTCGAGCGGATACCAGGCGGCGGCCTGGGTGGCGTCGGCGTGGAGAGCGACTCTCCCGGCGGGAGCATCGTTTGCCGTGAAGCCCGCCGCCAAAAAATCCACGAGGCCGGTTTGCCCACAGACCGGAGTGCATGTGAGGAGCAACGCGGTGCCGCTTGTAGCCTCGAACCAAGATGTGAGGGCGTCGCGCTGGATGGCACCGGTGGGGGTGAGTGAAAGGGTGTGAATCGCATGCCCGCGGCGCGTCAGGTCTGCCGCGGCCACCATGATCGAGCCGTGGTCACGGGGCGACACGGCTCCGGCCATGCCGGCCGCTGCGAGGCCGAGCATGGCCATGCGATTGGCTTCTGTCGCGCCACTGGTGAAGACAAGTCGGTCGCGCTTGGCACCCCGCGTACGACCCCCGACGAGATCCAGAATTCGCTCGCGGGCATCTTCGAGGAGTTGCTTGGCCAGCCTGCCGGCGGCGTGCTGGCTCGACGGGTTTGCGAAGCCGACTGCCGCGGCGTCGGTCATCGCTTCGACCACCTCTGCGCGAAGGGGCGTAGCGGCGGCGTGGTCGAGGTAGATCGTGTTCATCGCCGGCCATGACCCTATGACCCTATGACCGCCGCGCCGTCGGGTCGGCGAGGAAGGTCGCGAGGCGATCAAGGCCGCGGATGAGGTTCTCTTCACTGGCGGCAAACGACATGCGGACATGGCCCTCGGCGCCAAACGCGCTGCCAGCCACGAGCGCCACGTGCTGCCGCTCGAGGAGGGCCTCGCACCACGCCACGCTCGTGCCGAGGTTTTCTGACTGCGCCCGCGCGAGTGCTGGGGCGATGTCGAAAAACGCATAGAAGGCACCGCCCACATCGGGCAGCCGCACATCGGGCATGGACTTCAGCCTCGTCGCGACGAGGTCGCGACGCTTCTCAAAGGCCGCTCGCATGGTCGTCACGCAGTCCTGCGGGCCGGTGAGCGCCGCGACGGCCGCATGCTGGCCAACGCTCGACGGGTTGCTTGTCTCCTGGCTTTGGAGGCTCCCGATTGCCTTGGCGAGTGGCTCCGGCGAGATTGTCCACCCGATCCGCCAGCCAGTCATCGAATAGGTCTTGCTCACGCCCGCTACGACGACCGTGCGAGCGTCGAGGCCGGGCACGAGCGTCGGGAATGATGGGCTGCTTCGACCGTCATAGACAAGTTGGTCATATATCTCGTCGGCGACGACGGCGAGGTCGGCCTCGATCGCAATCTCCGCAAGCGCCCGAAGCTCCTCGGGCCTGTAGACGACGCCCGTGGGATTGCTCGGCGAACACAGAAGCAGCATCCGCGACTTCGGCGTGAGCGCCGCCCGAAGGGCTTCGGGGGAGAGCTTGAAGTCGTCCTCGATACGTGTTGCAACAGTCACGGGCCTGCCGCCTGCGAGCTTGATGAGCTCGGCGTAGCTGACCCAATAGGGGGCCGGCACGATGACCTCGTCTCCCTCCTCGAGGACCGCCGTAAACACATTGTGGAGCGCGTGCTTGGCGCCGTTTGAGACGACCACCTGGGCGGGTGTCACCGCGAGGCCAGACCGCCTCGAATAGTCTTCGGCGACGGCCTTGCGGAGGGCCGGGATGCCGGCAGCCGGCGTGTATTTGGTGTGGCCCGCGGCGATCGCCGCCTCGGCAGCCCGGCAGATATGAGAGGGCGTCGGGAAATCGGGCTCGCCTACGGATAGGTCGATCACATCGACACCCGCCGCCTTCATCGCGGAGGCCTTGGCGGCCATCGCCATCGTGGCCGAGGGTTCGAGGGCTGCCATTCGGCTTGCCAGATTCAGACTCGTCGATTCCATCAATTGACTTGCTCCCGAAACGCCGCCCGCAACCCGCGGACGCCCTCGTGCCCAACGGCACTTTCTTGACGCAGCCGGCTTACCGAAGAATGATACCAGCCCAAGGCCTGCGTCGAGCCGTCACTCCGTGCGGTGGATTTACCTCGAACAAGAGCCCCGCCGCCACCCTCACCCAGGAACGCCCGCATGCCATCTCGCCGTGTTGGAGCCTGGCTCATCGGTGCCAAGGGGGGCGTGGCCACGACGATGATCACCGGCCTGGCAGGGCTTGCCGCTCGCCGGATCGAACCGATCGGCCTGGTCACCGAGACGCCGCCATTTGCTCCGCTCGATCTCGTGGACTTCCCCGGCATCGTCGTGGGCGGCCACGACATTCGCTCGGGCCCTCTCGCTGCCGAGGCCTGGCGGATGTGGCGAGAGAGCCGCGCGATTCCGCCTGAGCTGCTGGATGGGGCCGCCGATTTTTTTTCCGATGTCGAAGCGAGGCTCAGACCGGGCACGATCGTTGGCTCCGGTGAGCGCATCCGAGCGCTCGCCGACGAGGGGGCCGCGGTGGTCGTCGAGACGCCCCGTGAGGCCGTCGCGCGGGCACGAGCCGACATCGAGGCCTTCGCGCGGCGAGAAAAACTCGAACGTGTCGTCGTGGTGAATCTCGCTTCGACCGAGCCGCCGCCCCACCTGCCAATCCCAACGGACCCTGCCGAGCTCGATGCCCTTCTCGACGATCCCTCCACCTGCCCGCTCCCGACGAGCAGCCTGTATTTTTTGGCAGCCGCCGAAGCGGGGGCCGCCTACGTCAACTTCACGCCGTCGGCTGGCGGCACCCCTGCCTCGCTCCAGAGAATCGCCCTCGACCGGGGCATCCCGCATGCCGGCTGCGACGCCAAGACGGGTGAAACGCTCCTCAAGAGCGTGCTCGCCCCGATGTTCGCGGCCCGTAATCTCGACGTGATGAGCTGGGTGGGGCACAACATCTTCGGCAACATGGACGGCAAGGTCTTGGACGACCCGCGGAACAAGGCCGCGAAGATCAAGAGCAAGGACCATCTCCTCGCCGCGATCCTCGGAAAACCCCCACAGACGCATGTTTCGATCGAATACATCGAAAGTCTCGGCGACTGGAAAACAGCCTGGGATCACATCCACTTTCGAGGCTTTCTCGGTACGCCGATGACGATGCAGTTCACCTGGCAGGGATGCGATTCGATCCTTGCCGCACCGCTCGCGCTTGATCTTGTACGACTGGTTGAACGCGCGGCGCGCTATGGCGAGGTGGGACCACTTGATTGGCTCGCGTGCTTCTTCAAGAGTCCACTTGGAGTGACCGAGCAGGCCTTCGCGCCGCAGGTCGAGATGCTCGTTGAGTGGGTGCGTCGTCAGACGGGTGGGTAAAAATTTTCTTGTTTCCACCCTTGACAGTTTTTGTGGTCATCATCCACAACTCTGTTCATCAGCATGTGCGCGATGGCAAGTGATTGCTTTTGAACACATGCTGAAACGTCGTCCTCTCCCTTCCGAAGAGCATCCGAGGGAGTGGATGTGAGATGCGAGTCAGGATGCTCGTGTCAAGGAGCCATTTCATGGCGAAGAAGAAGAAGAAGGCTGCCAAGAAGGTTGCCAAGAAGAAGAAGGGCCACGGCTGAGCCCGCCGTGCCGGGGGTAACTCTGGCACGGATGCTCATGTCCCTGGGGGTTCCATTCGTGGAACCTCGGCGAAACGCACCGCGGTTCGCCTCCTTCGCTCCGACCTTCTGTGATCCGGTGGCCTTCGGGCCGCTGGGAAAACAGGCCGGGGCGTTCACGCTCAGACGAGAAAGGCCGGCCCGGGCCCTTGGGCGCCCGGGCCGGCCTCGTCTGTTTATCCGCGGCGCGGGCCATCCATGGCCCCGCTTCGCTTGCCCGGCC
>JBGTGN010000178.1:0-39975 GCA_041746715.1 Pirellulales bacterium | reverse complement strand
ATTCCCGGTCGCCTTCGACGGGGGTGGTGGCACGCGGCTCGGAGCCTTCGGGCTCCCTGGAGCTTTCGGTGCCGCGGCTCCCTTGCCTGCTGCTGGCCGGGATGCCTTTCGAATCTTTTCAGGATCAACGTGACTCGCCATAAGATGCTCCTGCGACGTGCACTCTATTTTTTTGATGGTTCAGAAACCAATCGGAATCCGAACTTCGGTCTGTGCTGACTACCCCACGGCCCAGAGCCCGGCGCCCACCTGCAAGCATAGTTTATCGCCAGAAACGCAAACGTCGATCGCAAGGTGAGCATTCAGGCGAGACATCCGCTGGCTCGTCTTTTGCGCTATTCGGCCAACCCCAGGAGGTTTATTCCGGGGGGGGCGGCTCACAAACATCAGCGGGCCGTTGATGCGACCCGGGTTTTGCCGTGCCGGCCGCAACGTCTGGCATTCCTGATGAGGGCCGTGTAGGGTATTGCATCCTCGGGCCGCCGCCAGGCTGGCACTGGTCGTGCCGGGTTAGGCCCCTTTCAACAGTCGGTCGAAGAGACGGAAATCGAGCCATGGCCAAGGGCAAGAAGAAACTGGAGATCATTCACCTCGTCTGCGAGGAGACAGGGGATCTCAACTACACCCTCCGCCGCAAGTCGGGAGGCGAGAAGCTCAAGATCAAGAAGTATTCGCCACGGCTTCGCAGACACACCCTGCACCTCGAGAAAAAGAAGTAAATTCTTCTTTCAAGGGGGGACGGATACCGCTGGGACCGCAGCGGCCCTCCTTGTGGCGGCTGACCCTGCCATCGGGCGAATTGCAGCGTCAGCCGACGGTTTCGAGGAGATCGTCGATCGCCTCGGAGTCGGTTGGGTCCACCGACACGATTCGATCGGCCTGGCGAACGACGTGGCGAGGAGGCTCAGCCGCCTCTGGCACGATGAGCATCCGGCATTCGGCCGGTCGCGTGAACGACGCTCGTGGACTCGCGATCGCGATGTCGATTTCGCAGGCACCGCCCGCTGGCGCTTGGGGTGCGGTTGCAAGCAGGCCTGCCACGCGGTGACCCAATGGCGTGGCGTCAATGTCGGCCGGAAGACCCCACAGCACTGCGTCTCGTCCACGGCGTGTGAGCCCCTCGCGGCACGCCGTGAGCTTCCCGGGTCTCTGAAAGTAGTTCACGTTTGCACCGTCTCGCCAACGCGGCGTGGCGGTGGAATCCGTGGGGTGCCACACATGAAGCGACCAGGTGAGGTCGAGGACAGACTCGAGCCGCACGCCGGCGGCACGGAGCCGTAGACCGAGGTCGTCGTCTTCCTGCCCCCAGCCCACGAACCGCTCATCAAACCCGTTCACGGCCTCGAAGTCATTTCGCCAGACGCCAAAATCGCCGCCGGCGAGCCGCGGCTTGGTCGGGTGGCGGATTAGCGAGTGCCAGCAGGCCCGGCGATGCCGGCGGCCGAGTGAGTGCACCTGGGCCGATGAAAGCATGCCGGTAACGTTCGCGATGGCCAGATTTTCAGGCACCAAACGCCGGCTGTCCTCCTGGCTCAGGAGGCCGCAGTAGCCCAGGAGCACAACGCCCGCCCGTCGTCGGCTCACGTGAGCGGCGAGGTGCCATGGTGGGAGGATGCAGTCGCCGTCAATGAACTGGAGGTAGCGTCCTCGAGCGAGTCTCGCGGCATTGTTTCGCACCCTCGCCAATCGGAAGCCCTCGTGGGGCTGGGTCGTGAACCGGACGGGGATGTCGGTGTGCGCTGCAAACGCCGCCACGACGTCGGCCGTGCCATCCTCCGAGCCGTCATCGGCCACGACCACTTCAAAGGTGCGGGGCACGTTTCGCTGAAGTGCGATTGACTCGAGCACGAGCGCGAGATGTCGTGGCCGGCGGAACGTCGTCACGAGGATTGACGTATCGATCGCGATGCGGGAAGACGGTCGCGGGTTCATGTGGCAGATCCCTCGGTCGGCATGACAGTGGCCACGAGGTGTTCGAGGTCACTGGCGCTGCCAAGTGGCTGAAGCGCCACCTCGACGGCGGCAAGTGGAATCTCCCCCAGCCGCACGTCGCGGATTCTGACCAAATCCTTGAGGGTCGTCAGGAGCATGGTGCCACCCAGCCCCGATGCCCAGTGGGCAACCGAGTCGAGATCGGCCGGCGTGTACCGATGGTGGTCGGCGAAACTCTGAAATCCGACAAGCTCGACCCCAAGGTCAAGGAGCGTGCGACGGAACGCTGCCGGGTTGCCGATTCCGCAGAAGGCGGCCACTCGTCGCCCGCGAATCGCGTCGAGTGGTTCTCTCGTGCCGTTGCTCGAGCGGACCGCGACGGGCCGGTGTTCCGTTTCGAGCCACACGCGGGGTGGCATGCCGCGACGGGCGCGTGTGACCGCGGCACGGATCTCGGCCCGCGCTTCCAGGGCAAGGCTCGTCGCTCGCGTGAGCACGATCGCATCGGCGCGGATGAGCCCACCGACTGATTCCCGAAGCAGTCCACGAGGCAAGAGATGGCCGAAACCAAAGGGATCACTTGCGTCAATGGCAACAACGTCGAGATCGCGACGCAGTCGGCGGTGCTGAAAGCCGTCATCGAGAACAACGACATCCGCGCCGAGACAGGCTGCGGCGAGGGCGGCAACGGTGCGGTCGCGTTTTGCCACATGAGGCACGCCCGGCAGGAGGATCGCGAGCTCCGCGGCTTCATCGCTGAGTTCGCCTGGACGGGCCGCGTAGCCACGGCTGACGATCGCGGGACGGTGCCCCATGCTCGCAAGCGCTCGGCAGAGCCAGGCCACGATCGGCGTCTTGCCGGTGCCACCGGCCGTGATGTTTCCCACGGAGATCACCGGGATGGGCACCCGGTTTTGTCGAAGCAGGCCATGGTCGTGTAGGGAGTTTCGGCACGCGGTGGCAAGCCCATATGGGCCCGCCAGCCCGGCAAGAACGAGCCTGGCAGCGGATGGCCCCAACCCTCTCATGGAGCCGTCGGCAAGCTTGCGAAAGGTTTCGGGATCCGGAAGGATCGACATGTCCAGCCGACTTTCATGGCAGTGTCATCAGGGATGCCATGCACGATAGAAGCGGTCATCGTGTGGCGTCAACGAGGCGAGCCGCCGGCATTCGCTGCCGATATACTGGTTGAAGGTGTTGTTGGCCGCGGTGTTGCGGTCTGCCCGGGAATGGTTGTCGGAGGGCTCTCGGAGCGTTCTCATGGCCTCGGTATCCGACCGCACACGCGATCCGCTGGCTGTTGCCCCATGGGGCAGGGACGCCACGCAGGAATCGAAATCCGAGCAATACCTCGCCCGACGTTTTGCTGCCGCCAGTGCGGACCTCAAGGCCATGGCTTTGGCGAACGTGCTCCTCGCCCTCGCAGTGGGCATCCTGAGCTGGTTTCTGCTCGGTGTTCTCATCGAGCACTGGCTCGTGCCAGGCGGTTTTGCCGGCTGGGCACGTTGGGCGTGGTTCACGATTGCCGCAGCCGCGACTGTGGTCGTGGCAGGAAGGTGGCTTGTGCCGCTCATTCGCTACCGCGTCAATCTGGTTTACGCCGCCCGTGAGCTCGAGCGAGGCCATCCCGACCTCCACAATGATCTTGTCAATGCGGTGCTCGTGCGCGAGCGGCCTGATGGAGCGGCGGAGCCCGTGGTAAAAAGCCTCCGTCGACGGGCCGCCAGGAGGCTGTCGGGGGTTTCTGACGATGGCGTGGTCGATCGCACGCCGGCGGTATGGCTTGCGTGGGCGCTCTCAACGCTAGTGTGTCTTTCAGTGCTCTATGCCGTCTTGGCTCCCAAGAGCCTTGTGGTGTCAGCCGCGCGGCTGGTGGCTCCCTGGACCGGTATGGCCGCCCCCGCTCGGGTTGGCATCGAGCAGCCCCAGTTGGCCTGGCGGGTTCCAGGAGAGGAAGCAGGGCCCGCGGGGCCAAACCAGGCGATCGTCGTCGTTGCCGGAAAGGCGGAGCTGGTGCGGGGTCGACAGCTCGTAGTCTCCGCGTTGATTGATGGGCTCGAGACCGATGAGCGGCCACTGCTTGTTGTCACGCCCCTTCACGATGATGGCACGATCGACGCGTCGCGGGCTCCCTGGCAAACCCCACTGGTCACCTCTGGCACCGGCACGCGGTCAGCGGTTGTGCCAGGCCCCGACCGTGGTCTCGATCATGGGGTGGAGCTTCAGGTCGTGGCAGGCGACGGTCGGAGTGAGCGAGTGCGTGTGGCGGTTATTGATGCCCCAACATTCATGGTGCGAGAGCTTCGCTATGAGTATCCCGACTACATGCATCGGGAGAGTGAGTCGCTCCCGTGGCAGGGGGACATCCGAGGGGTCGAGGGCACGCGGGTGACCATCGTGGCCGAAGCGAACAGGCCGCTCGATGCAGCGGCGATGGATCTGGGGTGTGATGGTCGCCGGAATGTCGGCATGACCTTGGAGCGACCAGCCGGCACGATCGGAAAAGCGACGCTCGCGCTCGAGTTGAATACCGACCGTACGGGGCCCAGGTATTCCTCCTATCGATTCATCTACCGCCCGCGGTCCGAGGACGGTCAGCCAACGCAGCCAGATGTGATCGGCCAGATAGAACACCGAATCGAGGTCACGCCCGACGTGGCGCCCGAGGTGGCCATCGAGGTGCCTGAAGAGAAGGTGCTTCGAGTGCCACCGGACGCACCTGTGACGGTGCGGATTCGAGCCGTTGACCCCGACTTTGGCCTGACGAAGGTCCATGTTGAAACCAGGCTCGCTGGTGGTGAAATCCGGAAGGGTGAAGAACTGATCGTGGGTCCGCCACGGCTCCGGTTTCACGGCGCCGCCACCCTCGTGCCAAAGTCGCTGTCCGCCGGCCCCGGGAACAGGCTCGAGTATCGCGCCGTCGCCATCGACACGCGGCCGGAGAAGCCAAACAGGACCGTGACGGAATGGCGAGCGCTCGAGATTGACGCAAGCGCGCCGCCGCAGGAGCCGCCACCACCGGAGGCTGGTGGCGAGCAGGCCGGTGACGGCGAGCAGCCCGAGGGATCGCAAAACGCCCCGGGGGACGGCCAGCCTGGCGATGATCGCGGTGATGCAGGTGGTAATCAAGCGGGAGACGGCGACGGTACCGGTCAGGAATCGCAGGGGGAGGGCCAGCAGGGGAAAGAGGGTCAGGCTCAAGGTGAAGGCCAAAAGGGTGAAGGCCAAAAGGGTGAAGGCCAAAAGGGTGAAGGCCAAAAGGGTGAAGGCCAAAAGGGTGAAGGCCAAAAGGGTGAAGGCCAGAAGGGTGAAGGCCAGAAGGGTGAAGGCCAGAAGGGTGAAGGCCAGAAGGGTGAAGGCCAGAAGGGTGAAGGCCAGAAGGGTGAAGGTCAGAAGGGTGAAGGTCAGAAGGGTGAAGGTCAGAAGGGTGAAGGTCAGAAGGGTGAAGGTCAGAAGGGTGAAGGTCAGAAGGGCGAAGGTGCTCAGGAGTCACGCGGTGCAGACGGCGATCAGGGAAGTTCTTCGCCGAAGCCAACAGTTGCCGCGGACGGTACTGACGACGGCACGGCGATTGAGCGAATCCTCGAGAACCGGGATCAAAGCCAGGAAACCGGTTCGAAGGATGGCGGCCAAGACCGCGACAACGGATCTATGCCAGGTGAGGGTCAACCAGGTGAGGGTCAACCAGGTGAAGGCCAGCGCGGTGAGGGTCAACCAGGTGAAGGCCAGCGCGGTGAGGGTCAACCCGGTGAAGGTCAACCCGGTGAAGGTCAACCCGGTGAAGGTCAACCCGGTGAAGGTCAACCCGGTGAAGGTCAACCCGGTGAAGGTCAGCCCGGTGAAGGTCAGCCCGGTGAAGGTCAGCCCGGTGAAGGTCAGCCCGGTGAAGGTCAGCCCGGTGAAGGTCAACCAGGTGAGGGCAAAGGACAGGTGGGGCTTGGTGCACAGGGGGGTGCATCCGACCAGACAGGGCGGCAAGGAAATGCAGCGGCTGCAGCAGAGCGGCGGGAAATGCAGTGGACCCAGCAAAACCTTGATCATGCCCGCAATGCAGCCAATCTCGCGATCGAGCACCTTCGCGATTCACTCGAGGAGGGTCGCACCGACGTCATCGACTCGCTCGGATGGACCCCCGAACAAGCGAAGGCGTTCCTCGCTCGCTGGGAGCAGATGCAGGCACGTGCCGACAGCCCTGATCCCCAGCAACGGGGTGAATACGAGAAGGCCGTTCGGAGCCTCGGCCTCCGCCCCGGTGGGGTTCAAAGCAGCCGGGATGTGCCCACCGATCACAAGGGAGGGCAGGCCGAGGGCCGCCGCAGCCGGCCACCGAGCGACTACCGCGAACAATTCAAGGCATTCATGCAGGGCACGAGCGTCGAATGAATGATGGCATCGAGGGGCCTCGCTACCTCGTCTCGTTCGGCCCCAAGCGGGTGCCGCATTGTTTTACCGATGTGCTCATCCTCGGCGGTGGCCTCGCTGGGCTGCGTGCCGCGCTTGCGATCGACCCTCGCCTCTCGGTGACCGTGATCACGAAAGACGACCTTCGGGTCTCGTCGAGCCAGTGGGCGCAGGGAGGGATTGCCGGCGTTGTCGATCCCGAAGACCGTTTTGATAACCACATCGCCGACACGCTCGCGGCGGGTGGCGGTCTCTGCCACGAGAATGTCGTCGAGTCGGTTGTCCGCGAGGCACCGGACCGAATCGGTGAGCTCATTGCCTGGGGCACGCGGTTTGACGAGCGGGATGGTGGCCTGGAACTGGGCCGTGAGGGGGGGCACAGCCACCACCGCATCGTGCACGCCCTCGGAGACGCGACGGGCCGCGAGGTGATGCGGGCGGTCATCGAGCAAACCCGAACGCTCGCCAACCTCGAAGTCTGGTCCGACACCTTCACGATCGATCTTGTCACCGACGCGGGCCGCTGCCGTGGGGCCATTGTCTGGAATCCGTCTCATGGCAAGACGCTCGTGTGGGCGCGTCGCACGATCCTCGCGACGGGCGGGGCAGGGCAGCTCTACCGCGAATCGACCAATCCCCCGGGCTCCAGCGGTGACGGCATGGCGCTCGCGTGGCGTGCCGGAGCGGAGCTTCGGGACATGGAGTTCATGCAGTTTCACCCCACGGTCCTTTATATCGCTGGTGGATCCCGCAGCCTGATCACCGAGGCCGTTCGAGGAGCCGGTGCCTGGCTCGTGGATCGTGACGGCCGGCGATTCATGCCCGAGTTCGACCCACGGGCCGAGCTCGCGCCCCGGGACATTGTCTCCCGAGCGATTACCGAGGTGATGCATCAAACGCATCACGCGAGTGTCTACCTCGACCTCTCTCACCTTGACCGCGCGACCGTGCAGCGGATGTTTCCAGGGATGGCTGAGACCTGCCGAAAGTTCGGCCTCGATCTCACTCGTGACCGCATCCCCGTGCGGCCTGGCGCTCATTACATGATCGGGGGTGTGGCGGTCGATGACGAAGGGCGAACGGACCTGTCAGGCCTCTTCGCTGCCGGTGAGGTGACTTCGAGTGGTCTTCATGGGGCCAATCGCCTGGCGAGCAACAGCCTCCTCGAAGGCCTCGTGTATGGCGCGCGGGCGGGCCGCGCCGTCGCGGCAGAAATACTTGCCGAGGGCTGGCCGGGCGGCGAAGCATTTTACGTGCCCCCCATCGCGAACCCACGCGCCGAGGACAATGGCGGTGTGCCCCTCGACCTCGCTGACATTCGCAACTCGCTTCAAGCGGTCATGTGGCGAAAGGTGGGCGTCGAACGAACGGGTGAGACGCTCGGCGAGGCGCTTGAGGCGATCGAAGGGTGGTGTCGGTACGTGCTCCCCCGACAGTTCTCCGATCCTCAGGGGTGGCAGTTGCAAAACATGCTTCAGGTCGCGCGGCTCATGATCACGGCGGCCTTGGCCCGTGAGGAAACCCGGGGCGTCCACTATCGCTCCGATAGGCCAGACGCATCCGACGCCTGGCTCTCCCATGTCGCCTGGCGGCGGGGCGAGCGAGGCCCTCGCATCGAGCCACTTTCGGGAAGCTCCAGCAGCCGTTGAACCGCGAGGAACGCGTCATGTGCTTCTCTGGGGGCGGGTATCTCAACCCAGGGATTGCCGCCCCGGCGGGATCGGGGAACAATAGGGAGGTTCTCCCGTCTCCAAACTGTCCCAGCGAGTTTCCATGACCGCCGACGGCACCAGTCCCGCCATGATCGAGGCCGACGGCCTCTCCAAGTATTACGGCGACTTCATCGCCATCGAGAACGTCTCTTTCCGAATTCCACGGGGCGAGATCGTCGCCTTCCTCGGGCCGAACGGCGCGGGGAAGAGCACCACGATGAAGATTCTGACGGGCTACCTCGCTCCTTCCGAGGGCCGGGCGCTGATCGCCGGCCATGACATGTCGATCGACCGGCTCGCGGGGGCTGAGCGACTGGGCTATCTGCCTGAGAACGGCCCGCTCTACCCCGACATGACGCCCCGCACCCTCCTCGAATTTTTTGCAGACGCCAGGGGCATGACCGGGAGTCGCAAGCGGGACCGGATCGATGCGGTCGTGAAGCAGTGCGAGCTGGGCAGTGTGATCGGCAAGGCGATCGGCAAGCTCTCCAAAGGCTACCGGCAGCGAGTGGGCATGGCCCAGGTGCTCCTCCACGAGCCCGACGTCTTGATTCTCGATGAGCCCACCAGTGGCCTCGACCCCAATCAGATCCGCGAGATGCGTGAGACGATTCGTCGGCTTGGTCAGCAGAAGACGATCCTCCTCTCGACCCATATTCTCCAAGAGGTGGAGGCTCTCGCCGACCGCGTCGTTCTGATTTCCGAGGGCCGGATTCGATTCGATGGCGCTCCATCGGAGCTTCGCCAGGATGGCCGCAGCCTCGACGAACGATTCCACGAGCTCACGCGTTCGGCATGACGCGGCGGCTTTTCCCGGGAGCCCGGCCGGCTCCGCCCTCCCGACCCTCGCCCTCCCCCTTTCATTTTTCCAGCGAGCAGGACTGATCCCGATGAAATGGCATGTTCTTGACGCCGTCTTCAAGCGGAACTTCGTCGCGTACTTTTCGAACCCCACGGGCTACGTCTTCATCTGCGTGTTCGTGCTCCTCGGATCACTCGCCGCGTTCTGGCCCCCCGAGTTTTTCAACGCCAACCTGGCGAATCTCGACCAACTCAACCTCTACCTTCCTTCGATTCTGCTGGTCTTCGTGCCGGCGATCACGATGAGCGTGTGGGCCGATGAACGGCGTCAGGGCACCGACGAACTTCTCCTCACGATCCCAGCCAGCGACCTCGAGATCGTCGTGGGGAAGTATCTGGCCACCGTGGGCATCTTCACGGCGGCACTCATGTTCTCGTGCGTCTGCAATCTTGTGATTCTGCTCTTCTGGGGCACGCCCGATGCGGGACTCTTTCTCGCGAATTACCTCGGGTACTGGTTTACGGGGCTGGCCATGCTCGCCGTGGGCATGGTGGCCAGCTTTCTCACGAGCAACCTCACCGTGGGGTTCATTCTGGGCATGCTTTTTAATGCCCCGCTTGCCCTGGCCGACCGCGCCGGGCTTGTCATGGGACCGAAGGCCGCGGCATGGGTCAAGCCGTGGAGCCTCGCTGAGAATTTTTCAGACTTCGGCCGGGGCGTCGTGAGCCTGTCATCAATTGTCTCGTTTCTGGGAGTGGTAGCCGTCAGCCTCTATCTCTCGATGGTGCTCATTGGGAGGCGGCATTGGACCAGCCGCAAGGAGGGAGCGGCCATGGGAGTTCACTACCTCGTGCGAACGCTTGGGCTCGCCGCCGGGGTCGTCGGGCTGGCGCTCCTGTTCCGTGCCGTGGATGTGCGTGGGGATCTCTCGCAGGAGCAGATCTCGTCGCTCGCCCCGGACACGAGGAAACTCCTCCGGACGCTCGAAGATGGCCGTGCGATCGACATCAAGGCCTATGTCAGTCCGACCGTTCCTGAGGACTATGCTCAGACCCGTCTCAACCTTCTCAACACACTCCGCCAGATGGAACGGCTTGGGGGGGGGCGCGTACGGGTCGAGGTTATCTCGGCGGAGCCCAAGACGGAGGAAGCGGCACTTGCTTCCCAGCAGTTCGGGATCGAGCCGGTCACCGTGCTGGCCCGCGTCCGCGGTGCCTATCGCGACGAGGATATCATCCTGGGGGCCGCCGTGACGAGCGGCCTCGAGAAGGTGGTCGTGCCCTTCTTCGACAAGGGGACGCCGGTGGAATACGAGCTCATTCGCTCGATCGTCACCGTGTCCCAGCAGAAGCGGAAGCGGCTCGGTCTCCTCACGACCGATGCCGACCTGTTCGGTGGCTTCGACATGATGTCCGGTCAGCGTCGGCCACGGCAGCCGATCGTTTCCGAGCTCGAGAAGCAGTACGATGTGATCCAGGTAGACGCCTCCGCGCCGATCACAGATCGGTTCGATGTGCTCTTGGCCGTGCAGCCCTCGTCGCTGGGGCCCGAGCACATGGTGAACTTCGTGGCGGCCGTGCGGGATGGCCAGCCGACGGTCATCTTTGAAGACCCCATGCCTGTGCTCATGCAGGGCGTTCCCGGCACATCGCAGCCTCGCCAGAGCCCGATGGGGCCGATGTCGATGTTCGGTCCACAGGGGCAGCCCAAGGGAGACCTCAATCTCCTCTGGGAAGCGCTCGGCACGCGACTGGTAGCGACGGCGGGCCGACCAGCCATGGGGCAAATGGGGGCCGCGCCGGTCATCGTCTATCAGGACCACAATCCCCACCGGAAGCTCGACCTGCCGGCGGAGTTCGTGTTCATCGATGAAACACTTTCAGATTCAAAGGCTGGGTTTGACCAAAAGTCTCCCGCCACGGCAGGGCTCCGCGAGGTGCTCTTCCCGTTCCCGGGAGCCCTCCAGAAGATCGACGGAACGGATGTCACATGGACGCCACTGGTGCGGACCGCGGCTGACCAGAGCGGCACGATCGAGTCGGCGGAAGTGGAGCGACTCCTCGGCATGGGTGACATGCGGCAGTTGCCGATTTTCCGGAAGCGTTCTGATGAGTCGCTCGTGCTCGCTGTGCTCGTGGAAGGGCCAGCACCGGCCAAGGCCACTGCCGAGGGCAGTGAGACCGCGGCCCCGCAAGGCCCCGTGAAAGCGGTTGTGGTGACCGACATCGACATGCTCGAAGGCCGCATCTTCGGGCTGCGCAGTCGCCCCGACGAGGTGTTTGGACTCGATTTTGACAATGTTGAGTTCGCCCTCAATCTCCTCGACATGCTCGCTGGCGACGATCGATTCATCGAGATCCGCAAGCGGAAGCCGAAGCATCGTACGCTCGAGCGGATCGAAGATGCGGTGGCCGACGCCCGCAACCGAGCCGACGACAAGCGAGCACAGTTCATTGCCGAGTTCGACAAGGCCGAATCCGACGCCAATGAAGCCATGCAGAAAGACGTCGGGGCATTTGAACAACGTATTCAAGAGCTCGAGAAGCAGGGCAACGCCGATCCGCAGGCGGCGATGCAGGCCATTCAGCAGCTTGCCACCAGCCAACGACTCGCCCAGCGAAAGCTCGATACCAAGATCGAGCAGCTCAGGCGGAAGCGAGATGCCGAGGTGTCGAAGGTCGAGCGCGGTCTCGAGGCGGATATCCGGCGGGAACAGGATCGGCAGAAGTGGCTTGCGGTGCTCCTGCCTCCGATTCCGCCGCTGGTGGTGGCGTTCTTTGTGTTCTTCCGCCGCCGCGCGCAGGAGCGCGAGGGTGTGGCGAAGACGAGACTGAGATAAACAGGAGTGGCTCAATGAACGGACCGAGCGGCGAACGCGGGCTGAGCATCGCGGGCAGCACACCAGCAGGGAGAACCACGGCCTTCGTGGTTGCAGGCCTCGTGCTGCTCGCGATAGGCACATGGCTCCAGGTGCGACCGGTGCTCCGCTACCGGGAGGCCGGCGGCGACGCGGCCACGACCAAAATCTTGTTTCCGGAGCTGTCTGATCCCTCGAAGGCGGCGAGCCTCGCGATCACGTCGTTTGATGAAGATATGGCCGCACTCCGTACGTTCAAGGTCGTGAAGCAGGGAGGGGTGTGGGTGCTGCCTTCGCACCAGAACTACCCAGCGGACGCCCGTGACCAGCTCGCCGCCGCTGCGACCGAGCTCATCGACAAGCCGATTCTCGACATCATCAGTACCTCGCCAGGCGATCACGAGACCTATGGCGTCATCGAGCCCGATGGCGAAAAGGTCAAGGCCGGAGAGACGGGTGTGGGCCGGCTTATCGAGATCACAGATGCTGCGGGCAACCGTCTTGCCCGCCTCGTTGTCGGAAAAGAAGACACACGACCAGCGGGCCGCGATGCGGGGGGCCGCACCCTGCGATTCGTTCGTCGGGCAGGGCAGGATCCGGTGTACTTGGTCGAGATCGACACGACGAAGTTCACGACCAAGTTTGATGACTGGATCGAGAAGGATCTTCTGAAGCTCTCGCCGTGGGATGTCCGGCGGCTCACAATCGATGACTCCACCGCGACGTTCGATGTCGATCCCTCTGCCGGGCTCATGGTCTCGCAGGATCGTGTTGCCACGATCGAGTTGGCCTATGACGACAAGGATGCAGCATGGTCGCTTGCGAAGCTCATCGAGTATTCCAAGGGCAACAAGCCCGAGGAGCGATCGCTCACCGACGACGAGCAGCTTGCGTCTACCAAGCTCAACGATCTTCGAAACGCCCTGGGTGACCTCAAGATCGTGGACGTAGCGAGGAAGCCCGCGGGCTTGAGTGCCGAGCTCGAGGCGGATGAGAAATTCACGGGTGACCGTGAGGCTGTCTTGTCGCTCGCCCAACGTGGGTTTTTTCCGTTTCAGACCGGAGTCATTCTCTCGTCGAGTGGCGAGACGGTGGTCGGCATGAAGGACGGCGTCGAGTACCTGCTGCGTTTTGGGAACCAGACGACGGTCGAGCCCGAGGCTGGCACAGCGGCTGACGGTGAGGCAGATGCGGCGGCGGACCAAGGTGGTCGGTATCTCTTTGTAGTCGCGCGGATGAACGAGAGCCTCCTCGACAAGCCGGAGTTGCAGCCTCTCCCAGAGGTGCCGGAAGCCGCCGATGACTCTGCCGAAGCGGATGCGGATGCAGATGCAGATGCAGAAGGCAAAACAGCACCGGCGACGACGACCGATGGCGAGACGGAAAAACCAGCGAACGAGTCTGAGAAGCCTGCCGACGAAGAAGGCCCCGGAGACGCGCTTGCGAAAGCCGAGGAAGCTGAGGCCAAGGCCCAGGCGGCAATCGAGGAGCGGCGGCGGGTGGAGCGCGAAAACCGACTGGCCCAAGAGGCGTACGACGAGAAGGTCGAGGCCGCCAAGAAGCGGGTCCGCGAGCTCAATGCACGCTTCGCCGACTGGTATTACGTCGTCTCCGCCGAGGAGTATGCGAAGATACGGCTTGGGAAAGGCGACGTGATCGAGGCGAAGCCGCCGGAAGAGCCGCCGTCGGAAGTACCGGCTGAACCGACTCCCTAACAAGACCGCGCATCCAGTCACAGGCCGGTGGAATTTGCATGTCTGACATTCTCACCTCGCCACGGCCATCGCGATTTGGTCGTGCTTTGGGCTTCCGCCTCGCCGGCATTGGAAGCGCCGTGCCGGCGGAGATTGTCACAAACGCCGACCTCGCGAGGCTCGGCTGTGACCCCGAGTGGATTGCAGCGCGAACGGGGATCCACGAGCGCCGGCACGCGCCCCCCGAGATGGCAACAAGTGACCTGGCAGCCCAGGCCGGCCTCGCGGCGATCGCCAGCGGCTCTGTGGCTCGGTCAGACATTGATCTGCTCGTGCTGGGCACCTTCACGCCCGACATGTGTATTCCCTCGACCGCCTGCATCGTCCAAGAGTCGCTGGGGCTCGATGCGCCTGCGATGGACGTGACGGCTGCGTGCGCTGGCTTTGCCTATGCGCTTGTCACCGCAGCCCAGTTCGTGGTTGCAGGCACGAGCCGGATGCCACTTGTCATCGGAGCCGACACGAATTCACGGGTGATTGATCCTGAGGATGTAAAAACGTGGCCTCTCTTTGGTGATGGTGCTGGTGCCGTCGTGCTCGAGGCAACCGAGCCGGCGGAAGATGGCCGTGAGCAGGGTCTCCTCGCATTCGCGCTCGGCTCCGACGGCCGAGGAGCGGGGCTTTTGGCCTGTCCGATGAGTGGTTCTCGGCGGCCGGTGTCGGCCGAGGGCCTCGCACACCGAGAGCAGTTCATGCAGATGGACGGCCGGGCGGTATTCAAGTGGGCTATTCGAGTGGCGGAGGAGAACATCGCAGCGACCGTGGACCGCGCGGGCATTTCCCTCGAGCAGGTCGACCTGTTCGTGCTCCACCAGGCCAACGCCCGGATCATCGACGGAATCCGTACGGCGCTCGGGCTGTCGCCTGAGAAGGTGTTCATGAATCTCGACCGCTATGGCAACACGTCGAGCGGATCGATCCCACTGGCGATCGACGAAGCCTGGCGGACCGGACGGATTGGCCCCGGCAGCACGGTCGTGGTCTGTGGGTTTGGCGGCGGCCTTGCCTGGGGTACGGCATGCTGGCGGTTGTGAAGTCGTTGGTGATCCGGCCGTTGTTTTTTTCCTGACGAAAGGTTTCCTCGATGAGCGACACTTCCAACTCCATCAAGACACTGCCCGCGCGGAAGGATGTGCGAGCCGGAGATACATGGGATCTCGCGAGTCTTTTCCAGTCGGACCATGAGTGGAACCAAGCGCTCGAGGTCTGGGAGGAACGGATTCCGCAGTTTGCTCCCTACGCGGGAACCCTCGGCAGCTCGCCCAAACGGCTCGCTGAATGCCTCGTGCATGACCTGGCCTTCGATCGCGAAGGGGATCGGCTTGGCACCTACGCCCAGCTCCGCGCGAGTGAGGATACGGCCGCTGCCGACGCCCAACGGATGGTCGGTCGCTTTCAGCATGTCGCCACCCGTGCCGGCGAGGCCGCGAGCTTCATCCGGCCCGAGATCATGGCGATCGCCCCGGAAAAACTTGCCGCCTGGATGGATCTGCCCGCGCTCGCTCCATACCGCCTCATGCTCGAGCGGCTCGTGCGAACACGGCCCCACGTACTCTCGGAGCCCGAAGAGAAACTCCTCGCGATGCAGGGCACGTTCGCCGGCACCGCGGGCATGGTGTTCCGACAGCTCACCGACGCCGACATGAAGTTCGGGAGTGTGACGACGGGGAAGGGCGAGCAGATTGAGCTCTCGAACGCAACGTTTACAACGCTGCTCCACGATACCGTTCCGGAGGTCAGGAAGACGGCGTTTCACCAGTTTTATGCCCAATACGAGGGCCACGCGAATACCCTGGCGGCGGCGCTCTCTGGCTCCGTGGAGCGGGATGTCTATTCCGCGCGGGTTCGGGGCTACCCCAGCGCCGTGGAAGCGGCACTCTTCCAAGATCACGTGCCACTGGCTGTCTATGACCAGCTCATCGCTGCCGTGCGTGCGCACCTGCCGGCTGTGCACCGCTACTACCGGCTGCGGCAGCGGGCCCTCGGGCTTTCCGAGATCCATCACTATGACTGCTACGTGCCGCTCGTACCCGAGCTCGAGCGACGGCACACCTGGGATGAGGCTGTCGATGTGATCGTGACGGCGCTCGAGCCGCTCGGAGCCGAGTATTGCACCCGCATGGAGCGAGGTCTTCGGGGACGCTGGTGCGACCGCTACCCCAACGCCGGCAAGCGCTCGGGGGCGTTCAGCTCTGGCACCTACGACTCCGATCCCTACATCCTCATGAATTTTCAGGAAGACGCGATCGAGCATGTCTTCACACTCGCCCACGAGGCAGGGCACTCGATGCACACCCGCTTCTCCGCCGACGCTCAGCCTTACCAGTATGCCGGCTACACGATCTTCGTGGCCGAGGTGGCGAGCACGTTCAACGAGCAACTCCTTACGCGACTTCTCCTCCAGCGAGCGGAAACCAAGCAGGAGCGGGCAGCGATCATCGCCCGTGAGATCGACTCGATCCGCGGCACGATCGTGCGGCAGACGATGTTCGCCGAGTTCGAACGGCGGAGCCACGCGTGCGCTGAGAAGGGCGAGCCGCTCACTCTCGAGCGATGTCGGTTCATGTACCGCGAACTGCTCGATGCCTACTTTGGCGGTGACTTCGCGATTGACAAAGCGCTCGAGATCGAGTGCCTCCGGATTCCGCACTTCTACTCGGCGTTCTATGTCTACAAATATGCCACGGGCCTTGCCGCCTCGATCGCGCTCGCGAAGCGCGTCGCGGAGAACGAACCAGGTGCCCTCGCGGCCTACCACAGCTTCCTCAAGGGTGGCTCGTCGAAGTGGCCCCTCGACCTCCTGCGAGACGCCGGCGTCGATCTCGAAAGCCCGGAACCCGTTGCCACAGCCCTCACCCGCTTCGGCGAGCTCGTCGATGAGCTCGAGGGGCTCCTGTAAGACCGACGGGCCATTCATGGCCCCGCCGCTGCGCCTCGAAAAGATCGTGGCGAAACACCAAGCACACAACGGTCAGGCAGTCGTACGGGCGAGCTCGACGAGGGACCGCACCATGACGCCGGTGCCGCCGCCGTCGGTCCACGGGCGAGGCTTTTCGGCGAAGGCTGGCCCCGCGATATCGACATGCGTCCAAGGCGTATCACCGACAAACCGCTCGAGAAATTTGGCCGCTGTCGTGGCACCGGCCCATCGGCCTTCCCCCACATTCTTGATGTCGGCCACCTCGCTCTTGATCTGCTCGCCGAAGTCGGCATCCATGGGGAGTTGCCAGACGCCCTCACCCATGGCGAGGGAGGCTGTGGTCAGGGCATCACAGCAGGCCTGGTTGTTCGTGAACAGGCCGGCGATATCGTTGCCAAGCGCGACCATGCAGGCGCCCGTCAGCGTGGCCAGGTCGATCATCCGTTGTGGTGCCAGACCGCGGACCACATCGAGCACGTCGGCGAGCACGACCCGTCCCTCGGCATCCGTGTTATGGATTTCGATCGTCGTGCCACTGCGAGCCGTGATGACGTCACCGAGCTTGTAGGCTGCCGGCCCCGTCATGTTCTCAACGAGGCCGATACCAGCGACCACGTCGACGGGCAGTTTCAGTGATGCGATCGTGGCGATGGCCCCAAGCACGCTCGCGGCGCCGGCCATATCCATCTTCATGCCCATCATCGACTCCGACGGCTTGAGCGACAGGCCTCCGGAATCGAACGTAACCCCCTTGCCCACGAGGGCCAGATCGGGATGGTCGCCGCTGGTCTGCGGGCGACCACGATACCGAAGGAGCACGAGCCGCGGGGAGCGAACGGAGCCACGGGCCACCGCGAGGAGCGCCTCGCATCGCTCACGACGCAGGTGAGGCTCGTCCCAGATTTCGATTTCGAGGCCGGTGCGGCCGGCGATGGCTGCTGCCTCGTCGGCAAACGACTCCGGATAGATGTGATCGGGCGAGCCATTGACGAGCCGACGGGCGAGGTTGACGCCGTCACCGATCAATGCCCCGCGGGCCACCGCTGCAGCGTCGGCTCCGACCCAAAGGGTTGTGCCGAATCGCGTGCGTTTGGGTTCGGCACGATAGAGGTCTTGCCCCACCATGCCAACGGCCGCCCCTGCTACGGCCTGCTCGACCCATGGTGTGTCCCATGTGCTTTCGCACAGGAAGGCCACACGGCTCCGCGGCCGGCCAGCGAGCTGGCGTGCCGCGGTAGCGGCGGCGCGGTAGATGACGCCTGTGTCGATCTCGTCGCTACGGCCCAGGCCGACCACGAGCACCTGCCCGGCCTTCAGTCCCACAGGTGCCAAGAGCGAAACGCAGTCATAGCGCCGGCCCGAAACTTCGCCGGCGGTTGCAAGACGGGCCAGGAGACCGCCAGTCGCGGCATCCACGGATGCAGCAGTCCCGCGGCCAATACCTTCCTCGGCGAGAAAGAGCACGATGGCGTCGGCTTGAAGCGACGCGGGATCGGTGGTCGGGCAGGCTTCGATGATCCCGGCGGTGCCGGCAGGAAGGAACTCGCGAGTCATGGTTGATTCTCCGTAGGGGGATTGAGTTGTACCTGGTCAGTGGCCGTCGGAAACCCTCGTCTCAGCCAGGGCCAGAGGAGCGCGAGAAGCACCGGGAGTACGACGAGATTGCCCACGAGGCCGCCCAAGAGTGTCAGGCAGGAAATCCACCCGAAGGCGACCGTCGGCATGAAGCCGCTGGTCGTGAGGGCAAGGAAGCCGACGGTAAGCGCGAGGGTTGAAAAGATCATCGCACGGCCGGCTGTTCGATGGGCAGCGTGAAGGGCCGGAGCGATCGTGCTGCCCCCTGCTACCTGGCGACAAAATGCGGTGATGTAGTGGATCGAGCTGTCCACCGACAGGCCCAGCGACACCGCAGCGATCATGGCCGTGCCCATGTTGACCCGAACCCCGGCCCACCCGAGGAGGCCGAGGACCACGAAGACCGGGAGGCCATTGGGAACAAGCGCAATGGCACCCAAGAGGACACTGCGAAATGCCAGCGATAAGAAGGTGAAAATGCCAGCGGCTGCGATCGCGAACGTAAGCCACTGATCGGCGAGGAGCCGTTCTACGAGAGTCGCCAGGAGAACGAAGAACCCGGTCACCTCCGCCCCGCCATTCTCGGTGGCTGGAAATTCTTCCGCCGCAATTCGCCGAACGCTCGCAATGATGGCCCGCTTCGCTTCGGAGGGCTGCCGTTCGCGGGCCCGAAGCATCACCCGCAGCCACGTGCTGCCATCCACGGGATCCCTCCCGACCAGGGCCCCTGCGAGCTCAGGGTCTTGCTGACGCATGACCTCGAGCACCGGGGCGATTGCCAGGCTGCCGAGGATGGAGGCTTCGAGTTGCTCGAGCGACACCGGTGACGTTGCCTCGATGACATCCGCTGCACTGATCACCTTCGTGAGGGCCGGCTTGCCATCGACGGTGACCTCATGCCGCAGCCGCTCGGCGAGACTCGCCACGCGTCCCAGAACCTTCGCCGTGATGCTGCTTCGCACGGGCACCAGGACGTCCAGCACGCCTGCGCCACCGAGCCGTGATTCGACCATCTCATAGGCCGACACCGTGGGGCTGCCGGGACGAAAGTTGCGGGTGAAATCAGTTTCCACCTCGAGCCGGCTCAGGCCTGCGGTGGCGACTGCCACGGCGGCGGCGATGCTCGCGAGGATGGGCCGCGGGTGCCGTACGAGCCATTGCACGAGCCGTTCGAGACCGATCTCGAGGGCCGTTTCTCCCCAGGCCCGTCGCGGATCGGCATCGAATCGACCGACAAGGGCGAGCCATGGGAGCACGAGCGCGACAGCGACCAGTACCATGCCGGCGCCGATCGCTGTCATGACCCCGAAATCATGTACCGGCCCGACACGGCTGGCGACGAGCGACCCAAAGCCGACGATGTCGGTGGTAATAGCCCCAACCGTAGGCCAGAGAAGAATTGCCAGCGCCCGGCGGAGGGAATCAGCCGGTTCATGGCCGGCATCCCGCTGGAGGCGGTAGGCCACGATGAGGTGTGTCACGGTCGCAATGGCGACCACAGTGATCATCGCCGAGAGCATCGTCGAGACCATTGTCAGCTTCAGACCGGCAACCGAAAGTACGCCACGGGTGGTCCACAGGGCCGTTAGCACGACGCCCATCGGCACGATGACCCACCGCACGCTGCGGAAGAAGAAAAGCAGCACGCCGCCTGTGAGTGCCACGCTTGCCCAGGCAAGCACCGTCCCATCCCATTCGAGCATGGCAAATCCATCGCGGAGCATTGCCGGTTCGCCGGCCACGGTGCCCGATGGATATTCCGTCATGACCTTTCGGAGCGAGTCGATCGTGCCGGCTCGCGACACAGCCTGCTCACGGTCTGTCTCGAGCGTCGGGGAGGGAGGTTCGAGGGTGCAGGCGACGGCAGCCGTCCGGCGATCAGAACCGACCACATAACCCTCCATGAGGTTCACAATCCGGCGAGCCGTTGGATTCGTGTCGGTGGCGATGATCTGGATTCCGAGTGGCGTCGAAGCAAGGCTCGTCGCTGCGGCTACTCCCGGAAGCGCCCGGAGCCTCGCGGTAAGAACACCAAGCCGCCTGACTCCTTCGGGCGTGAACAACTCGGGGTCGTCATAGGCGGCCAGCACGACTTCACTGCCGCCAAAGGTGCGGGTCATCCGTGCATAAGGTGGGATCGCCGGATCGGATCGATCGAACATCGCGTCGATCGAACGCGAAAATTCGAGATACTGTGCCCGCTCCACAGAAATGCCGACGAGCACGACCGCGACCAGGGCCAGCGGCAGACGGTGGCGGACAAGCCACGCGGCAATCCTGTCGGCAGCGGTGGGGGGCTGGGGTGTGGGCGTTGGCTGGCAAACCTCGGGCACGGCGGCGACTCGCTCGAGAGGACAGGGCAAAGGCGGGTTGGCGAAGCTGCGATGCCGAGACACGGAGTTTACCCAGCTCTCCAGAATCGCGGGACGCGAAGTCTTGACCGCGATTCAGGACTCCTCCTATTGTTCCGCGGTTTTTCACCCAGATTGTTCCCCCCGCAGGTTCCGTGGACCTCGTGCGCCCTCGCTCTACACCAGCCACTGTGCCCCGGTATCAGTCTCGCGGCTCGCCGCCGCAACGGCTCGGGATGATGTTCTTGCTTGTGGCAATGGGCTGTGCGGTGAACTTCTGCGCGATCGCGGATGAAACATCTCGGGCGGACGATGTGTTGTCGCAGGACCAAGCGCCACCGCTCGGTGCGCCTGCAGGCGCGCTTGCAAGCCTTCCTGCCCGTGGTCTGGCGGCCGCGATCGAAGAGGCCGGTCGCATCGAGGTGCCTGCCGTCGATCCATCTGAGCCCGTCACGATCTCCGCAACGCAGGCCGCGCGGTGGAGTGAGGGTGACTACGACGTCTGGCATCTCACCGGTGGCACCACGATCAAGCAGGGGGGCACACGAGCGAAGGCACACGAGGCCGTGATCTGGATCGAACGGTCACGCGACGAGGAGTCGGCAACGGAGCCGCGAGTGAGGAGCATGCTCGTGCGTATGGCCGGCGATGTTCGTGTGACCTCCCGGGCGGATGACGCCGCCGACCCATCGAGCGTTCGCGGTCCTCGCTGGGCAGGCAGGTTCTGGTACCTCCGTGATCCCTCGCTCGAGTTTGCCAGCGTCGTGCCATCGGCTGGACCACCACCGCTCTACGAGGCGCCGCCGACGAGTGCCGTCGATGAGACCGACGAAGCCCCGATCCAGCAGACCCAGTTCAGCGAGTTTGGCGCCCCCGTCGCACCGTCCGTCGCAGCAGCCCCCGCAGGCCGTCGGCTGCGTGCCTTCCCGCGGTCGAGCGTGCCGCTCAATGTGAAGTGGTATCCGAGCCCCTCGGGCACCGAGTGGATCGCGGTCATCACATCGGGCGTGAATCTCGTCGTTGATGGCGTAGACCCAGCCGGTCCGCTCGACATCGCCACCGACCGGCTCGTCATCTGGACGAGCGGCTCGGCCCAGCCCGATCTCGACGGCAGTGCGCAGTCGGCGGACGTGCCTCTCGAACTCTACATGGAGGGCAACGTCGTCTTCCGCCAGGGGCAGCGAGTGATCGAAGCGGCCAACATGTTCTACGACGTGCCGCGATCGTCGGGCGTCATTACCGGGGCGACAGTTCTCACGCCGGTTGACAACTACGCCGGTGCGGTAAAGATCCGGGCTGACGTGCTCAGGCAGGTCGATCGAAGTCGGTTTGAAGCCCAGCGAAGCGGCATGACCTCGAGCCGGCTGGGTATGCCGACGTGGGAGCTCAGATCTCGGGAGATTGTGTTCACCGACGAACAGGTTCCCCTGGCTGATCCCTTCGGCACCCCGCTCATCGATCCGACAACGGGTGAGCCGGTCGTCGAACACCAGCAGTATGTCAGCAGCCGTGGCAACACGCTGGCCCTCGGCCAGGTACCGATTCTCTGGTGGCCCTACTTCGGGACGAATGCCAAGAAGCCGACGTTCTACATCAACAATTTGCAGTTCAAGAACGACCAGATTTTCGGAACGCAGGTACTCACCGGTTTCGACGCCTTCCAGGTGCTCGGCTGGCGTCGGCCGCCTGACGGTGTGGACTGGAACTTGAACGCCGACTACCTGAGCCTTCGCGGCTTCGGCGGCGGCACATCCCTTCTCTATAACCGACCCGGCTTCCTGGGCCTGCAGACGCCGGCCAGTGGTGACCTCGATGCCTGGTTCATCGGTGACGTGGGCCGCGACAACCTCGGCCTCTTTCGCCGAAACTTCACCTATCCGGGATTTCCGGATCGCACGTTCCGCGGCCGATCGTTCTGGCGTCACCGACAGAATCTCGGTGGCACGACCGACAGCTTCTTTGGCGGCTGGCAGCTTCGAGGCACCGCGGGCTGGATCAGCGACATGAACTTCCTCGAGGAGTACTACGAGGCGGAATGGGAGGAGGGCTACGAGCAACGAACGTGGCTCGATCTCCGGAGGCCGGTTGAGAACCGCGAGCTTCGGCTTCTCACGGGTGTCCGAGTCGATCCCTTCTTCACGCAAACGGAGTGGTGGCCTCGGCTCGATCACTATGTCTTCGGCCAGCCCATTTTGCGGGATGCCGTCAGTTGGTATGCCCACTCGGGCGTGTCGTACGCCCGGCAGGCACTGCCGCAGACGCCGACGCCCGGGCAGGGCCTCGACATCTGGACCCTCCTTCCCTACGAGGCGAATGTCATTGGTGAGCGGGTGGCGACTCGTCAGGAGCTTGACCTGCCATTCCAGGCTGGCGCGGTGAAGATCGTGCCCTACGCGCTCGGCGAACTGGCCCACTGGGGGAACGACCTGGCGCAACAGCCGATCGACCGTGCCTACGGTCAGGTGGGCATCCGCTCGAGCCTGCCAATGTGGACGGCCGACAACTCGGTCGAAAGCCGTCTCTGGAACCTCAATGGACTGGCCCACAAGGTTGTCTTCGAGGCGGAGTTTTCCTACGCCAACGCAACGCAGAGCATCGACCAGTTCCCGCTGTACGATCAGATCGACGACGACGCGATCAACCAGTACCGACGCAATATCCCATTCTTCGACTACGGAGTTCCACCTGGAGGGCTTCCGGGGGCGCTCGTGTTTGGCCCCGACTTCAAATACGACCCGCGGACCTATGCCGTGCGGCGGGGCATGGGGAGCTGGGTCACTGGCCCCACGGAAATCGCCAATGACCTCACGGCCATCCGTCTCGGTGCTCACCAGCGGTGGCAGACCAAACGCGGCCCCGTTGGCAACCGGCGGATCATCGACTGGATCACGTTCGATGTCGATGGCGAGCTCTTTCCAGTCACCGACCAGAACTTTGGCCAGTTGATGGGGCTCTGGCAGTACGACTTCCGGTGGCACGTGGGGGATCGGACGGCGATCGTCTCGACCGCCGACATCGACTTCTTCGCCCAGGGCCAGCAGCTCTACACGGTCGGTGCCCTGCTCAATCGCACCCCGCGCGGCAGCTTCTTCATTGGCTTCAATCAGTTTGGTGGCCCGATCGATGCGTCCGTGTTGACCGGCTCCTACACGTACCGCATGAGTCCCAAGTGGGCGAGCTCCTTCGGCGGAGCCCTCGATCTCACCGGGCGGAATATCGGTCAGAACTTCCAGCTCGTGCGGATCGGTGAGTCGTTCCTGATGACGTTCGGCTTCAACGTCGACTACAGCCGCAACAACGTCGGCGTGACGTTCAACCTCGAGCCGCGGTTCCTGTCCCGCACGCAGTTCCGAGGACTCGGCATCCCCGTGGCCGGTGCCTACGGGCTCGAGTGAGGCCGTGGCTCACCGCGGTCACAGAAGCTCCACGCGGCGAAGACGGCCGCAAGGATCGCATACGCCGTTGCCATCTCGAGCGGCCCACGTCCTGCCGCCGCCGTGGGCAATTCGCCAATATCCCACGGCACGAAAAGCCTTCCATCCGAAAACGGGGAATGGATCACGCCACATAGGGTGAGCGAGGCAGCCGCCAGGCACCAGATCCCGGCGGCACGGAGATGCCGGTCAATGAGTGCGGTCACGAGGCCGGCCCAGACAAGGCTCGTCACGATGAAACCGGCAGAAAGGATCTGAATGGAATAGAGGTCGGTGACAAGCTGGCCGACAGGCTGAGCACCAGCGGGAAGGAACTTGTCCGATAGGATCTTTGCCAGAGCAGCCAGCGCGGGAATGCAGGCGACGGCGACGGCCGGATAATGCCGCTCGGGTGTTGCGTGAAAGCTTTGAGCCGTGATCTCGAGACCGATGAAGACGAGGATGGGGTAGATCGCTGGGCCGGGGATGACCTGGTAGAGCCACGCGAAGGTTCCGGTGACCCCCGCGATACCGATGAACACGGCGGTCGCAAGCGTGTATGCGGCGCGGCCTCCCATCGCCTTGTAGGCTGGGTGACCGATGTACGGTGTGGTTTGGATCACGCCGCCACAGGCACCGGCGATGACGGTGGCAATCGCCTCGACGGCGACGACCCTACCGGTGTTGTATTCATCGCCTGACGCCGCGGCGCTCTCCGTGCAGTCAATGCCGCCGACGACCGTGGCCAGCGCAAAGGGAATGACGATCGGCAGATAAGGAATGGTATCGGGCCACGCCTCAAGCCATTCGAGTCGCAGGGCTCGAAGCCATTCCGTTGGCCAGAGCGCTGCGGCAGGATCGATTGTTGCGTGGACCAGGCTGTCGGGAATGAACCCTGCCCAGCTCCCGAGGTAATGGATACTGCAACCGATCAGGAGGGCGGCGAGCGCGCCGGGGATCCGTAGGGGAAATGGGACTCTTGCCGTGAGGGTCGCGAGAATGATGCCAAATGAGACAAGACCAACTAACGGGGAGGCAATGATCTCGAGCATCGGCAAGAACATGATGATCGCCAGTGCGATCGCCGCGAGACTCCCGAGCAGGCCCGCTCGGGGCACGATGCGGCGGATCCAGCCGGCCACGGGTGCGCAGGCCAGCTTGAAGAAGCCACTGGCGACGATCGAGCACATCCCTATGTGCCAGGCGTGCCGTGCAGCCGCCTCCTCATCGAGCCCACCATCGAGGGCCGCGCGGAAGGCAGGGCCAATGACAAAGAAGACCATCCCAAACGTACTCGGGGTGTCGAGGCCAAGTGGCATGGCTGTGACGTCGGTTCGGCCGGTACGCTTCGCCAAGCGGAACGCCATCCAGGTGAAGAGGAGGTCACCCACGACGACACCGACGGCGGTGCCCGGCACCAGGTGGCCGAGGGCAAACACGACGGGATACCCAAACACCGTTGCCAAAAGCGACACGGTCAGCACGAGGCCCGTGAGATTGTCGAGCGACAGGCCAAAGAAGGCGTTGATGTCGCCTGCGGTGGCCCAGCGGTAGCGGTGCGAGGTTGTCATGGGAGATCGCCGGAATGTCGGTGGACGGGCCGGAAATGTCAAACCGCGGCAGGGACACAGGCCTGGCATCCCCGATCGACAGCGGGGGTATACTCTGGCCCGCTTTCAATCGCGGGGTAGCCCGCCCTGCCGGCGAACCAATCAGCCGCCCGCCGCGTACCTACCTATGGATTTGCATGACTCACGCACTGGCGGCCAAGCGAACCCCTCCCAGGATGGGGGTGGTTCGTGCGGTGGTGTCTCCGACGAGGAGCTCCTCCGCCGATGTCGCGTGGACGGCGATCCCGCGGCGTTCGAGTCGCTTGTGAATCGGTATGAGGTTGAGTTATTCAACTACCTCCGTCGGTATCTCGGCAGTGCCGAGATGGCGGAAGACGTTTTCCAGGCGACCTTTCTCCAAGTGCATCTCAAATGCCAGCAGTTCGAGGAAGGAAGGCGGTTTCGGCCGTGGCTCTACACAATCGCCACCCATCAGGCCATCGATGCCCAGCGCCGCAACAAGCGGCACCGGATGATCAGCCTCGATCATCGTGGCCCTGGCAACGACGATCTCGGGACTCTCGTGGAGATGCTGGCCGGCAATGGCCGCACGGCTGCCGAAGAGCTTCAAGACGAGGAGGCACGCGCCTGGGTGCGTTCGGCCGTAGACGACCTTCCCGAGCAGCTCAAGGCCGCCCTTGTTTTGGTCTACCACCAGGGCATGAAGTATCGCGAGGCCGCCGACGTGCTGGGGATTCCCGTCGGCACCGTCAAGAGTCGATTGCACTCGGCCATTCTCAAGCTCAACGAGTCGTGGCAGCGTGCCGAGCCACGGGTTGCCGAGACAGATTGATTCAGGAGTCGTGGACGATGATCCCTTCGAGAGTTGAGCAGACGCCATGAGAGAGCAACTAGTTGGGTATCTATTCGATGCGCTTGATGACGCCGAACGACGGGACGTCGAGGCCGCGCTGGCTGACCCCCGAGAAGGCGAGGGCCTCCGGCGAGATCTCGACACCTTGAGGCGGGCTGCGGACCCGCTCCGCCATGATCGTGAGCCGCTGGCGGCGCCGGTCGGTTTGGCGGCACGGACAGTCGCATTTGTCCATGCCCATTCGGCGAGCGAGGTCGAGACGGTGCCGTTTCGACGACCGATGACTCCGGTCCGGGATGCCTCGCCATCGCGCCGGCCGCGTCTTGACCAGATCCTCCTTGCGGCTTCCGCGTTGGCCGCCTCGATCCTTGTCCTCCCATTGGTCTACGACGCGATTTCCGACTCGCGGGCCCGCCGTGTCGAGCGGAACCTGCAAAGTGTTGCCTCGGCCCTCCACGGGTACGGCGACAATCATCGGATGCTCCCGACGCCTCCCGATGGCGGCCCGCTCTCCCGGGCTGGGCTCTATGCGCCCACGCTCGTCTCGGCACACCGGCTCCTTGCCGACGGCGGAGCGATCCTTGTGCCCGACTCGCGGCTCGCTCGCGATGGAAGGTTCCGCGTGCCAAGTCGCGAGGAGCTCGAGGCGGCCGTTGGAACGCCGCAGTTTGACGAGCTTGTGCGACGGATGGGGGGTGATTTTGGGTACACGCTTGGCCATCGGTGCTCGGAAGGTCGGCTCCAGCCCAATCGTGATCTCCGGCGGGCAACCCATCCGATGCTCGCCGATGCCCCGGCTCCCTGTTGCGAACAGAGCAACAACCATCCCGGTGGGTATCACTACATCCTCTTTGAGGATGGCCATTTCGAGCGGCGGCACCGAGACGCCCTTCACGAAGATGGTGATCACCTCTACCGCAACCATCACGGCGCCGTCGCCGCAGGCGTGGACTGTGATGATGCTGTGATCGGCGGGTCGCACTACCAGCCTTAACGCTGGTGGCACCCGTTTTGGCGCTGGTGGCACCTGCCTTGGCGCCGGTGGCACCGGCGGCTCAGTCTCGCTCAAGCGACTGCTTCGCCGCATCCGCCACGGCGGTGGCGGTGATGCCGAAATGCTCGTAGAGTTGGGGTGCGGGTGCCGAGCCGCCAAAGGAATTCATGCCGACGAAAATTCCGCGATCCCCAATCCACTTCTCCCACCCAAATCCGCATGCGGCCTCGCAGGCGACACGTGCGGTAACAGCTCGCGGCAACACGCTCTCGCGGTAGGCCTCGTCCTGCTCGGCAAAGAGATCCCAGGATGGCATGCTGACCACACGGGCCTGAATGCCGTCAGCGGCAAGTACAGCGGCCGCATCGAGGCAGATCGGAATCTCGCTGCCGGTTCCAATAAGAATACATTCGGGCGTGCCACCGTCGGCGTCCTGAAGTATGTACCCGCCCCGCGCCACGCCCGAGGCAGCCCCGAACCGCGTGCGGTCAAGCGTCGGAAGGTTCTGTCGTGAGAGCACGATCACCGCAGGCCTGTCAGGCCGTTGCATCACGACGCGGTAGGTCTCGGCCACTTCGTTGGCGTCAGCCGGACGGAACACGGAAAGCCCGGGCACCGCACGAGCACTCGCAAGCTGCTCGATTGGCTGATGCGTCGGACCATCCTCACCGAGGCCGATCGAGTCGTGGGTGAGCACGTAGATCACGCCGAGCTCGCCCAAGGCCGAGAGCCGAAGCGACGGCTTGAGATAGTCGAAGAACACAAAGAAGGTGGCGCAGTACGGCCGGAGCCCCGAGAGCGCCATGCCATTACAGGCAGCGGCCATGCCATGCTCGCGAATGCCGAAGTGCATATTGCGGGCGGCGTAGTCGTGCCTGCCGAAACTCCCGGCATCCTTGACGAGCGTCATCGTCGAGGGGGCAAGATCGGCAGAGCCCCCAAGGAACCATGGCACCGTTTTGCTGATCGCTTCGATCACCTTGCCCGACGACACGCGGCTAGCGAGCCCCTTGGCGTCGGTCGGAAAAATTGGAATGGCCTCATCCAACCCGGCGGGGAGCTTTCCGCCGAGGAAATTCCCCAGCTCTGTCGCCGCGGCTTGATTGGCCGTGCGATAGCTTTCGAGCACATCCTCCCACACCTTTCGGGCCGTGGCTCCACGACTCCCGAGCGTGGCGGTGAATCGCGCGGGCACTTCGGGCGGAACGAGAAAACTCGCATCGGCCGGCCAGCCATACGCCTTCTTCGCGCCCTTGATCTCGTCGGCGCCGAGCGGCGCGCCGTGGGAGGCATGGGAGCCAGCCTTCGTCGGCGCTCCATAGCCGATGATACTCTTCACGATCACGAGCGTGGGTCTTGTTTCTTCGGCCGTGAAGGCCTTCAGGGCTTGGCCGAGGGCCGCGGTGTCATTGGCATCGTTGACCCGTTCAACCCGCCAGCCAAGGCCTTCAAAACGCTTGCCGACATCCTCGCTGAACGCGAGCTCAGTCTCGCCTTCGATCGTGATGGAGTTGTCGTCGTAAATCCAGCAGAGGTTGTCGAGGCCAAGGTGGCCCGCCAGCGATGCGGCTTCCGATGCGACACCCTCCATGAGGTCGCCGTCGCTGCACAAGACGTAGGTGTCGTAATCGAAGAGCACATGGCCGGGCCGGTTGTAGTGGGCTCCCAGCCACTTGGAGGCCATCGCCATGCCAACCGAGTTGCCGCAGCCCTGGCCAAGAGGGCCGGTCGTGGTCTCGATGGCCGCGACGAGGTGATGCTCGGGGTGCCCGGCGCACACACTATCGAGTTGGCGAAATCGCTTGATGCTCTCGAGCGAGATGGCCAGGTCGTCGTGGCCAGTCTCGCCTGGCCGTGCCTTGCGAACACCCGCGAGATGAAGGAGCGAGTAGATCAGCATCGACGCATGGCCGCACGACAAAACAAAGCGGTCGCGGTTTGGCCACAGGGGATCGATCGGGTCGTACCTGAGAAAGTCCTTCCAGACGGTGTAGGCCACCGGTGCGAGCGCCATGGGTGTGCCGGGGTGGCCGCTCTTGGCGGCCTCGACGGCATCCATCGAGAGGGTGCGGATCGTGTCGATGGCAAGGCGGTCGATATCGGGGGCGGGCATGCGTACTCCTTCGGGGCGTGTGAACTGCGGCGAGTGTAGTGGACCCGTGCGGGCGTGCTCAATCCGCGGCAATGGGACTGGCCGAAAACCGTCAGCCGTACGCTCGGGTAACTCGAGGTAGAGCGCTGCCCGAGGCTCGGGGTTGCCCATATCATGTCGCCGGACGTTCGCTACGGACATCCTGCCCTTTGCTCACTCGGAGGAAACCTCGCTTCGCCATCCTGGCTTCGCTCGGTTTCCTACGCCGGCTCCATGACACGGGCAACCCCTCGCTGGATCCGTATTGAGGGACAGAATGGCACGGCCGCTTGGACGGTCGGCCGCCGGGCGGAGGCCCGGCAAGCTCGCCGGGGCCAGGGATGGCCCGCCGAGCGTGAAGCAGTTCGCTACGGGCATCCTGCCCTTTGCTCACTCGGAGGAAACCTCGCTTCGCCATCCTGGCTTCGCTCGGTTTCCTACGCCGGCTCCATGACACGGGCAACCCCTCACAGAACACATACTGGAATCCGCCGTGGCACGGCTGCCAGCGATCGAATCGGGATTCCATCATGGCGCGAAGGACTGCGTAGTTTCCATGTATTCCCTGTACTCGGCATCAAGCTCGCCGTAGGAACGGCGACAGAGGCGGGAGAGCGTGTCGGGGTCGGCAGTGCCGGAATAGACGCGGGTGAGATATTCCACGAACGAATCGCGATAGCGGCCGTTGCTCGCATTCATGAAGAAGTCGGCGAGGCCACCGCACTGGTCATACAGTTCAGTGATGCGAGTCGATGCTTGAAAATCATCGCGACCCAGGGCCGTGAATTCGGCGAGCGGCATGAAGAAGGTGTTGTTTACAAGGAGAGCCCGAGCCGCGGGCACTCGGCCTGCATCACGGCCGCCGATTGTCCAGCCAAACGGGGTTTCCTTGATTGACTCAGCGTAGAGGGCCGCGGCCTCGACGGCCCAGAAGCCAGAGCGACTTCCGGGGTCAGCCTTCAGTCTCAGGTAGTCGGGACGTGATTCGGCAAAGAGCTGGTGAAATCCCTCGTGCCACACGGTGGTCTTTGGCGGCGTGGCTGGATCGGCAAAGAACCAGATTGTGGCGGTGGGCTGCCAGTAGAGGCCATCGGCAATGGTGACATTCGGCTCGAGGCTTAGGAGCTCGGCCATGAACTGCCGTCGGCTGCCGCAGAGGATCGCAGAGTGCGGTGTCTGTGGCAGGATGCGACCACGACCTGCCAATCGCTTTTCCAGATCGGCTGGCTCCGAAGCAAAAGCTCCGAAAACCTGAAGCCATATGAGACGTGCTGTTTCGAGGCTCGCCGCGACCTCTCCGGTGGCCTTCGGCGGAGCGGTTGAGACGATCTCCCAGTGATCGGCGTTGAACTGTCGGCCGTGCTTGACCTCGCGTGGTTTCGCATCGTCCTCGGCAGCAGGAATCCACCGGCCGCGGAGATACCGCTCGCCGGCGCGAGCACGGGTGAGTTTGTCTTGGGGCATCCAGCCGAAGTTTGGATCGAATTCCTCTCCCTTGTCCTGCCGCCGTGCTACCTCCGGCCACTCCCAGCGGTCGCCTCGCCGCACGTATCCAGCGGCGGTGCGGGCACGTTCATGGGATGGGTCGTCACGGAGCGTCAGAAAAAGCAGCCGGATTGCTTCGCAGGATGCCTGGGGCAGGGGGGGAGAAACACGGTTGGGCTGAGCCAGTTCGGCTCGCGTTGGCTGGCGGGAGTGGGCACGCGAGGCGTAGATCGCATGCTCGTAGAACCCGGCGGCCCGCGCTCGCCGCGCCGCCAAAAAATCGTTCCAGATCCCGCGAGCAGTGTCGGACTCGACGAATGGTGGCGTTTCGACGCTGGCGGGAATCGAGAAGGCGACCTGCTGCCCGTCAGTGTGCGGTAGCGACCAGGCCGCGACGATGGCGGCAAGGTCATCGAGCGTGTCGATTGTGCAGCGGCGGAGAAGATCCTTCTCCGCCGCTGCATATTCTTCATCAAGTTTCTCGAGCGACTTCGCAGGCTGGCCCCGAGGGGCGGCCGCGGCGGATGCCGCGAACACACCAGCAATCGTGACGAGTATCACTGGCCACACAATCTGCCGCATCCGTCGCGTGGCTCGTGTCACGACTCCGCAAAGGCCGCGTCGAACTGGACGTTGCTCGGCGCGAAGTCGAGATTCTTGACGAATCGTGCAGCCTCCGCGGCACCGTGCTCACGATCCATGCCGCAGTCTTCCCATTCAACAGAGAGCGGTCCTTCATAGCCGGCCTGGTTGAGGGCCCGGATGATCTCTTCAAAGTCGACACCACCACGGCCTGGCGAACGGAAGTCCCAGCCTCGTCGCGGATCACCGAAATTCAGGTGACTTCCGAGGATTCCGGTGCGGCCGTTGAGCGTCACAATCGCATCCTTGATATGGACGTGATAGATCCGGTCGGAGAACGTGCGAATGAACTCGACCGAGTTGACGCCCTGCCAGTGGAGGTGACTCGGGTCAAAGTTGAAGCCGAACTCTTCGCGCCGTCCGAGGGCACGCAGTGCCCGTTCCGCTGTAAAGATGTCGAAGGCGATCTCGGTGGGATGCACCTCGAGCGCGAATCGCACGCCGCACTCGGCGAAGACGTCGAGGATCGGGTGCCACCGCTCTGCAAACTCGGCGAAGCCAGCCTCGATCATCGATTCGGACACGGGCGGGAATGAATAGAGGTAGGGCCAGATCGACGAGCCTGTAAACCCATTTACGACCGACACGCCGAGCTTCTGGGCAGCTCTGGCCGTGTTCTTCATTTCTTCAGCGGCTCGCTCGTTCACGCCGGCGGGGTCGCCATTGCCCCAGACATGCGGCGGAAGGATCGCCTTGTGTCGCTCATCAATCCGGTCGCAAACAGCCTGGCCAACCAGGTGGCTCGAGATGGCGTAGCAGGAGAGATCATGCCGCTCGAGTTGGTCCCGTTTGGCAGCGCAGTAGCCGTTCTCCTCCATCGCCCTCGCGACATCAAAATGATCGCCCCAGCAGGCGAGCTCGAGGCCCTGGTAGCCAAACTCGCGAGCCTTGCGGGTGAGGTCATCGAGCGGCATGTCGGCCCACTGGCCGGTGAAAAGCGTGACGGGACGGGCCATTGAAATGAAAACTCCTGATCGGATGGACGCGGCCGGGAACCCCCCGGGTCGCATGCGAAGATTCTGCCAGATTTCTTGGTCGCGTGGAACGGGCAGCAGCTTCCCATCTTGCCTTGGTCGCCTCCCTTTCACGCCGCGGACTGAGATCGGGGAAACGGGCGAAGTGGGTGGCGGCAACTGCCGATAGAGCCTCCATGCTCTACAGCCTCGCCGCCAACATCGCCTTTGCCCACTATCCGAAGACCGCGGGTTCCGCGATCTCGGAGTGGTTCCGGCGGAATTTTCCCGACGCCCGGTATCTGCGGCCCGGCCATCCCCATGTGGACGTGCGGCGAAGCCTCGCCTGGCTCTCGGGTGGCCGGAGTCTCCCCGCGATCGATCGCCTACGGTATGTCGCGAGGTTCTCGAATTGGCGGCTTCCGATCGACCCGAACCCATCGCTTCCCACTCGTATTCGCATTCTTGGCGTCGTCCGCGAACCGCTCGACATGCTCACCTCGCTCTACGAATACTGGCGCAAGGGGGACACCAACCCGAATCCTCGCGACACGCTTGTAACGGCAGCCTGGGAAGGACGCTTCGAAGATTTCGTGGGCCTGGCCATCGGCGGACGGTTGCCGACCTACGAGAGATTCTTCGATGCCGGTGGTCCTGCGTGGCCAAGCACCCGGCTCGTGCATTTTGACGACGTCGAAGACGGCCTCGCGCGGGCCTGTCGCGAGTTTGGACTCGATGCCCCCGTGCTCCTGCCACGCAAGAACTGCGGGACGCGCTCGTCAAGACGAGCGGCCACCGCCATCCGGATATTGGCCCCGCTTGCGGCAGCCATTCGTCGTCACTACGCGTGGTACCACGACACCTTCGGCCACGCCGACCATCCATCCAGCCGCCGCCGCCCACGCCGCCACGCTGCTGCTGCGTAGGGTAGCTCAGCATTGGGCAACTCGAGGCGTCGCACTGCGTGGCTCGGGGTTGCCCGTGCCACGTCTCAGGACGCTTCCTTCGGGCATCTACTTTCGCGCCGTCGCCGCCGTCCCGGCGTCGGCTCCGGCTTACGGTCGCCGCGCGTTGGTGGCAGGCGTCCGGTTTGAGGTACGATCCATGGGAGAGATATTCACGCCTCTGGGGCCTATTGGGCGATGCCCGAGTGGGATGGACTATTGGCGCTGGAGCGATTGGAGCGAGCCGTGGAAAAGGTGCGCGACCGACTCCTCCGATCGACGGCGGCCCTCGAGGGTGCGGCGATTCCGTACGCGGTGATCGGTGGCAATGCCGTGATGGCCTGGGTGGAGCAGGTCGATGAGTCGGCGGTGCGGTTCACAAAGGATGTTGACATCATGCTTCGTCGGACCGACCTCGAGCGGGCCGAGCAGGCCCTCGCGACGGCTGGCTTCGTGCGGCGGCGGGCGGCAGGGATCGAGATGTTCCTTGACGGTCCTGGAGCCAGGGCCCGCGACGCGGTGCATGTGCTCTTCGCCAACGAGCGAGTGCGTCCCGACGATCCGGCCGCGGCGCCCGACGTGACCGCGAGCGAGTCCTTCCGTTCCTACCGTGTGCTCTCTCTCGAGGCGCTGGTGCAGATGAAACTCACGTCATATCGCGACAGAGACAAGACTCACGTTCGTGACATGCTCGAAGTCGGCCTGCTCGACGCCACCTGGCCAAGCCGCTATCCCCCGCTGCTCGCCTCCCGGCTCCAGCAACTCATCGATACACCTGACGGATAGGACTGGCGTAGGCACTTCGGACGCCGAAGGTCGAAGCGGACGGTGGAACCCGCTGCGCAGATGCCTGTCCTTTCATGCGAAAACGCGTAAAGGTGTCTGCCGTCGATGTGCACGGCACCGAGGAAGCCTTCACTGCTCTGGCATGAGCTCCCCGAGTTCGTTTTGGTGGAGCCAAATCGGGTCTGCATCGCGGGCAATGAACTCGTCGGCGGAGATTCCCTCGATCATCGGCGGACGGGGTACGCGGATCCTTTTTTCCGCTCATGAAGACCGTTATGAACTTCTGCTGGCGTTCCTTCTCGGCAGCGGTTCGTTTGCGTTTCAACGTCGGCGTCTTGGAGATGGATTCGCGGCGTTACCCCATGCGAATACGGACCGTCTCAAACGCGGCGATGGCTTGTTCGAGGTCGCCGCGGGAGTGGGCGGCGGAGACTTGCGTGCGGATCCTCGCTTTGCCTTGTGGGACGACCGGGTAGGAGAACCCGATGACGTAGACGCCTTCAGCGAGCATGAGGTCGGCCATGCGGGTGGCGACGGCCGCATCGCCGAGCATCACCGGCACGATCGGGTGCTCGCCGGGCAGAATCGAGAATCCGCGGCTGGTCATCTCGTCGCGGAAGAATGCCGTGTTGGCCGCGAGCGTGTCGCGAAGCGTGGTCGAGGCTTCGAGAAGATCGAGGGCTTTGACGGCGCCGGCGGCGATGGGCGGGGCGACCGTGTTGGAGAAGAGGTAGGTGCGGGATCGCTGCCGCAGCCAGTCAATGAGCTCACGGCGGCCAGACGTGTAGCCGCCGCTGGCGCCCCCAAGGGCTTTGCCAAGCGTGCCGGTGAGGATGTCGATCCGGTCCATCACTCCAAAATGCTCGGGGGTGCCGCGACCGTGTGGGCCGACAAACCCGACGGCGTGGGAGTCGTCTACCATCACGAGCGCGTCGAACTCGTCGGCCAAATCACAGATGCCGGGCAGGTTGGCGAGATGGCCATCCATCGAGAAGACGCCATCGGTGGCGATGACCCGGTAGCGGCTGCCCTTGGCCTCCGTGAGCTTGGCCCGCAGGTCGGCCATGTCGTTCGTCTTGTAGCGAAACCGCGATGCCTTACAGAGCCGGATGCCGTCAATGATGCTCGCGTGGTTGAGCTCATCAGAAATGATCGCGTCTTCGGGGCCGAGGATCGTCTCGAAGAGGCCGCCGTTGGCGTCCCAGCAGGAGTTGTAGAGGATCGTGTCGTCCATGCCGACAAACCGGCTGAGGCGGCCCTCGAGATCCTTGTGGAGCTGCTGTGTGCCGCAGATGAACCGCACGCTGGCCAGGCCGTAGCCCCAGGTGTCGAGGGCTTCGCGGGCGGCGGCCACGACATCGGGATGGTCGGCCAACCCCAGGTAATTGTTGGCGCACATGTTGAGGACGGTGCGGTCGCCGACCTCGATCCGAGAACGCTGCGGGCCTTTGAGCACCCGCTCGGTCTTGTACGTGCCGGCAGAACGCATAGCGGCCGACTGTTCGGCGAGCGATTCCCAAAGTCGATCGCGACTCATGTGTCTCTCCATGACAGGATCACCTTGCCACTCTCGCCAGTTTTCATGGCAGCAAAGCCCTTCTCGAACTCGGTGCAGTGATAGCGGTGCGTGATGACCGGCGAGATATCGAGGCCGCTTTGGATCATGACGGTCATCTTGTACCAGGTCTCATACATCTCGCGGCCGTAGATGCCCTTGATCGTGAGCATGTTGAAGACCACGGTGTTCCAGTCAATCGCAATCGGCTCAGATGGAATGCCGAGCATCGCAATCTTGCCGCCGTGGCACATGGCGTCGAGCATCTGGCGAAGCGCGGCTGGTGACCCCGACATCTCGAGGCCGACATCAAAGCCTTCCTTCATGTCGAGCTCGGCCATCACCTGCGTGAGATCGCCCGAGCGGATATCGAGGGCCACGGTGGCGCCCATTTGCTTCGCGAGTGACAGGCGATACGGATTGACGTCGGTGATCACGACATGCCGAGCACCTGCATGCTTGGCCACGGCGACGGCCATGATGCCGATCGGGCCGGCGCCTGTGACGAGGACATCCTCGCCAAGCAGATCAAACGAGAGCGCGGTGTGGACCGCGTTGCCCAGCGGGTCGAAGATGGCCGCGACGTCGAGATCGACGCCAGGGGCCTGGTGCCACACATTCGTCTGCGGCAGCGAGAGATACTCGGCGAAGGCGCCCGGACGATTCACGCCCACACCGGAGGTGCTCTTGCAGAGATGCCTGCGGCCCGCGAGGCAGTTGCGGCAGCGCCCGCAGACCACGTGCCCTTCGCCCGACACGATCTCACCAGGAAAGAAGTCGCTTACGTTCGCGCCGACGGCCACGATCTCGCCGACGAATTCGTGCCCCACGACCATCGGCACGGGGATCGTCTTCTGGGCCCAGGCATCCCAGTTGTAGATATGGAGGTCGGTGCCGCAGATGCCGGTGCGGTCCACTCGGATCAGGATGTCATTGATCCCGATCGTGGGCACGGGCACGTCCTCGAGCCAGAGCCCCGGCGCTGCCTGCCGCTTCACGAGGGCTTTCATGGTTGTCATCGTCGAAGCTCCAAAAAGATCACGGCGTGGAAAAGCCGTAGTTGAAAAGCCGTAACGGAAGGGCGGCCGGCCTGGCCCACCAACGTGAAAGACTCTACTGGCGAATGACCCGACGGAGGAGCCACCAGCCCCAGAGCACGATCAGAACGTTGCCAAGCCAGACCGCGGCCGGCGGCACGGCACCGCGCTTGGCCTGATCCACGCCCAGGATGAACACGGGGTAGTAGACGACAAGAATGGGCAGAAAACAGAGAAAGAAGCTCGTCAGGAAGTCGGCATTGCGCAGCCGAATGGCCATGGGAGCCCCCACGAGCACGAAGCAGAGGCAACTGAAGCCGTTGGCCCATCGTCGCCATGGCTCCATGATCACCCGCGTGAGGCGGTTGCGTTCGTGGGTGAGGAGATCCTGCTCGTACCGAGTGAATCCCGGGAGCGCATGCTCGATGCGACCCGTCACGAGCCCGATCCCGATCTTGCCAGCCGCCACCTGCTCGACCTTGTCGATGACGTCGATCTGCGCCTGTTTGGCCTTCGCGAAATTGGCCATGGCGATCTCCGAAGGGCTCGTGGATGTTGTCTCCTTGCGGCTCACGGCATCGAGTGGCACTTCGCGAACGATCGTCTCTGGAAACGACGCGGTGTAGTCGCCCATATGAAGGGTGCCATTTCGGAAGGTCACCACGAGGGTGCCGGCGTCGGGATTCGCCTCGAGCATCGCCTCCTCCGCCGACACCGTCGCGGGCGTGCCCGAATCACTCGACAGGAACGTGAGGGTTGGACGCAGGAGCCGCCGCCCGTCCACCCCCTTCACATTCATCGAGACCTGTGATGTGCTGTAACTCCGCTGCTGACGGAGCCGTCCGTAGATGATCTCCTCAACGCTGTTGACGATGACACGGCGGATGCCATCGCGGCCCCACGACACCGCCACGTCGTTGAGCCAGACCGAGACGAAGCTCACCACCATGGCGAGGCCGATGGCCGGCCAGATGACGGCCATCGGGGAAACCCCGGCGGCCTTGAGGGCCGTCACTTCATTCGACGCGCTCATGCGGCCAAACACGCTGGCCACAGCAAAGAGCATCGTGCCCGGGACGGCGAATCGCATCGCCTCGGGGATGACAAACGGTACGAGCATGAGAATCTGCACAAGCCCAAGGCCCTGTTGTTGGGCCTCCTTGACGAGGCCTACGACAAGCATGAACAGCGTGAGGGCGGAAAGCGCGACCAGGAATACCTGGAGTAATTCCCAGAGCACGTAGCGGGTGATGATCTTCATGCCGAGGCTCGTTTTGGGTCGAAGGACCGAGGAGCGGGTCAGTCGGCCGTGGCTCGGCGAGCCTCGTTTTTGCGGGCCGCCACGACCACGTTGCGATAGACGGCGATCCCCGTTGCCGCCTCCGCCAGGGCCTTCGAAAGCTCGCCATTGTCCAAGGCCTTACGGGCGACAGCCGTGTAGTTGATGGCCTTCTCGCGATCCGCGTCGGCAAGACCGTCAGCGGCAGTCTCCAGGCTCGCCACGATTCCTTCCACGATCGATTTTGAAAGACTGCAGTCGTAGGAACGATAGGGGCCCTTGCCAAGCCTCGCGCCGGGCCGCAGAACGAGCGGGTCGTCGCTTGCGGGTGGCATCATGGTGATGATCGAAGCCACGGTGCCTGCCGCAAACAGGAGGATGGAAAGTCCGGTGAGGGCAAGGCCGAGCGGCCAGGCCAGATCGCCAAGCAGTCCGCCAAGCGGGCCGTTTTCGGCGAGCATCGCGTAGGGATTGAGAATGAGCGCCCCGAGCAATCCTCCGGCCGCGACTGCCAACGTGCCTACGGGGAGGGAGGGAGTGGCTGCCGTCGGTTTGGATTCCGTGAGAGGCCACGGGGTGGCGTTGGCATTTGAAGCGGTTTGCTCTTTTGTTCCTGCACGAGCGACGACGAGGGTCACGTTGTCGGGGGCGCCACGGACGAGCGTAAGGCCGACCAGGGCGGCCGCGGCCTCCGAAGGCGAGAGCGCCTCGGCCAAGGCGCCGATCTCCTCGTCGGCAACCTGTCCCGAGAGCCCGTCACTGCACACGACGTAGACGTCACCTTCGGCAACAGGAAACGGTCCCTCGAGATCGACATCAACCTTGGAGTGAGGTCCGAGGGATCTCGTGATGATGTTCTTCGGTACGCTCGGTGCATGTTCCGACGACGCATCGCCATTCTTGACCCGCTGCGCCTCGACTTCCCAGGCCAGCGAGTGGTCAAACGTGAGCTGTTCGATGCGGCCGCCTCGCACACGATACGCCCGGCTGTCACCAACATGGCCCACCAGCACACCCCGCTGGCCGATGACGATGGCGGTACACGTCGTGCCCATGCCCCGAAGGTCCATCGCGCTTTCACCCCGCGCATGGATCTCTTCATTGGCCTGCTGAATGCTTGTTCGCATGGCCACCGGCGGAGACCGAACGGCGAGCTTTTCATAGATCAGCGGCACGCTCTTGGACGCGAGGTCACTCGCCATTTCACCGGCAGCGTGGGCCCCCATGCCGTCGGCCACGAGAAAGAGCCAGCCACGCGTGCGATATTGCTCCGAGCTCCACGCGTCGAGGACAGCCTTGGCGTCCTGATTATTGGAGCGGCGCCGGCCGACATCCGTGAGATCGCAGTATTCGAGGCTCTTGCCGGATCCCACGCGTTACTGCCTCGGGAGGATAACGATTTGCCGAAAACTCGCAGTTTACCGTTTTGTCAGTCCATTTCTCCATGCCTCTTTTCGGACCGGCCCCAGAACGCCTTCTTTGGTCTGGCGACACGCTTAACGATGCCCTACGGTCCAGCCCATGCGAGCGTCCATTTTGACCATTCTCGCCGCCGTCGCTCTCCTGGCCACGGGCTGCGTGCAGCGGCGTATGACCATCCGCAGCAGCCCACCCGGGGCGCTTGTGTATGTAGACGACTACGAACTGGGCACGACCCCCGTGTCGCATGATTTCGTCTACTATGGCACCCGCAACGTCAAGCTCGTGAAGGATGGCTACGAGACGCTCACGGTCCGCCAGCCCTTCCCGGTCCCCTGGTACCAGTATTTTCCGCTCGATTTTGTGACCGAGAACCTCCTGCCCTGGGAGATTCGCGACGAGCGGGTGGTCGACCTCGCGATGGTGCCTGCCGCGTCGGTGCCGCCGGATTCGGTCGTTGCCCGTGCCGAGCAGGCCAGGCTCGCTTCCGGAAGCCTGCCGGCTGTTCCCGCCACGCAAGTTGTGCCCACTCCGACAACACCGCAGCCGATTCCCGCACCGCCACCGGCCATGCCTCCCGCCCAGCAGTTTGCCCCCCAGCCGCTCCCG
>JBGTGN010000177.1:0-10067 GCA_041746715.1 Pirellulales bacterium | reverse complement strand
AACCCCCGCCTGAGACGGGCCGCCCGCACGTCATGGCAGTCCTGCATCGCCATCGCGTTGGCGTCCTCTGCGTTTCACCCTTGCATGCCCGAGTCAACACGTTCGATCGTATCGGTTTCGGTCTCGATCGTCAACTCAATCCACGGCGCTCTCCGGGTGCTGGGTTGTGTGAGAACAAACCAGCGTGCCGCAAGAGCGCCGTCTTTTGAATCCGCCCCCGTCAACGCTCGGGAATACCGCAAGGCTCAGGCATCAGCCCTCTTTGGTTGCGGCCGTCAGGCCGCGTTAAGGCAGGTGCGCGAGCGCAAGCATCGCGGTGGTGATCACGACGATGCCCGCAATGTCGAGGAAGACACCCGCCGCCATCATGCTTTTCAGCGAGATGCGACCAGAGCCGTAGACGATCGCGTTGCACGGCGTGCTCACCGGCATCATGAAGCCGAGGCTCGCGGCAAACGTAGCGGCGAGGGCCGCGGGCAACGGATCACCACCGGTGGCCAGACCCAGCGCAATCGCCACCGGTACCACGATGTTGGCACTCGCGGTATTACTTGTGAACTCGCTGGTGAACACGGCAACGCCGGTGGCCAGAAGCACGAGCACCACGCCGCCCCACGGGCCTGTCGGCACAAGCCCTTGAATCGAATCACCAAGGGCCGCTGCGAGACCTGTTGTGAAACAGAGCGAGCCGAGCGCCATGCCTCCGCCATAGAGCAGGATGATGCCCCAGTCGATTTTTGCCTCAGTCCACTCGAGCGCCGGCCGCCATCGGCCAGGCTCGCCGCGTGGCAACACAAAGAGCAGGATGCCGCCGACAAGCGCGGCGACGCCCTCGGGCATTCGGGCACGAAGCAGTTCGGCCGTGGGATCATCGGTCCCGAGGGCCGCGACCGCCACGCCGGGGGCCACCCAGAGAAAGACGGTGATGGCAAAGGCGAATGCCACTGACTTCTGGGCGACCGTCCACCGGCCAAGCCGAGCCCTCTCCCTCGCGACAAACCCGCTCACACCGTCGAGCCGTTCCACCCCAGCAGGGAACATGGTTTTGAGAATCATCACGACGAAGCACACGAGGACCGCCACGATTGGCACACCGATCATGCACCATCCGGGGAAGGTGATGTCGACGCCGAGTTGCTTCCGGATGAAGCCCAGGCCGATGAGGTTTGGCGGCGTGCCAATCGGTGTGGCGAGCCCCCCGAGCGATGAGGCGAAGGCGACACACAAAAACAGGCCAGTGGCAAACGCAGGCGACGGGCGACGGCCGTTCGACTCCGCGGCTTCCTCGATCGCCCGAATGATGCCCGCCACGATCGCCAGCATCATCGCGGTCGTGCAGGTGTTCGAGATGAAGGCACTCGCTGTGGCACACGCCACCGCCACCGCGGCGAGCACCCGTCCGGGGCGTTCGCCCACCCACGGTACCGCAAGCACGCCGAAGGCCAGACGCTTGTCGAGGCCATGAAGGCGGATCGCCTCGGCCAGCAAAAATGACCCCACGAACAGGAAAATAAGTGGGTCGGCAAACGGGGCAAACACGACCTGGGCCGGGGCCACGCCGGCGAGCACACAGGCCACTGCTCCCAGCAGGGCCGTCACTGCCAGCGGCAGAGCCTCGGTGATCCAGAGAATCACGACGGCCACCACGATCACGGCCAGACGCTGCGCTTCCGGAGAAAGATGCATAAGTGACCGGTGATAACGCGAGCTTTCGTGGAGCCAATGGCCAGGCAGGAATTTGCCAGGGAGAGCTAGCCTATCCAGTTTGCCAGCGTCGCGTGGCCACCCATCAGACCGAAGTTGCTCTGGTTCGGCGTGCCGCTGGTGCCTACCTTCCGCACTCCACTACCGTCTGGCTGCCGAGACCTATGGTCCAAAGGCATCGAACCCGCCTGCTTCGCGGCATCGTCGCGATTACCGGCAGTCTGCTTGCAGGCTGTTCCGGGGTGGGCACGCTTCAGCCGGGCCTCCATGCAACGGTGCAGCACCAGCATCAGCCAGGATGTCGAGACGGCGCGTGCGAGCCGCACTGCCCCGTTCGCCCTGGCGTGCAAGGCTTCTATCACACGAAGTGGCGACGATGGCCCACGGCGCAGGTGGTCGATCCGATGGCAGACGGCGCGGCCACGCCTGCCGTCCCGCCCCGTTCGATCGTGCCCGGGGCCGACGATGAGTCAGATCGCCAGAACGTTCAAGACTTACCTTCGGTGAACGAGCCATCGGTTCCGGTTCGTCCGCTGCCGCCTCCAGCATCTGGCCCCACGCCGCTCCCACCAGCGACTCCGTCGCCTGCCACACCACCACCATCCTCTCCGCCACCCGAGGATGACAATCTCTTTGGGTCGCGTGAAGCCAAGGCTCGCGCAGCCCTTTTGGCGTCTACGGCAGCCGCTGCCCGCGGAAGTGGCTCATCGGAGCAGATTCGCTTTACCCGCCGGATGGTGGAGATGCTTCTCACCGAGCATGACGGTGGCGTGCGGTCGAGGATCGTCGAAGAAGCTGGGGCCTTCGAGACACCGGATTCCGATGCCATCATCCACGGTGCCGCCGACGACCCAGACCCCCGCGTCCGTGCCGCGGCATGCGGCGTGTGGGAACGACGGGGCGGCCCAGGCGCCGTCCGCTTTCTCGCGGCGCGTGCCACCAAAGACTCGGACCTGAGTGTTCGTTTGCGGGCCATCCGAGCCCTGGGCGAGCTTCGCGATCAGACTGCCGTCGCGGCGCTTGTGCCACTGCTTGATGACCCAGACCCTGCCGTGCAGAGCCGGGTGTGTCTTGCGCTCGGTCGCGCCACCGGCCTCGCGATTGGCAACGATCCACAGAAGTGGCGGAAGTGGGCCATGGAGCCCACCGCCCAACAGCGGTGGTCGCTCTTCAACCCCTTCCCGAAGCTCTGGTGAATCACGCCGAAGCGAACGCCTCTGTGTGACTCCTGGTTGCGCGACTACTTTTTGAGCGCCGCCTGGGCAGCCGCAAGCCGCGCCACCGGCAGACGGAATGGTGAGCAGCTCACGTAATCCAGCCCGATGTTGTGGCAGAAGATCACGGAGTGCGGATCGCCGCCGTGTTCGCCACAGATGCCAAGCTTGATGTCAGGCCGGGCCTGCTTTCCCTTTGCCACGGCAATCTTCATGAGCTGGCCCACGCCCGTCTCGTCGATCGACGCAAACGGGTTGGCCTTGAAGATGCCTTCTTCGGTGTAGGTATTGAGGAACGAGCCCATGTCATCGCGACTCATGCCGAGGCAGGTCTGTGTGAGGTCGTTGGTACCAAACGAGAAGAACTCGGCGGTTTCCGCGATCTCGTCGGCCGTGAGCGCCCCTCGTGGGATCTCGATCATCGTGCCCACGAGATACTTGATCTTCTGGCCGGTCTCCTTCTGCACCTGCTCGGCAACGCGGTGCACGATTGCCACCTGGTTGTCGAGCTCCTTCCGGAAGCCAACCAGTGGGATCATGATTTCGGGCCGAACGCGAATCCCTTCCTTCTGTACCTTTGCAGCCGCCTCGAAGACGGCCCGCGCCTGCATCTCGGAAATCTCGGGATAGCTGATGCCGAGGCGGCAGCCGCGATGGCCGAGCATCGGGTTGAACTCGTGAAGCGACGCCACGCGGGCCTTCACCGTCTCGAGGGGCAGCTTCAGTTTCTTGGCGAGGTCGGCCTGGGCCTTCTCGTCGTGCGGCACGAACTCGTGGAGCGGCGGATCGAGGAACCGGATCGTGGCCGGACGGCCGTCGAGCGCCTTGAAGATGCCCTCAAAGTCATCCCGCTGATAAGGAAGGAGCTTCAACAGGGCATCGCGGCGGACCTCTTCCGACTCAGCGAGAATCATTTCCCGCATCGCGTCGATGCGATCGCCCTCGAATAACATGTGCTCGGTTCGCGTGAGGCCGATGCCTTCGGCGCCAAACGCGATGGCCGTCTTCACCTGCTCGGGTGTGTCGGCATTGGTGCGGATCCCGAGCGAGCGGTGCTTGTCGGCGAGCTTCATGATGAAGTCGTAGTACTGGAAGACCTCCGAGTCGGCGGGCTTCATCGTGCCGGCCACGAGCACCTGCAACAACTCGCTATCAGCGGTAGCGATCGCCCCAGCAAACACCTCGCCCGTCGAGCCATTGATCGAGATGGCGTCGCCTTCCTTCAGCGTCTTGCCGGCACACGAAAGCGTGCCCTTGGCATAGTCGATCTGGATGTCACCGGCACCCGCCACGCAAACCTTGCCCATCTGCCGGGCCACAAGGGCCGCATGGCTCGACACGCCGCCACGGCTCGTGAGGATGCCCTCGGCGGCGATCATGCCACGAAGATCCTCGGGGCTCGTTTCCACGCGAGCGAGCACGACCTTCTTGCCCTTGTGCGCCATCTCTTCGGCCTTGTCAGCGGTGAAGACGAGTACGCCCGTCGCAGCACCAGGGCCGGCGGGCAGGCCCGTCGCCATGCAGCGACCTTCCTTCTTCGCGGCCTCATAAGCCTTGTGATCGAAGATCGGCGCGAGGAGCTGCGAGAGTGCATCGGGATCGGCCGAGAGGATCGCATGCTGCGGGGTCATGAGCTTCTGCTTGACCATGTCGTGGGCGATCTTCACATACGCGATGGCGGTCCGCTTCCCGTTTCGCGTCTGAAGCATGTAGAGCTTCTTCCGCTCGATCGTGAACTCGAAGTCCTGCACGTCGCCAAATTTCTTCTCGAGCGTCTGCCGCACCTTCTCGAGCTGCTTGTAGGTGCCCGAGAAGACCGGGTCGTGCTTCATTTCGGCAACGGGCAGCGGCGTTCGCACGCCGGCCACGACGTCTTCGCCCTGGGCGTTCACGAGATACTCGCCGTAGAAATAGTCTTCGCCAGTGGCTGGGTCGCGGGTGAACGCGACGCCGGTGCCGGAGTCGTCGCCCATGTTGCCAAACACCATGCTCTGGATGTTCACCGCCGTGCCCCACTCGTCGGGGATCTTGTATTTACGGCGGTAGAGAATAGCCCGCTCGTTCATCCAGCTTCCGAATACCGCACCGACGGCACCCATGAGCTGCTCAAACGGATTCTGTGGGAACGTCTTTCCGGTGCGCTCCTTGATAAGACGGAGGTAGCGGGAAATCAGCTCGCGGAGGTGAGACTCCGTCATATCGGTGTCGGCCTCAAGACCGAGCTGGTGCTTGAGCCCCTCCATCACCTCTTCAAAAGGCTCGTCCTCGTTTTCATGCCGCTTCTGGATTCCCATCACGACGTCGCCGTACATCTGGATGAAGCGGCGATAGGAGTCGTAGGCGAACCGCGGATTGCCGGTCTGCTCGGCGAGTCCCTTCACGGTCTCGTCATTGAGGCCGAGATTCAAGATCGTGTCCATCATGCCCGGCATGCTGTCGCGAGCCCCACTGCGAACGCTCATGAGCAGCGCGTTCTTCGGATCGCCAAACTTCTTGCCGGTCTCCTTCTCGACGAGTTTCATCGCGGAGTGGACGGCCTCTTCGAGCCCCTTCGGAAACTTCTTGCCGTGCTTGTAGTAGTCGATGCAGACGGCCGTGGTGATCGTGAACCCGGGGGGAACCGGCAGGCCGATCTTTGTCATCTGGGCGAGATTGGCACCCTTCCCGCCGAGGAGCGCCTTCATCGTGCCGTCGCCGTCACACTTCTTCTCGCCGAACGAGTAGACGAGTTTTCCAGTCTTGGCTCCGCTTGATTCCTTCGTGGCAGATTTCTTGGCGGAAGACTTCTTCGTGGAGGTGGCCATAGGCGTGGTCGAGACCTTTCAGCAGAGGACGCGGACGGGGCAGCCGATAGACGGCGCAAAAAAATTGCTCGGGAAAGCCTGCGAATCTACGTTCGGGGGAGTGACCCGTCAACGAGTGGGCCCGGGCGAGGGGGTGTGCTGAAAACCGGCCACTCGGCAGCTTGGGTGGAGGGAGCATGTTTGCGTCCCGCGAGTATCATGAGAGGGCTCGTCCGCCGCGGCGAACGAGTGATCGCCATGCAAACCCTGTGAGGAGTCTTTCGAGCGATGACGTATCCGAGAGCTTGCGTGCGGAGGGTATCGCTCCTCGGCACGGTGATCTGTCTGATGGCGGTGGTCGCCTTCGGTCATGCGAAGCGGGCGGCTGAGCCGTTTGCATTCCAGCCAAACGACGTGGTCGCCGTCTTCGGCAACGGGCTGGCCGATCGGATGCAGCACGCCCCGTGGGTCGAGGCGGTCCTTCAGAGCCAACTCAAGGGGCTGAATGTTCGCTTTCGCAACATGAGCTTCTCGGGCGACACGGTGAATGCCCGTCCCCGCAGCAAGGGGTTTACTGCTGATGAGGAATATCTCAAGCATGTCGCGCCAAGCGTGATCTTCATCATGTTTGGCTACAACGAATCGTTCGCCGGCCCTGAGGGGGCGATCGCCTATGAAAAGAATCTCGTGGCCCTTGTCGAGCGATACCGTGGCCTCCGCAAACAAGACGGCATGGATGTCCGCTTCGTGCTGTTGAGCCCAATTGCCTACGAGACGACCGGCGACCCCAACCTGCCCGACGGCACGCAGCTCAACGGCAATCTTGCCGCGATCACGCAGGCCACGCGGAGAGCTGCCGAAGCGGTCGGTGCGACGTTCGTCGATCTCTACTCGCCAACGGTCCAGCTCTTCGCTGGCCGGTCAGAGCGGCTTACGGTCAATGGGATTCATCTGAGCGCCGGCGGGTATCGCGAGCTGGCGACGATCATTTCAAAGGCCCTCCTTGGCAAGCCCGCTCCGGCGCCTGAAAATGTGGCCGCGATCTACGCGGCTTCCAAAGACAAAAACTGGCACTGGCACAACCGCTTTCGCGCGACCGATGGCAATGACGTTTGGGGAACGCGATCGACGCTGACGTTCGTCGATGGGCAGAGCAATGCGGATGTGCTGAAGCACGAGCTCGCCATGCTCGACATTATGACGGCCAATCGCGATACGGTGATTTGGGCGGCCGCAGAAGGCCGGACCATCAAGGCAGACGATAGCAACGTGCCGCCACCGGTGACCGTGATCTCCAATGTGGGAGGTGGCAGCAAAAGCTCAAGCAAGGAGAAGGAAGGTCAGGTCGAGTATCTCAGCCCCGCGGAGAGTGCCGCGAAGATCAAGGTTCCCGAGGGTTTTGAGCTCAACGTCTTTGCGTCGGAGGAGATTTTCCCCGGGATGGCGAATCCCGTGCAGATGCAGGTGGATAGCAAGGGGCGGCTCTGGGCCGCCTGTTGGAACACCTATCCCAAGTGGGAACCCCTCAAGGAGATGAACGACGGGCTTTGGATCTTCGAGGACACGAACCGCGATGGCGTGGCCGACACTCGAAAGCTCTTCGCCCATGTCCATAATCCGTTGGGATTCGAGTTTTGGGGAGGCGGCGTGATCGTGACCTCCGGTCCCGATCTGCTCTTCCTCAAAGACACTGACGGCGACGACCAGGCCGACGAAACCGTCATCCTGCTCCAGGGCCTCGGAACCGAAGACACCCACCATGCCGCCAACAATCTCATCTACGGCCCAGACGGCGGCATCTATTGGCAGAGTGGCATTTTTCTCGTGAACAACCTCGAGTCGCCATGGAAGCCGAATCTCAACATCGGCGCCTCGGGGATGTATCGCTTTGATCCGCGGACATTCATCATCACACCCCACGCCGGCAATTCCCCAAACCCGCACGGCACCAGTTTTGACTCCTGGGGTTACTGCTACGCGAACGATGGCACGGGCGGCCGTTCGTACCAGGTGCGGCCGGAAGGCAAGGGCTTCAAAATGCACACGCTCCTGACGAAGGAGTTTCGGCCGGTGGCCGCCAATGAGATTCTGTCGTCGGATCACTTCCCGGAAGACATGCAGCAGGATTTCTTGATCTGTAACACGATCGGATTCCTGGGCGTTAAGCAATATGACCTCGACCGCGACGGTGATGACGGCGAGGTCACCGGGAACGCCACGACGCAGCCGAAAGGCAACAACGAGAGCCAGCCCAAGGGCAAAGGGAAGGGAAAGGACAAGGCCAAGGGGGATGAGAAGCCCGCGAAGCGTCAAATCGGCGAAGTCTGGGGAACGCCCGTCAAGCCGCTCCTGGACAGTACCGACCGCAACTTCCGGCCGACCGATGCCGTGGTAGGGGAGGATGGCGCGCTGTATGTGTCAGACTGGCAGAACGTCATCATCGGCCACATGCAGCACAACATTCGCGACCCCAATCGTGATCACCTGCACGGCCGTATTTTCCGGCTGACGGTGAAGGATCGGCCGCTGCAGAAGCCGGTCAGAATCCACGGTGAGCCCATCGAGGCGTTGCTTGAAAACCTGAAGCACCCCGTCAATGGTGTCCGTCATCGGACGCGGGTCGAATTGAGCAACCGTGATTCCAAAGAGGTAATCGCTGCCGCGCAGAAGTGGATGGCACACTTCAATGCCGACGACGAAAAGGAGGCCCATCACCTCCTTGAGGCACTCTGGCTTCATCAGCAGCACAACGTCAAGAATCAGCCACTGCTCGAGAAGCTCCTGAACTCATCGGTCAAGCATGCCGTTGTTGCGGCCAAGACCGTGCACCATTTCTGGAATAACGTCGATGCGATCGGCTCGAGTGGTTTCGCCGCTCCCGCACCAGAGGAGTTTGTGAAGTTTGATCCTCCGAAGCACCTCAGCCCCGCCGAGCGAAAACAGTACGCGATCGGGGCTGTGGTGTATCAGCGGGAGGCCCATTGCGGCACATGCCATCTTGCCAATGGCAAGGGCAATGGAACGGTCTATCCGTCGCTCGTGGGCAGCGCGTGGATCACCGGCAGTGAGGATCGGCTCGTGAAGATGGCCCTGCACGGGCTGTGGGGCAAGCTCACGGTGCATGGCAAGACCTACGATCCTGCGCTCGGCGTTCCGCCGATGACAGCGTTCAAGAATCTCTTGAACGACGATGAGATGGCGGCGGTGCTGACATTTGTTCGCAATACCTGGGGCAACAACGCGTCGGTGATCGCGCCAGATACCGTGAAGCGTGTGCGGGCAGCCACCACCGACCGCACGACGTTTTGGACACCGGATGATCTTCTGGCCGTGCATCCGCTCGAGGCGGAGCTCGTGCTCAAAGACATCGGCATCGACCCGGAAGGTTTTGCCAATGAGGAGCTCGAGCAGGAACTTCTCGCGGCCGACTCCTCGGAGCTGGCCCGAATCGCGCTGGCCGAAGGGAACGCCGAGCGGGGCAAGGCGGTGTTCTCGAAGTCTGCCGCAGCGTGCTTTGCCTGCCACAGCCCACCGGCTGGCACCACCCGCCTCGGTCCTGACCTCGCCACGATTTCAACGGTGCTTGCCCCCGACGAGCTCGTTGATTCGATCCTGCGGCCATCGAAGCGGATTGATCGTGAGTTCGCTCAGGTCACGGTTGTGACAAACGACGGGAAGATTCACACGGGCATACGGGTATCCGAATCGGATGACGGCATCGTTTTGCGAAACCTCGCCCAGCCAGCCCCGCTGACGATCCCCAAGGGCGACATTGATGAAGTGATTGAGTCTCGCACCTCCATCATGCCCGCTGGGCTGGCGAAGCAGTTGAAGAGTCGCGAGGAATTCAACGACCTCATGAAATACATTCTCGAGCTCCGCAAGCGGTGAGCGGGATCTCTGCTGTGTCCATCTCGTCATCACATGGTCAGCCAACGGCGGCCTGAATGGCTCCCACATAGAACGAGAAAACGCGGAAGATGACGAAGACGATCATGGCCGCCACCAGTGCCCACACGAGGAATCCCGCCCCACGGGCTGATGCTTCAAAGAGGTGACGGGCCTCGCCTTCGTACTGGCCCGCAAGGCGATCGAGAACTTCGGCTGTACTGCCGGTTAATTCCCCCGTCATCACCCCCTCGACGAGCGTCCTCGGAAACCCACCCGATTCCCGTAGGGTATCGGCGAGCGTCGCTCCTTCTCGCAGGCGGCTTTCGACCCGCTCGGCATCGAGAGGAATTCCCGGTGCCACCGCCGCTCCCAACCGCACGAGGCTCCCGGCATCAAGGCCCGCACCACTGGCCAGGCTCGCCGCGCGACACCAGGCGGCCGCTTCCGATGCCCGGGCCGCCGTGCCGATGAGGGG
>JBGTGN010000176.1:0-9401 GCA_041746715.1 Pirellulales bacterium | reverse complement strand
AACCCCCGCCTGAGACGGGCCGCCCGCACGTCATGGCAGTCCTGCATCGCCATCGCGTTGGCGTCCTCTGCGTTTCACCCTTGCATGCCCGAGTCAACACGTTCGATCGTATCGGTTTCGGTCTCGATCGTCAACTCAATCGACAGCGATCTCAGGCGCCAGCGGCTGGGGAAGACCGCCGCCCATTGCCAGGCCTAGGGTCGTTTTCGTGTTGTATTGCTTTGGAATGTGCTTGCCGTTGGGCCGTTTGCCGGCGACCTCGACCGATCCACTGACCTCGCTTGTAACGGGCGAGCGTGTAGCAGACTCGGTCGGGCTTCCCGTCACGGCCCTCGAGGTCGGCAGGTGTGATGGGCACCGGTGGGATGACGTGATCGACGAGATGCGCGGCCCTCTATCCCCATGATGGCTCCGTGATGGAATGATGGGCAGACTCGATCCCCATCCGCTACGCTCAGAACCTGACCGGCCCCATACCCCTGTTTTGAACAGCGCTGTCGACCGTCCCCGCTCTTCATGAACTACGACGACACGCTTCCTCTTGTCTCGATTCATATCCCCAAGACCGGAGGGTCGAGTTTCCTGCTCATTCTCAGGGAATGGTTTGGGCCGGATCGCGTCCATGTTCACTATCCGGGCGAGCGCCTGACACACATCCCTGAAGGGCTATCGGGGGGCGACTGCATCCATGGTCACTTCAATGCGGCCCGTGGGTTTCGTATCGATGATGTCATTTCCAGCGGAGGGCAATTCATCACGTTCCTGCGCGATCCGTTTGAGAGATTCGTGTCACAGTGGTCCTTCATCCACCGCGGTGTGCGGAACGAGGAGGCGTGCCTCGGCGACGAGGCGGTCGACCATTTCCGAAACTGGATGGGGCTCCGCGCCGCAGAACAGAAGGAGGGACGAAACAGCTGGTCCCTCATCTGGCATTTTCCTCAAAAGGTGCGTGAGAAGTGCAGCCTCGCGGAAATCGAGCGGCACTTCGTGTTCATCGGGGAGATGGCGCGTTACGAAGCTTCCGTGAGCGCGCTGGCCTCCCGTCTTAACAAGCCGGTACCAACGGTGCCGTTCGTGAACGCTTGGCTCAAGGACAAGTCGATGTTCGAGTCGTACCGTCCCGAATTTGAGGAATGCTTCGCGGACGAGATCGATCTCTACCAGGCCTGCCTCGAATTCGCGAGGACATGCCCCGAGCCCGACGCACAATCCACGCCGCGGAGCGACGGGGCGGCAGGACCCGGATTTTCAACACTCGAGAGCCACTGATCGGACTCACCATTCGCTGGCAACGCTCGTGTCAAGTCCAAGGAGAATGTCTTGTCTCGGGAACCGACCACGCATTCCGCCGTACGAAGGGCCCGGCGCATTGTTGTTTCGAGCAACTGTCAGACCGGAGGCGTTGCCGGCGGCCTTCAGGCGATATTTCCCGATCACCAGATCGTTCCCGTTCCCGTCCCCGGCGCCGATGACCACGCTCTCGAACTTGCCGAACAACTCAAGGACGCAGACGCCTGGGTGAGCACGGGTCGCTTTGATCTGCTCTCGCATGGTGCGCGGACCTCGATCCAACTGGTACGCATTCCCACGGTGATCTTTTGTGGGTTTCACCCAGACGTCGTCCATGTCAAATGCATTTCTACCCAGGCGAGGCCTTCACCAAATTACAACTCCGCCATCGTCGTGTGGGCCTACCGGCACAACATCCCGGCCCGGCATGCCGTGCACCTATTCAACCACACGACGTTTTGTGATCTCGGCTATCTCGACGCGTGGAACGAAAGCGCGGATTTGCTGGAGTCTGCGTTTCGAGAGTCGGACCTGGACTTTCGCCGTTTCTATCTGGCAATGCGGCGGCAGGGCGTTTTCATGCACACACCGAACCATCCGAAGGCCATCGCCCTTGTCACGGTCGCAAAGCTCGCGGCACAACACTTGGGGGCAGGAGCCGACATCCTCAGCCGGCCAATCGACATGAACGACGGCCTGAATCACCTCGTCTGGCCGCTCTATCCAGGCATCGGTGAAAGCCTGGCTCTTCCATCGTCCTACGAGTGGAAGATGGGCCACGGTCGCGTGTTATGCGGTCTGGAAGCCTACGTGGAAAGTGCCTATCACGATTATCGCGGGCAAGGCATCTCACCCGATGATCTCATGAGCTTTTCGTTTAAGGGCGCCCCTCCGATCAACGAAGACCTGTACGATCACGTGCTCGGCGGGCACCTGCGAGGCGTGGCATGAGCAATCCCTACAGCGGCCTGGATGATGCGTGCTTCTGGTCACGGGCGATGCTTGATCCGGCGCCCGGACATGTCGATCCGGTCACGCGTTCACGATTGATTTCACCGCATGACAAGGTCGCGACGATCGGGAGCTGCTTTGCCCAGCATCTTTCCAGGCACATTCAGTCTTCGGGCCTCAACTACTATGTCGCCGAACCGGCTCCGCCGGGCATGAACGACCATGAGGCAAGGCGTCGGCAGTATGGCGTCTTTTCCGCGAGGTATGGCAACGTCTATACCGTGCGGCAGGCGATTCAGTTGCTGGAACGCAGCCTTGGCGTATTCACACCGGTTGACGATGTTTGGGAAAAGGACGGCGGGTACCTCGACGCTTTTCGCCCACAGATCGAGATTGGGGTTCATCGTTCGGCGGACCTTGTCCGAGAATCGGCCCGCGCCCACCTCCAGCATGTACGGGACGTGTTCACGCGGTGCGATTGGCTTGTCTTTACGCTGGGCTTGACGGAAGGCTGGCGATCCAGAATCGACGGCGCGGTCTACCCGCGGCCCCCTGGCGTCTGCGGCGGAGATTTTGAGCCCCGCAAGTACGAGTTTGTGAACTTCACCGCACACGAGGTCAGCCAAGACCTCAAACTGTTCGTCGAGAGACTGCTGCACGTGAATCCAGGTATCCGAATTCTCTTAACCGTGTCTCCCGTACCACTGATCGCAACCTTTGCGAAGAGGCATGTCTGGGAATCAACGACCGTCAGCAAGGCTGCGCTCAGAGTGGCTGCCGACGACGTCGAACAACGGTTCGACAACGTTTTGTATTTCCCCGCGTACGAGATTGTCACGAGCCCAACGGCCGGAACGAGGTATTTCGCGGATGATCTCCGGCAGGTGACGTCGCTCGGGGTGTCGCATGTGATGCGGCTGTTCTCCAAGCACTTCATACAAGGGTGCGACAAATCGCCTCGCGTTCCGACCGCGACGAAGCACCTCGCTCCCTCGGTGAACTCAGATGATGACATTGTGTGCGATGAGGAAATCATCGAACGCGCCATCCGCGACAGCGGCGTGGCATCACCAGGCCTCGGACCAGGACAAGGATGATATCGATGCAGCAGCGAGTATCTGGATCAACCATTGGCTTGTAACGGGTGAAAAAATGCCGTTGACCAAAAGCGCGCGGTACGAAAGACTCCGTCAAGCCGCGGGCCGGTGTGGCCTCGCCGGCAGTTGTACCAGTCGGCGCCGGTTCTCCGGATGTGGTCGAGGTGCCGTTCGCTGATCACGCCCAGCCGTCGGCAGTTCAAAAAGCTGCTTGGATGGTGGTCTCCCGCGCGGTATGCTACCGAAAACGAAAGGAGGCCGAAGTGTTGGCGAGGCTCCGCATCCCCCGTGGTATCACGAACAGGCTCATTGTCGCCGTTGCGGCCTGGACATTTGGTGCGCCGCCCGTGCTGGCCGACACCGTCACGCTCAATAAAACTCAGGGGACCAGCCAATCTTGGGTGACGGCGGTCGATTGGACTCCGAATGGAGCTCCGACCAGCGGCAATGACTACCTGGTTCCCAGCTCGTTCCTCCTACGCACCCAGAACATCGGAACGACCGACATCTTTGGCGGCGACAGCCTGACCATGGAGGCTGGCACCACGCTTGCCCTCAAGGGCACCGCCGCCCACACGATTACGGTCAACGACCTTCGGTTGAATGGCGCAACAGTGGCTCACTTCGGCGGTGATTTCGCGTTTACGCTGTCGGGCAACATCACATTGGGCGACTCGACCACCAACACCTTGAACTCAAGTACGCCCGCTGGTCGCCTCCTCGACGTCACCGCCGCGGTGAGCGGCAGTGGCAACATCGCCATCAGCGGGAATCAGGTGACCCTGTCCGCAAACAATACCTACTCCGGAGCGACCACCATAAACTCCAACGCGATGCTTCAGGTCGGCAATGGCGGCACCGCTGGCTCCATCGCCAACACCTCGGGCATCACGAACAACGGCGCCCTTGTCTACAACCGCAGCAATGACCTGAGCGTTTCTTACGCCATCGGCGGCACCGGCTCCCTCACGAAATTGGGCGCTGGCACCCTCACCCTCAGTAACACCAATACCTACAGCGGCGACACCAGCATCGGCAACAACACCACCAACGTCGGTACGGTCAACGTCACAGCATCCGGGGCACTGGGGAGTGGCCAGGTCACGGTCGTCAGCAACACCAGCAGCGGTAATCTCGCCCAGCTCACGCTCAATAGCGGCAGCGGCATCACCCTTGCCAACGACTTCGAAACCAGCGGCACCGGCCCCGGTTCGGCTGGCATCATCCTCAACCAATCGGGGGATAACGAGTTTAGCGGCACCATCGCGCTCATCGGTGGCGGTGGAAACACCAACATTTTTTCGGATGGCGGTTCACTTACGCTCTCAGGGGGAGTGACCGTCAACTACACCAGCGGCCGCACCGTGCAGCTCGGCGGCACCGCCGGTGGCACGGTCTCGGGACTGATGGCTGACGGGAACAACCCCCTGAGCGTCACCAAGACTGGCACCGGCACCTGGGAGATCACCAACACCAACACGTACACTGGGGCGACGACGATCAACGGCGGTACGCTCCTCATCAGCGGAAGTGGCTCGATCAATACCGCGTCGGGAGTGACGGTGGGCGACGGTGGCACATTGCTCTACGACTCGTCGGTCGCCCTGACCGCGCCCTTGACGATGTCTGCCAACAGCACTGTTGGCGGAACAGGAGCGATTTCTGGCAACCTGGTCTTCAACTCGGGCTCCTCACTCTATGTCGAAAACCTCGGGAATCCTTTGGACGTCGGGGGCACGGCGTCGTTTGCAAGCACCTTCGGGATCGCGAACCTTTCCGGCATCACGTGGGGAAGCGTGAACGCGGGCACCTACACGCTGATTGCCGGGACGGTCGATCCGACAAACCTGATCAATGTTGGTTCCGGCGATCCCTATGACGTTGGCGGAGGAAAAACGGCCTACTTTGAGATCGGCAGCCTCGACCTGGTCGTTGTACCCGAGCCGGCCTCGCTTGCGCTCGTCGGTCTCGGCGGGGCGATGATCGTGAGTTGTGCCCTCAGAGTGAGACATTCCACGACCGGCGCCTGCCCCCCGATCATGGCCCCTGCACGATGCCGTCGGTGAACTGGCGGATGTTGCTCACCGTGACCGAAACACTGCTGCTGACGTCGCCGAGCAGGGTGAAGCCGAGCGTGGGCAGGAGGCGGGCCGAGTTCGCCCCGTCGAGGGAGTTGAACGGTCCCGTGATGAAAGGAAAAGCGTTGAAGTATTGGCCCAGGCTGATGGTCGCGAGTTGCGTGGACGTGCCCGTGTCGGCGCCGTTGAGGGTGAGCAGCGGGATGCTGATGTAACCGAGCGTCGAGCCGAGGGTGAGCGCCTGCGAGGTGTTGTCGGGGTCGACGGCGCGTGGGGCAGAAACCATGCCGCGAATCCAGACGACCAGCTCGACCTGCTCGCCGGCCGGGACGGGGCCGTTGAATTCCACTTGCATGTCCATTCCAGCACCGAGCCACTCGAGTCCGCCGAGGCCCGAACTGACCGCGGCGAGCGGGTTGAACGTGATCGCGTTGATCGCTTCGGAGTTGCTAGCGTCCACGGTCAGGGTAATCGAGTTGCCGGTGTCGGCGACGTTGCCGACCGTGTATTGCTGCGCGTAGGCCAGCGGCGTGGGCGGGGTTGGGCTGCCGGTCGTAAAGCCGGTCGGCGTGTAGGCCGTGGTTGCGGGGCGACTCGATCCGACCAGCTCGAATTGGCGACTGACGAACTGGCTTGAACTGAGGGTAAAGGTGAGGGATTCACCGCTGACCGGACCGGTGCCACCGACGGGTTGGGAGAGCGTGAGCTGGGTGGGGCCGTCGATCGAAAGGATCGTGGTCCCGGCCGGGATGTTCTTGCTTGCGAACAGCGACGGTGTCTCCACCACCGACATGCCGGCCAGGAGCGAGGCGGTGTTCACATTGGTGACGACCGCGCTGTTGTTGGTGACGTCACCAGTTTCGATCAAGGAGACAGGCTGGGTATAGAATTCGCTGAGGCCGGCGGTGTTCGCGGGGTCGAGGAGCGGTGACCAGTTGACGCCGTTCTGCATCGAGGGAGGCGCGGAGGGGGCCTGCAAGCCGGCCTGGCCGTACCAGTTCGGCGGGTAGTCGTGCGAACCGAACAATCCCTCGAGACCGCCGACGGGGTTTGATGCGCTGAACCCGCCGTAAAGGATCTCGGGCCGCATCTCGACATCGACCACGCTGCTCAGATTGTCGGCGCCGGGACCGAAACTGCTCATCCCCGTGAAGCCACCGAACGGCGAGCCGAAGCCTTCCTTCGAGTAGTAGTTGTCGATGAAGGTCGCGTTCGTGGAAACTCGGCCGGCGCCGACGGGGTTGCGGCTGAGATTCATTTGCCGCATGTAGTACCACAGGAAGTTCTCGGCGCCGCCGAAGTTCGGCATATGGACACCGGCAGTGAGGCCCTCGGCCGTGACGAAAGGTCCGCCTTCGGGCGATTCCAACGTCGTGAGTTGGGCGACCGGAACGCTTGCCTGCTGCAACGCCAGGGTGGCGACGGTGGCCACCTTCGAGCCGTGGCTGTGGCCCAGGAGGTGGATCAGCCCTTGCCCGGTCGCGCCGAAGAAGCCGGGCGACAGCGCCTGCTGGACGGCGGCCGCCATACGGAGGCCGTTGAGTTGCGTGTACGATTCCGACTGGCCGCCGTAGAGGAATTGGTTCAGGGCCAAGTCCAGGTCCAACCCCTTGAAGGTCAAAGGCACGACCGCGCTGCTGCTGGTCGCGTTCGCCGAGAGCAGCACCGAACTGGAACTGAGGATGTTTTCGATCACGGCGCCGAGCGGGATATTCGCACCGGCGACGGTCATTCCGACCGACAGCCGGGATGTATCGAGGCCGGTGAGCGTCGCGGAGTTGGCAGTCGTGACGCCGTTCTGAGTCGTGACGCTCAAGTTGGTGGCCGAATAGGTGAGCGACACGCCGGCCAGGGTCGCGGTCGACAATTGGGTGAGGGTGAGTTGCGATGCGCTGTCGATCGACTTGACCTTGGCGCCGATGGACATGCCCGGGCCGGTCACGGTCATGCCTGGGACGAGCTTTGCGGTATCGACACCGGTGACAATCGCGTTTCCTCCGACGATGGTGCCGGGCACGGTGAACGTGGTGGCCGTCGTGATCTCCGGCGTGTTGGATTGGTCGATCCAGCTATACGCGACGACCTTGGCAAGCGGATCGCGATCCACGATGGCTTGCGCGATGCCTTGAGACGAGATCTGATCCGTGCCGTTGAGCAGCCAGGGCGAATCGCTCGAGTGCCACCATTTGAGCGGGTTGCCCGGCGTCGATTGCAGGAGGACATCCTCGGTCAGCCCCGGCGCCCAACCGTGGGCGATGAAGTAGACGTTGCTCGGATTCGCAGCGGTGCTCGTGAGGCTGTTGGCCGTGATGGGAATATCGAACTGCTTCGTGACCGGATCGTACTGTTGCATCCGGTTCAGGTCGTTGACCGCCGGCTCGATCTGGTGGGCGAGGGTGTCCCAGATAAAGGTGTCGGTGAAGCCGGTGAGGTTCCGGAATTGGTTGCCCTGGGCCAGGTGGTTGGCTATGTCTTGAAGAGTCCATCCGGAATTGAGCTGCTTGAGCCGGGTCTGCAGCTGGTTCGGCGTTACCTCCCGCCCGATCACGCCAAGATACGACAGGCTGATGCCCACTCTCTTGATCGCGTTGGGACGCGCCGTCGTGAACTCCGCGGAATTCACGAGCTGGAGCAACACCTGCCCACGATTCAGCGACCCGTTCTGCAGGTCGCTGACCATCGTGTGGCGTTCCCCGTTCGTTGGGTTTCGCCTCAAGACGCGCTGATAGGCGAAGTTGACAAAGTCGCCGTTGCTGAGGTCGCTGGTATTGCCGAACCTGTTGACGAAATCCTGTGAGTACATGATCTGGAGGACGGTCGCGTCTTGGGAAACACCCAGTTTCTGCAGCTGGACGGCATTGCGAAACATCCCGACATCGAGCTTGCCAGGGAAAAAAGTCGCGAGCAGCTTTCCAATTGGCTGGGACAAGGACTTCGACTCCGTCGAGTTCCAAAGGTTTTGGAAGGCCCGGCCAGCGTTGGAGGCGGTCGGGTTGAGGATGGCGAGTTGATTGTTGAAACCATTCAGGCCAGCCGGCCGGCTCAGCACCATCTCCCACAGATTCTGCACCAGCGCGGAGTTTTTCGGCGTCAGCGCGAAATTCAAGTTGGGGAAGTCGCTCGGCCCGAGCACCAGGGTGGCACTCAGCGATTGCGCACTGAAACCGACAAATCCCGGCGGTGCCTGGACCGCCACAGTGTGTGTGCCGGGCGACACGCCGGTGAAGCTGTAGGTCCCGCCCGCGGCCGAGACCGGTGTGCCCCCATTCAGCGACACGGTGACACCCGGCACATTGGCCAGGAAGGAGGTGCTCGGCTCGGGAAACAGACCGTCCACGTTGAGCATCTGGAAGACACTCCCGGAGATGTCGGCCAACACCGTGCGGATCTCAAGTTGCTCCCCGCTGAGGCGAAGCGAGGGATAACGAAAGCTCTTCGCCGGGCGCCACCAGCGGCGCAGCCCGCCCAGCAGGTTCCTCACTCTGGGGAAAGGGTCTGATCCAAGGCGGGCCATGCTCTCACCCCGTTCCGAATTGTTGAATCCAAGAAGACAATGCGCTGCAATGAGGGGTTATAGTTCGGCCGCGGGGGCGATTCCAGTAAAAAGGGACAGGCCGGTCGATGGCACTTGCGTAAGCCTGGGACGGGTGCTGATCGGCTTCTGAGCCTAGTGGGTCGTGTGTGGGGCTGTCAGTTTGGGTGGCGAGCGGCTTCTGAGTCGCCGGAAACCGCCTCTCAGTTCGCGGTTTTTCACGATGGGCGCAGTCCGGCTCCGCTGGTTGTCGATGGAGCGATCAACGGCGAGATCTTCTTGGGTTGGGTGCGACAGCCGCGGGCGACGTGAGGCGTGCGGGGCTGCGGGAGTCCACCGCCCTCGCGATTCCACTGCCCATGCAAACGCTACTCCAGATCGAACGTCGATAAGAGCTCAAACAAAGGCACGACCAAGCCAAGCGACGACTCGGAATTGTATTGGGCAGCAATA
>JBGTGN010000175.1:0-5578 GCA_041746715.1 Pirellulales bacterium | reverse complement strand
CAGCAGCAGCGGGTGGCCGTAGCCAGGGCGCTCGCCAACAAGCCGAGGGCGATCCTGGCCGACGAGCCGACCGCGAGCGTCGATGCGGCCCACCAGCAGCAGGTGATCGACCTCCTCCGAAACACCTGCACCGAGCATGGCGTGGCCCTGCTCGTGGTGACCCACGACGCGGAAATCGCGGGGCAGTTTCCCCGCCGCCTCGCCCTCGGCGACTTCAACCGCGCAGGACGAGGCTGAACGATGTGCGTTGATTTGACGTTTGGTTCATAGCCTTCACCCACACCCACCATGTCACTTCTCGGTATCGCCTGGCGCAGCATTCGGCAGCGGCTCCTCACGAGCGGCCTGACGGCGCTATCGCTCGCGCTCGGCGTGGCGCTCGTGGTCGCAACGCTCGTCATCGGAGGCGTCGTGCGGGATGCGTTCGGGTCGGGCCAGGGGCTTGGCTACAACCTTATCGTGGGGGCGAAGGGCAGCCCGCTTCAGCTCGTGCTCAATAGCGTCTACCTCGTCAGCAAGCCGGTCGAGAACATCGCCTGGGATTTCTATGAAGCATTTCTGCCGGCTGAGGTCAGCTCGAAGAAGACCGACGGGCAGTACGCCGGCAGCGTGGCCATCGCCGTGCCCATCTGCATGGGGGATTACTTCAAGAGTTTTCGAGTGGTGGGCACAAACGCCGCCTACTTCGACACGCTCACCCTCGGCGAAGGCCGGCGTTTCGCGTTCGCGTCAGGCCGCAACTTTCGGGACGAAGAATTCTTTGGCGGTGTGATTGGTAGCACTGTGGCGACGAAGCTCGGCCTCTCGGTCGGCGATCCGTTCTCGCCCACCCATGGCGCTGACGATGGCCTTGTCCACGATCCCTTCACCGTCACTGGCATCCTCGCCCGCACCGACACGCCCGTGGACCGCGGTGTGTATGTGAATATGGAAGGCTTTTATTTACAGGAGGGGCACTCGAAGCCCTTGCCTGCCGGTGCCGCAGAACCAGTGGGCGACGCAGGTGACGACGTCGAAACGCCGAGCACCGAAAACCGCGAAGGCGACCAGCCGCAGCCGCTACCGTATGAACAGCGGGAGGTGACGGCGATCCTCGTTCAGACCGCATCGCCTGGTGGGATGCCCCCGGAGCTCTTGGCGATGGGCCTCAAGAACACGATCAACGAAGGACGTGACGGCCAGGCCGCGGAGCCCGTTCGCGAAATCCGCACGCTGCTCGATCTCTTCGTACGACCACTCGAACTGCTGCTCCTGCTGGTGACGACGCTGGTCGTCATCGTGTCGGCGATCGGCATCCTGGTGAGCATGGTCGGCTCATCGCTCGAACGCAGCCGCGACGTCGCCGTCATGCGGGCGCTCGGCGCCAGGCGAAGCCATGTGCTCGCCATTGTGCTCCTGGAGGCCATTCTGCTGGCGGTGGGCGGTGGGGCGGTGGGCTGGGTGCTCGGCCACGGGATCGTGGCAGCCATCGGACCGCTCATCACGACCAATGCCGGCGTTTCGGCGGGATTTTTCTCATCGGCCCCGCTTGGCGAAGCCCTGCTCGTGCCGTTTCTGGTGGTCTTGGCAATCCTGGCGGCCCTCCTCCCAGCCCTGGCCGCCTACCGCACCGACGTCGCCAAATGGCTGTAGGGTCGGCGGCAAGAGTCCCCTACAATAAAGGGACTATGCGAATGCTTCGTGCTCACTGCCTGGCACTCATTGCCATCGTTGTCACTGCCCTGGCCGGATTACCGCAGGCTCGCGGCTGCCCCTTCTGCTCGGCCGTCTCGCTCACGTTCGCCCAGGAGATAGCCCAGAGCGAGGCCGCGGTGATCGCCAAGCTCGTCGAGCCGCCACCAGCCTCGGCGCTTGCCCCGCTGGCAGAGGGTCCACTCCCCAAGGGAAAATTCGAGGTCGTTGAGGTGCTTAAGGGAGGCGACCTCGTCGCCAATGCACACCACACCGGCGACGGCGCCAAACCGATTGAAGCGATCGTGCTCGAAGACAAGCCGATCGGCACGCTCTTCCTCCTCATGGCGATTGAGGCGGTGCCAACCGAGCCGGAGCGGGTGATCTGGAGCAGCCCGATCCGATTGAGCGATCGAGGCGTGGCCTACGTGAAGGCGCTTGGAGAGCTGCCGGAGAAGGGGCCCGACCGCCTTGCCTTCTTCATGCAGCATCTCGAAGACGAAGACGACTCGCTCGCCCGCGACGCCTACGACGAGTTTGCCGTCGCCCCGTACGAAGACCTGAAGGGCCTCGCTGACCGCATGGACTCCACCCAACTCCTGGCGTGGATTGAAAACCCAGAGGTGCAGGCCAACCGCCGGCGGCTCTATGCCACGATGCTCGGCGTGTGCGGCACGAAGGCCGATGCCGCGAGGATCGCCGCAATCCTGAGAGGCGAGGGACCGGCTACCGAGAAGGCCGAGGTCCGCGGCGGGCTCGACGCGCTCATTGCCTGCTACGTCGCGCTCGAGGGAGCCGAAGCGCTCGACCTGGTCGATACGCTCTTTTTGAATCGCATCAACCGTGAGAAGGAAATCCCCTTCACCGAAACCTATGCCGCAGTGATGGCCCTGCGGTTCCTCGGTGAAGAGTCTGACCTCGTGCCGCGGGAACGGGTGCTCGAGTCACTCAAGCTCTTGCTCGAGGAGCCGAAGCTCGCCGATCTTGTGATCGCCGACCTCGCCCGCTGGGAAGATTGGTCGGCGATCGATCGCCTCGTCACGATTTTCAAGGAGGCTGATCGCGACAACATCTTCGTCCGTGAGCCGGTCGTGAACTACCTGCGGGCCTGTCCGCTCCCTGAGGCTGCGGAAGCCGTGGTGGAACTCGAAAAAATCGACCCCAATGCGGTCCGCCGTGCTGCCACGCTTGCCGGCCTCGCGGGCATCGCGGCCGCCGCGCCGACAACTGGCGAGGAAGAATCCGTCCCAGCGGAGTCATCGTTTGCGACGACCATTGAAGCCGTGCAGGGAGATGAGGATCCGACCGAGGAACTGACCGCAGAGTCGCCTCAACCAGAAACGGCCCAGACCGAATCACCCCAGGCAAGCGCCTCTCCGGCGACGCCGGGCCGTGGCTTGCAGTGGGTCCTCTGGGCAGGCATGGTGCTTGTCGTTGCGGCCATCGCCCGGACGGTGCTTCGGCCGGCCGCAAACCCCCGTTAGCGATCCTTCACGATCCATCAATGGCTTTGGCAACCATGAGCACTGGACTTTTTGACTCACCGCCGCTGCCGCTCGAGCGGGTCCATCCACCGCTTGCCGACACCGAGGTCTATCGTTCGCTGTCAGGCGCCGCAATCGCCGCGGTGTGCGTGGCGTTGCTTGGGCCACTCGCCTTTGTGAACTGGTCGCTCATTGCCGTGCCCTTTATGGGGCTTGTGCTTGCTGGCGTCGCGCTTCGGGATGTCACCCAGCGGAGCGATGCCGTCACAGGCAAGGGCCTCGCGATCGGTGCCCTTGCAGGTTCGGCCGTGGTCCTCGCAGCGGCCGTCAGCTACCACGCGGTGGTCTACTATCACGAGCTGCCGGAAGGATTCGAGCGCATCCATTACGGATTACTCCAGCCGCTGCCCGGCGATCCACCGACAGCCATCCCTGAGTCGGCGGTGGAAGTCAATGGCCGCAATGTGCTTCTCAAGGGCTACATCTATCCGGGCACGCAGCAGACAGGGCTCACCCAGTTCATTCTCTGCCGCGACCAGGGCGACTGCTGCTTCGGTGGCGATCCCAAGCTCACCGATCGGGTCCTTGTGAGGCTTTCCGACCCGAAGGGCATTGCGTACACGCAAGGGCTTGTGAAGGTGGCCGGTCGGTTCCGGGTCGAGGCCATGGGCGTGGCCGAGCTCGGTGGTGGCGTCGTGTACCACATCGATGGTGGCTTTACCCGCTAACCGGTTCCCCGGAGCGTGACCATGGATCGCGGCCTACCCGCTCTTGGAATCATGGTTGGTGTCGCGGTAGCCATGCTCGCCATGGGCTGCGGAAGGTCTCCCGGCGAAACGTCCTCCCCGCCACTCCCGCAGCCAGCGATTCGGCCGGCCGTGCCGCAGGCTCCTGATCCGCCCCGCCGCCCACGTGCGGCTCCCCGTGAGATCACGTTTGACGACATCAAGCTCGACATGGAGAAGGGTGCTCCGTTTACCCGCGACCTCCTGCCCAAGCGGGTCACGGTACTCACAGGGGAGACCATCCGGATTCGTGGCTACATCCTGCCGAGCTTTCAGCAGCGGGGCCTCACGCAGTTCGTCCTCGTCCGCGACAACCAGGAATGCTGCTTCGGCCCCGGCGCGGCCCTCCATGATTGCATCGTCGTGCGGATGCGTCCGGGAGTGACCGCCGACTTCTCGATTCGGCCCGTCGCCGTGGCAGGAACGTTTCGAATCAACGAGCTCAAGGCGCCCGACGGCACGCACCTGGCGATTTACGCGATGGACGGCGATGAGGTGCAGTAGCGGCTTCGTGGTTTCTTGGCTGCACACGCTGCTTGTCTTCCTCACGGCCGCATGTGCAGAAGCCGCGTGCCCTTTTTGTGACGTCGTTGGCCGGCCGCTGGCGGTGCGGCGGGATGCGTCTCAGGGCGTGGCGATCGGTGAGGCGACAGGCGAGGCCCGCGATGATGACGGTGTCGTACGACAGGCCTTTGTTGTGCGGAGCGTCCTTCGCGGTGACGTTCGAGTCGATGAAACGGTGACCGCACGGGTTGCTGGGCCCATCGATGGCACCGCACTTCTCTTGGTGACGGGCGATGAGCGTGGCGCCGACGAGACATCAAGAACCATTGAGGCGATTGCCGCTGACGAAATGCTTCTGGGGTATGCCGTGGCCGCGCCGCAGGCCGAGGCACCGGCACCCGAACGGCTGCGGTGGTTCGCCCGCTGGCTCGAGCATCCGAGTCGGGCCATTGCCGAGGATGCCTTCATGGAGTTCGGGCTCGCGCACTATCGCGACGTAGTTCAGGCCGCCGACTCACTCGATGCTCGTAAACTCTGCCAGTGGCTCGTCGAGCCGGCAATCGACCAGCGACGTCGGGGCTTCTATGGACTGGCGGTGGGCATTGTCGCCGCGGGAGCGCTCGCGCGTGGCGACCAGACGGAAGCCAACGCCTGCCTCGACGCGCTCGAAGCCGCGATCGCGGCGCCGGCAGACGATCTTCGGGCAGGCTACGACGGTCTCTTGGGTGGCCTGCTCGTGGCCCGCGGCGAGGCGGCGATCGACATCATGACTCGCCGCGGCCTCCTCGCCACCGACACCCGCGCAGGGGATGCCCGTCATGCCCTTGCAGCCCTGCGGTTTGCGTTTGAGTTTCTGGGCGAGAGCGTACCGCGAAACCGCGTCGCTGATGCAGCCGCCCGGCTTCTCGCCAATCCAGCCGTAGCGGCCCCGGTGGTCGTTGACCTTGCACGCTATGAACACTGGCAGAGCGTTGACGAGGTCGCGGCCCTCTGGGAAACGCTCGGCCGCGATGATCCGCTCGTGCGTCGGGCGGTGGCAGGGTATCTCAATGCGTGCCCACACGAGGCGGCGCGACGGCACGCGGGCACGATTGCGGCCGCCGCCCCAGAAACCTGGGCCGCTGCGGTCCAGGC
>JBGTGN010000174.1:0-3102 GCA_041746715.1 Pirellulales bacterium | reverse complement strand
GGCACCGTGGCGGCGGCCGCATCGCGAAAGACATCAGCGGCGGCCGGGATGGTGGCCCGTGCCCATGCTGGCGACAGCAGGATGGCCGTGCCTGCCGAAGCCGCCCAGGCGGGGAGCGCCGCAGAAGGCTCCATTCCGGTGCGACGGGCCTGTTCTCGCCTACGCGGCGTGGCAGGGATCGTGCGGTCGGAGGAGTTAGACACGGATCGATTGCCTTTGGGCTACGGACAGATATCGACAAGGCCACGATCGAGCGGGCCACGCGAGAGGGTAGCGAACCCGTCCGTCCATGCGGTTGCAGACTGGAACATCGCTGCCAACAACACAAGCGCGGCCGCAGACTGAAGCAACCCTGCTCCGGGAGTGAATCGGACACTTCTGAGGCAGATCGCAACAGCCAGATGAAACGTGATGACGGCCGCCACCGCCGGAGCCGCGAGGGTCCACGCCAGTTCGAGCGCGGCCGCGGGCATCGGCAACACGGTTTCAAACAAGCCCGCGAGTCCATCGCTTGCCACTGCTCCAACCGGAAATCGACCGACGCTCTCAACAAGGCCAGCGATCACGGCAAGGTGACCGCCCGCGGCCAGAAACCCTGCCACCGCCAGCCAGGCGGCCAGCCGCGCCACGGTCGCCTCGCCTGTCGCTTCATACGGGCTTCCATCGCTCGCCCATGACAAGCCCGCCACACCCGCCGCGATCCCACCCGCCCATGACGCTGCCGCAAAGACGACCGCCACGACGAGGCCGAGCCCAAGCCCCACGACCGCCTCGCCGGCGAGGAGCGGCATGAGCGAAGGCTGTTCGGGAAGCCGTGTTGCCAGCGCCGCAGGAAGCGCCACGGCGGCGAGCACGATCACGATCACCCCTTTGATCCGAAGGTCGAGCTGCGGAAACATGCCGAGCCCACCGGCACTGACCGCTGCGGCCATTCGCACGAGAACCGCCGCAGCAATCGCTGGATCGGTGACAAGCAGCGAGAGAAGTGACGCGTGGTCCATGGCCTGCACCTGTTCAAAAGCGGCCCGGAAATGCGGATCAGGAACCGATCGCCGCGGTCCGAAAAAGCTCCACCAGCCGCTCCACCATCCACGGCAGCGTGATGAACAGCACCAGCCCCATCGCCACAAGCCTGGGCACAAGCCCCACCATGGGCTCGTGAATCCCGGTTGCCGCCTGCATGAGTCCCGCCACGATCGCGACGGCAAAGCCAACGGCGAGCACAGGAAGCAGGGCCACGCCACCGGTGACGATGCTCTGTCGCACGAGTTCGAGAAGCTGGCTATCACCCATGGTTCACCAATGGCTCTCAGGATGGGACAAAACCGTCGAGGAGCGACCGCACCACGAGCGTCCACCCGTCGGCTGTCACAAAGACAAGCAGCTTGAGGGGCAACGACACGATGGATGGAGGTAGCATGACAAGCCCAGTCGAAACCACGAGCGTGGCCACGAGTATGTCGAGCACGAGGAACGGCAGCAGCAGCCGCAGACCGATCGAGAAGGCGGTCTCGAGCTCACTCACCAGGAAGGCCGGAAGGAGCGCCTCGAGCGGCACGTCATCGTAGGTGGCAGCTTCACGAGGCCCGCCGGGAAGACGGGCAAGGAACAGGAGCACCGTCTCTCGATTGCCTGCAGCCTCGATCTGGGTAGCCATCCAGCGGCGGATCGGGAGAGAGCCTCGCTCGAAGGCCTCGCCCATCGCGAGTTCACCGGCCTGGTATGGGGCCGCACCGTCGTTCCAGGCCTGCGTCCAGACAGGCCACATCACCATGGCCGAGAGAAAGATGGCCAGCGACAGCACGATCTGATTGGAGGGAACGCCTGCGGCACCGAGGCCTTGACGCACGAGCGCGAGCACCACCGACATCCGCACGAAGCAGGTTGTCATGAGGAGCACCGCGGGTGCGATCGCCATGACACCGAAGAGGAGCGCCGACGGGAGAATCGCGGCCAGCGGCCGGCCATCGAGAAGGGTGGCTGGACTCCATGAGGATTCGGTCGCCTGCGCGGACGGTGCTTCCTCGAGCGGCCCCGTCACGGGAATCGCGGTGAGCTCAACAGGCTCGAGCTTCGCCGGCGACTCGATGGCCACCGTGGCCGGTTGGCCCGAACCATCTTCCGCGAGGCCCGCGACCTGAACGAGTGCGGCCACCATCACGGCGACAAGCAGCAAGCCGTGGCGACTCGTGAACGTCATGATGCCTCCTGGGCGGAGGGCCGCGGGGTGATTCCATCAGGAGCACGAACACGGGACGCAGTTCGCACGGGCCTCGGGGTCCGACCGCCGATACACGCCGTCACGATCCGCTCGGTCACCTGGGGATCATCGAGTGTCGCGAGTGTCTGGCATCCCGCGCTCGACACACTCACGAGAAGGGTACGCGGCCCGAATCGCACCACCCGCACGGCATGCTGGCCGCTGAGCGAAGCCTCACCGAGAACGTCAAACACATCAGGCGGCAGGTCACGGCCGCGTCGGCGGGATTGTTGGAAGCGAAACGCAGCAAGCACGGCAAACGCCGCACCGATCGACGCGAGCACCGTCCAGTTTCCGAGGGGCCCAGATGGGGTACGGCGGCCAGCCGGTGCATCCGCCGACACATCAGCGCCGCTCAGCGGGAGTGGCTGGGCAGGGTCGATCGCGACGGTCTGGATGACGGGCGATGCTTTGACATCCGCCGGGAGCGGCGGCATTGGTGGCGTTCCGCCCGGCTCGTCGCCAAGGCTCAGGCCACACCACATGATGACCGATGCGAGCAATACGAAGCGGGCCGTTGTGGCGACACGGGCAAGCCTGGGTCGGCGACGGCGGTGGCTCATGGTTTCAGTCATGCGGCTGTCCGCTGCGGGTGCTCAGGATGATCGGCTGCCTCACGTCGCCCATCGACATTCGACCAGTCGATCGGGTCGGGCGAACGCTTGGTTGGTCGTGCCGACCGAGGCGGGGTTCGCCGCGGTCGCAAGACAAGAAGCCCCAGGAGCCCGGCGGCCACCGCAATCACGGCCAGCCACACCTCGCGGGGCACATCGACGGGCCGTCCGGCAAGAATCGCCTTCCATGCCGCTTCGAGCGATACATGCCGCTCGTCACCTGGCCGT
>JBGTGN010000173.1:0-43857 GCA_041746715.1 Pirellulales bacterium | reverse complement strand
TCCCAGAACCGGTCGTAAGCCCCGAGGTCGAGCGAGCGGCAGGCTGGCAAGGAAGGCGAAGCAGGCGAATCCAGGGAGATTCGTCGATGCAGCCTGACGCAGCCCAGCGTGCCGCGCAGCCGACCGAAGGCAGACAAGGTTTTGGGATAGGCTCTAAGAGCCTATCCGAATCGACCGCGGATATAGTCTTCCGTCTGCTGTTTTTCGGGCTTCGTGAAGAGCCGCTGCGTCTCGCCAAACTCGATCAGCGACCCCTGGAAGAAAAAGGCCGTGGAGTCAGAAACCCGGGCCGCCTGCTGCATGTTATGGGTCACGATGACGATCGTGTAGGTCTGCCGCAGCTCAACCAGCAGGTCCTCGATGGCAGCCGTGGACTTGGGATCGAGTGCGGAGCAGGGCTCGTCCATGAGGATGATTTCGGGATTCACCGCGAGCGTACGGGCAATGCAAAGCCGCTGCTGTTGGCCACCAGAAAGCCCAAGCGCGCTGGTCTGGAGCCGATCCTTGACCTCGTCCCATAGGGCTGCCCGCCGAAGGGATTTCTCGACGAGCTCGTCGAGGTCTCGCTTCCGCATACGCCGATGTAGTCGCGGCCCGAAGGCGATATTGTCGTAAATCGACTTGGGGAACGGGTTGGGCTTTTGAAACACCATGCCAACATGAAGCCGGAGTTCGACGACGTCGGTTTGCTTGCCGAGCAAGTCGATGCCGTGAAGGTCGAGCGTTCCCTCGGCACGAGCGGAGGGAATCAGGTCGTTCATGCGGTTGAACCAGCGGAGGAAGGTGGACTTGCCACAGCCGGATGGACCAATGAACGCCGTGATGCGTTTCGACATGATGTCGATGTCGAGACTATGAAGGGCTTGGAAGTCGCCATACCACGCGTTGAAGTCACGGCAGGTGACGGCGACGGTGGTCTCGCCCGTGTCCTGGTAATTGGCCATGGACTCACGGGGGATTCCGGCGAGCGTTGGGCGAGGAGCTTCGTGGGCGGGGGGCGTGTCGGAATCGATCCGTGGCGGCGGCATCATGACATGGGCCCCTGCGACTTGTGTCGAATAGCGATTGCCACGGCGTTGAAAGAAATAAGGATTCCCATCAACAAAACGATACCGGCTGCGGCGAGCTGATAAAACTCGGTCTGCGGTCGCCGGGCCCACTCGAATATCTGGAGAGGCATGACCGTAAACTGGTCCATGACGTTCTCGGGAGTGAACGTGATGTAAACGATGCCGGCAATGATCAGGAGCGGCGCGGCTTCACCGATCGCGCGGCTCATGGCGAGAATGGTTCCGGTCATGATGCCTGGCACGGCTGCGGGAAGCGCCGTGTGCCACACGGTCTGCCATGGGGTCGCGCCCAAGGCGAGCGAGGCCTGACGGACAGATTGAGGCACGGCACGGAGCGACTCTTGTGTTGAGATGATGATGATCGGGAGGATGACCAGGCCGAGGGTGAGACCACCGGCAAGCACGCTTCTTCCAAAAGGCACTTGGAGGTAATACCAGCTCTTCCGCGCTTCGCGGGCTGCGTAGGCGTCGCTGCGGATCAGGCCCTTGAACCGGGCCGCGGCCTCGAGGTTCTCCACGTCGCCGCGGATCTGTCGGAACAGGCGAGACACGGCTCTCCGGGAATCGAGCGTCGCGCCCTCGATCCGGCCGCTGATGGCGGAGAGTACAGCACCCGAGTCGGCGCGGAGATCAGCAAGAGGCAGGAGGCTGCCGGCGGCCTGAACAATCCCGGCAACCGTGACCGGCTCCAACGCCTTGACGGATGTCGCGAGCTGCTCCACAAACGCCTCGGCGGCCGCCTCGGCCTCGACCTGCCGGGGGAGCATCTGCTCCGCCGAGACGATCGCAAGCTCGACCCGGTTGCCATCGATGTCTTGAAACGGCGTGCTCGGTGACGGAACGGTCGCCGGGGCCGTGCGGCCGTCGAGCGGTGTCCAGACCAAGGCCTTGCCTTCGGTTTCGAACCGGTCGTAGTACGTGACACCCATGGCGGGAGGGAGCTCGTCCTGCCGCAATTCGACGATGCCAAAGAGGTTCGCAAAGGCCGTCAGGCCGAGGATGCCGTACACGATCGACGGCACGCCTGCGAGGTTGGTGATGTTGAGCTGGAGAAAGGTGTGCATGCGGCGCACCATCCTGTTTCTCGGCTTGAACTCCTCGATAAAGACCGCGGTAGCAACCCCGACCGGAACGGCGAAGAGGCCGCACAGGCCGCAGACCCAAAGCGTGCCGATCATGGCGGGCCAAATACCGGCGGACTCGGGCTTGCGCGACGGTGTGCCAGTGACGAAGGCCGCGGTGAGGAAGTTTCTCGCCTCGCCGGCGTCTGCGAGCGACTTGAACACGATGCTCGAGACCACGAGGAGGCCAACAGCCATCGCAATCCCCACGCACCGGCGCCGGCTGACGCCGTGGCGAAGCATGCCGGCCAGAAGCAGCCCAGCCGCAGCCACGCCGACAAATCCACTCAGCAGTGATACCCCGATCGCGATGTGCTTGGCCAACTGGGCATGGGAATACATCAGCCCCATCGCCTGCGTGATCACCGAGGTCAGCAGCGTCACAAGAATGAGGGTGGCCGTTGCCGCAGACGCCACGCAGACGCCGGCGAACACACGATCCTTGATCCGTCGGCCCAGCCGCGAACGTTCGTCGGCCATTCGTATTCGGCCTCTCATTCGTACTCTTCCTGAAATCGCCTGCGGACCCAATGCCCGATGAGCGTGAGGATGAACGTCAACACGAAGAGTGTCGCCGCGACCGCGTAGCTCGAGACAAACTCCACACTTGATGCTGGCGCCTCACCGAAGAAGATCTCGACCATGTATCCAGTCAGCGGCTGCGACGACTGACGGACGTCAAACGTCAATTGTTTGAGTGAGCCCGCGGCGAGGGCAACGATCATCGTCTCGCCCACCGCCCGCGCGATCGCCAGGAGCACCGCGGCAACGATTCCCGAGAACGCCGCTGGCACCACCACCAGCCACGAGGTTTCGAATCGCGTGGCGCCCAAGCCATACGACGCCTCACGGAGCGATCGCGGCACCGCTCGCATGGCGTCTTCGGTGAGGGACGTGATCATCGGCACACACAAGATTCCCACGGCAATCCCTGCCGAAGCCACGTTGTAGTTCTCGAACCCAAGCGGGTTCACCGGCTCCCCGCGTTCGTTGACAATCCACTCGAGTCGAAGAATCGGTGTGATCACGGTCAACGCGAAGAACCCGAACACCACCGTCGGCACTCCCGCAAGCACCTCGAGCGTCGGTTTCACGATCGCACGAACCCCCGAGGGGGCGTATTCGCTCAACCACACCGCCGTGATCAGCCCCAAGGGCACCGCCACCAGCATCGCGATGGTTGCCACGAGGAGTGTCCCGGAAACCAGTGGCCATATGCCGAAGTGCTTCTCGTGACCCAGGAGTGGATTCCACTCCAGGCCGAAGAAGAACTCGCTCAGCGTCACCTCGTCCTTTTGGAAAAATTCAATGCTCTGCGCGATCAGAATGCCGGCAATCGCGATCGTGATCAGGATCGTGAAGATGGCGCATGCGATCAGCCCTCCCATGATGGCCGTCTCTCGCAGCCGCCGGAGGCGCACCGACCGGGGCTGGCCAACATCTGGCGATGGGAGGGGGGAGGCGATCGCGGTCATGCTCACGGGTGGGCCAAGGACGGTTGCATTTCGTGCACGCGCTTAGGGTCGTACGGATCGGACCTTCGCCGGAGGGTAACCGGGCCTTGAGGGCGCGGTCAATCCACTCACCCAACGCCGTTCGTTCACTTGAAGGCGTGGGTCACGTTGACATCGATGTCCTTGCCGTCCTTGATCCAAGCCGACCCGGCCTTCCCGAGTTTGAAGTTGCGCTCGGCGGCCGAATAGACCTCATTGGGGAGAGGGATATACCCCACTTCACGGCTCAGGTCTGCGGCATTGTCGAGGTAGAACTCCACAAACGCCCGAACCTCCGGACGTGGGGCACTCTTGGCGTTGACGTAGATGAAAATCGGACGGGCCAGCGGGTTGTAGTCACCGCTCTTGACCGTCTCGATGGATGGCAAGACGGGGTTGCCGGCCAGGTTCACGATGGGCACAGCCTTGACCTTGTCTTGGTTTTCAAAGTAGTAGGCGGAGCCGAAGTACCCGATCGCGTCACTGTCGCCGCTTACGCCTCGCACCAGCACGTTGTCGTCTTCGGAAACCTGCATGTCGGGTCGAAACGCACCCGATTTTCCGATGATCACTTCCTTGAAGTAGTCGTATGTCCCTGAATCCGAACCTGGGGAGTAGATCTTGACTGCCCGGTCCGGCCAGGCAGGGTTGATGTCTTTCCATGTTTTGACGCCGCCACCATCGCTATAGAGCTTGTTGAGCTGCTCGGGCGTGAGCTTGTCGACAAAGTCGTTCTTGGGGTGAACCACGACCGTCAGCCCATCGTAGGCAACCGGAATCTCGATGTAGGTGATGCCATGCTCGACGGCGAGCGCATCTTCCTTCGCTTTGATCGGACGAGACGCGTCGGAAATGTCGGTCTCACCGACGACAAACCGCTTGAACCCACCCCCAGTGCCCGAGATGCCGACGGTCACGCGGACGTTGGGCTCCTCGGCACCAAACTCTTCGGCGACAGCCTCGGTAATGGGGTAGACCGTTGATGACCCGTCGATCGTGATCTTCCCACGCAGGGCTCCGGCCGCTTCCAGTGGAACGACCGTGCCGCCCATTCCGACCAGGGCGATCGCTGCGATACCAATGAGACGCTTTGCGGAACTCATCAATGATTTCCTTTCGAGGAGGGAGCGGGAGACCGAGAACAATAAGTTCGTTGTGTTAAGAACCTGTGAGCCGACCGCAGAATCCCGCGGCAAATGGCTCTTTTCCGAGGATTGGAGGCCTGTCTGCCCGATGCTGAGAGTAGCAGATGGGGACGAGGGCCAACGCGGGCTTGGGAAGACGTCTCTCACCGCTCCTGGGATTAGCCTCGGACGGAACCGCATTTCAGGGTGCGGGCGACATGGGCCTCGAACCCCTTCCAGTCGATCGAGCCATCTTCATGGAAGGGCAGGAGCACCGCGGCCTGCAGTTCGGGCGGACTGTCGGCACGATCGGTGGAACTAGGCGAGTATTTTCACGGCTCACCTACTCGGCGAAAGCCTGATGGCTTCAAAACATGGAGAGATCTGCTGGTTGGCCATCGCCCGATACAATCAGACGCTGCCAGGTGAGGTACCGATTCACGTTACAAAAGGACCTGGGACCGCAGCTTCCAAGACCGCTGGCGCTCTCAATGTAGTCACTTATGTAGTGGACGCTCCCATCGGCAAACCCGACTACGATGCCGTTCACGTGAATGCTGCGGGGGAACGATTGCCAATTCGGGCTGTTTTTCAGAAACATGCACTCGCGCCTCGCCCGCTCCTCGCCGATGACGATGTTCACGACGCTATCACCTTCGTTTTGATCATCGGCCCCTGGTGAGCACACGTTTGGCCCCGGAAGTGCCGATGCAACGTTGCTACCATAGCCACACACTGAGCTCGCCCCGCACTGTCCCATAGCCCACGTACCACGGATATCTTCCGGCGCCAGCCCTGCCCGCAGTTCGAGGACGAGCATGGTCGTGCTTGTGCCGTCACGGATTTGAGCAATGGTGAGGGCCTCGTTGGCACCCATGACGCCGCGCATCGTCGGAACCCACAGGTTTGGGTCACTGGCGGTATTCGCCACGCCGTTGGCAAGGGTCTGCTGGGGCCCAAGCATGCCGATGTTCGCACCGTAATTGCCCCGCGCCCAGCCTCCACCGGCGCGGCTGCACGCCACGCTCGCATTCGGTTCCGAAGGACAGTTCATGACACTCACTCGGGTGCCACGACCCAGGCTATTCACTGCGCTGTTGATGGGCTGCGTCAGATCGAATGCGTCATGAAGACTCTGCTGCTCGAGGTACGGCAGCACTGCAATCGTCCAGCCGGCCCATACATTGCCGCTGTGGGCGACGGGACTACTGCCGTTCTGCGTCGTGATCGCTGGTGGAAACGCCCCCGTCGAGGTGTGATAGGCCTGGAGCGCGAGCCCCAGCTGCTTCATGTTGTTTGAGCATTGGATCCGCCTGGCCGTTTCACGACTGGCCTGCACCGCTGGTATCAAAAGTGCGATGAGGAGCGCGATGATGGCAATGACGACCAACAGCTCGACCAACGTAAACCCGCGTTTCACCACGTGTCTGAAAGCGTTCATAGGAGCCCCTCTTACTTCTTCCTCAAACGAATGGTTGCCGAGCCGTCCGACGTGCGATAGGTCAGCGGCGTGGTCGAGACGTCCGCGTACTCGGCCCGGAGAATGCTGGTGGGCCGGTAGTCGGCGTCATACGTCTGCACCGTCACCTTGTGTTCACCCGCCACGACGCCATCGGCGTACTTGTGGCTTGTGACTTCCAGGATGGTTCCGGTTGCCGGATCGACACGCCCCACGCCAGGACGCGGATGCGTCTTGGGATCTACCGGGGGAGTCAGGGGGTGAAACGTCACGTCGATCTGCTCGGCTGAGATCAGCGATTCATCGTCGTACTTCACGGTTCCCATGACTCTTCGGTAGCTGAACGGCTCGCCACTGCCGCAGCCGTTCGCTGCGACAAGCCCAAGAAGCGCGACGACACACCAGGTGCGACTCGATCGCATGACTCTCCCTCCCCCGTTCTTTCGCCTCAGCCGAGCAGGTGCTCAGCCCGCGCCCGATTCAAACCTCGGGCACGACAAACTCGTTCCGCCCTGAAACCCGCAGATGGCGATTCGCGCTGTCGGCATGGTCGCCGACAAACGCCTCGCTCTCACTGTCAAAAGCCAATTGAGGCCCAACCCGAAGCGCGTCGGCCACGGCTTGCCCCTCATGAATCGCCACCAATTCTTTGAGCTCGCTCCAAAGGCTCGCCGCCGCCGGATGGTTCACATCGACGACACCTTCCTCAGCCCCTTGCCCACGGAGCTCACTCCCTACCCGGAAGGCATAGTTGGCCAGGTTGCACCAGGCTGTCGAATGGTGCCCCACGTCGGCCGGTGCCATGAGTGAGCCGGACGAGCTCTTGCGGATCGCGGTCACAAAATTCTGCTGGTGGTCGACCATCCCGGTCGTGCCCTTGATTTCCTTGATCAGGCCGCCGTCTGCGTCAAAAAACTTCGCGTTCCCGCGCTGCCCCTCCATGCGGCCCGCCTCGCCGTAGACGATGTATCCGCTCGACGGCCCTTCGCAGTGGGGCGGCTTCTTGTTCGCGGCATCGGCGGCGATGTTTGCGACGCCGATTACCACGGGAATCGAGCCCGTATCGAGCATCGCAAAGTGAATGTTGGGCGTGGTGCCGGCATCGTGCCAGGCAAACCGTCCACCGCCAGCCACCACGCCCTTCGGAAAGGCAATCGCATCTCGAAAAACGTTGTTGCGCACGTCGTCCACGATGTGGACACCCCAGTTCCCCATCTCGCCGGCGCCGGTGTTCCAATCCCAATGCCAGTCATAATGAAACTTGTCGCGGTAGATCGGTTGATCCTGCGCCGGCCCCAGCCAGAGGTCGTAGTCGACGCTCTTCGGGGGCACCAGGGGCGTCGCCCGTTTGCCGATACTCGGCCGTAGACCAAAACGATTCACCCGCACCCACTCGATATCACCGATGAGTTTCTCATCGTGGAGTAAGTGCTTGATCTCGGCCTGCATGGGGGCCGAGCGTTGCTGCGTGCCGACCTGACAAATCTTGCCGTACTTCGCGGCGGCCTTCACCACCTGCTGCCCCTCCCAGAGGGCATTGCAAAGCGGCTTTTCCACATACACATGCTTGCCCGCCTGCATGGCCCAGATCGCCGCAAGGCAGTGCCAGTGGTTGCCGGTGGAAATCACCACTGCATCGATGTCAGGCGAGTCGAGCATTTGTCGCAGGTCGACATACCGCTTGGCCTTGGGGAATCGCACGGCCTGTTGGTCGACAAGCGCGCTATCCACATCACAAATACCCGCGATGTTCACACCGGCCACCTGGCCGAAGGCTTCGAGCAACGCCACCCCCCGCGATCCCAGGCCGATCATGCCGAGATTCACGTGCTCACGGGCGCCAGGGGCGGCCCGCACACGCGGCGCAACCGACGCGATGCCTCCGGCAAGCAGGCCGTGTTGGAGGAACGTGCGTCGTGAGGCGAGTGTCATGCCGCTCCTCCTTGGATCGTGACGGGCGCCATGGGTTGCAACGCGAGCTCATCCGCTGGCACGAGTCGCGGCTCCACCATCGACGTCACGTTCAGTGGTGCATCTCGCTGGTTGATCCGCCAGATCAACTGCTGAACCGCACGGCGACCGATTTCATCTGGTCGCACGTCGATCGTCGTCGGCTTCGGATCGAGGGCGTCAAGGGCCGGTATGTTGTCGCACGAAATAATCTCGATATCACGGCCCGGTTCGATACCTCGCCGCCTGAGCACGCGATACATCTGGATGGTCAAGACATCCCGCGGAATAAACAGGCCGGTGGGCCTTGGGGCAGGCCCCGCGACGAGCTGGTCGATCAAGGCGTTGTATTGCGAGCCTCCGTTGGGACGCGGCTGGTCTTTTTCCAGCACCGGGTCAGCATCGACCAACGTCTTGAAGGAAACTCCTGCATCGCGAGCGGCGTCCACAAAGCCCCTGGTGCGCGAGGCGAATCCGAAGTGGCCAGGATCACAGTTGATCGCGGCGATCCGCTGATGGCCACGGCCGATCAGATACCGACAGGCCATCTCGCCGATCTTGTAATTGTCTGGCGAAACGCGGTCGCCCCAATACCCTCGCTGACGTCGCTGGCTCAAAATCCAGACACACGCCGAATACCGCGAGAGCTTCTGCTGGATATCCGCAGATGGCGGAAGGCCGTGCATCAGAAGACCATCGACACGTCCAGCAGCCACCGCCTGCGGAAGGCTGCCGGCAGCAGTGACCTGGCCGAGCATCACGCCAAATCCATTCGCCGCAGCCTCCTGTTCGATCGCGTGGAGCGCGTAGGCCGTAATCGGCGAGGTTGCCAGGGTCGGCGTCTCACTGAAAAAAAGGATGCCGATATTGCCGGTGCGAATCTTCGACGCCTTGGGCTTCGGGCCGCGTCGCCGGGCGGGGGGCACATAGCGGAGCTTTTGCATCGCCTCCCGCACCCGCTGCACGCTGGCCGGAGAAACGTCGGAACGGCCGTTGATCACCCGCGACACCGTCGCGTGCGATACCCCTGCCAGCTTGGCTACTTCGACCATAGACATGCCGGAAGAGTAGCAGCCGAACCGGCCGGTCGCAAGCAAGTATTTTTCATTCTATGTACGCCAAAGTCGAAAACCGATCCGTTCTAGCGCGCCATCAGTCGTGCAGGACGAATGCCAAAACCGATCCGAATCGGCTATTTTTATTGTTTTTATGGCATTTTTTGGCATCGGCACGACTCCATCCATTGCCAAAAAGAATTCACCGTACATTTCTCTTGACACGCCATGAGGTCCTGGTAGACTCCTTCCCGTGCGGTCGGATTCTCGGGGGGCGAAGGGCGTTCCTCGGGCTGTCCGCGATAGCGGCGGGGTGACTCACTTCCCGTTCAAAACCGGGGCTTCATTGGGAGAGAAATGACATGACCAAGCTCGCGACACTTCTCATCGCCGTTGCCTGCCTTATGGCAACCAAGGCTCAGGCAGTCAGCATCACCGACCCTGGCTTCAGCGGCGGCACCTTCACGGAAGTGAACACCACCTTTACCGACACTGACAACGCGTTGGATCAGTGGGTGAATTATGGAAATTCGTTCGACCCAGACGACAGAAACTGGACCATGCCGGCCACCGGAGGCGATCCCGATGGCTACGCTGACGGCACGTTTGGCAACTCCACCAGCTACCGCCGTGCGATCTACCAAGCTGTGACGGACGACAAGGCGACGACTGGCCTTATGGACATGACGTTCGACCTGAACCTGGTCGATGTAGCAGCTTTTTCTGCCAATGATTTCAACGTCGCGATATGGGGCATTGTGGATTCGAGTTCTGCGTTCTCGTTTTCGACCACTGGCACCGCCGTGTTCAACGCGAATGTCGGTGCGGCCATCCTTCTTGGGAGCGCAACCTACACGATGGACACTGTCGGCTGGCAAACGCAAACGCTCTCAGGCCTTGATTTTGGCACGGGCTACGACCTGGTCGTCATTGGCTTTAAGTCCAACAACTACAGTTCGGCTGACACCGTTGGCGTCGACAACGTGGCGATTGCGGTCCCCGTTCCCGAGCCCGCATCGCTCGCGGCCGTGGGCCTGGCGGGGGTTGGCCTGCTGGCACTTCGCCGCTTCCGCCGACACGGCAGAAAATCGTAGTCTTTCGCGTCGCGACGTCACAAACCGTCCGTTCGTGATTCTGGAGGATCGGCGCATGGGGGACATAGCGTCGGGGCAAACCCTTTCTGGAGGTTGAAACAAATGATTGGCACTCGTCGCTCGAGCCTTGTGGCCTGTGGATTGCTCTTCCTTGGCACGCTCCTGATCACTGGCCTTCAGGCAGCCGAGACGCCGTCAGGCGATACGGTCGTATACCACATGGAAGGGAAGAACCGGATTCACGTATCCAACTGCCGTCGCTTCCCGAAGGATCCAGCCGAACGGGCGAAGTACAAGCAAATGACCCTGAAGGAAGCCGAAGCAAAGGGTCTTGTGCTGTGCTCGAAGTGCCCTGGCAGCACGACGCCCGGCAAGCCGAAGGATAAAGATTGAACCGGCTCATAGTGGACATCGGTGGCTTGTGATGAACATCTCACACGTATCCTGGGCTTGTTGCTTCGCCTGGTGCCTCGTCGCGGTCGCGGCCGTTGCTGAGGAAGCGAGCGATCCACAGTGGATTCAGCAAGGCCGCATCGGCCTACGGCACATGGCTACGCGACAACTCGTCTACAAGAATTTTCGGGTCGAGCAGCTTGGCACGACAAAGGCCCCATGAGTCCGGTGGGCTCGCCGAGAGGAGATCACCCGTGATGACCACAGGATGCGGCCGAATCAACGAAGCTTTTCCCGAGGACGGCGTCGCCTGGCCCGACGCCCACGGACGATGGCGCCGTGGTTTTACCTTGGTCGAACTTCTGGTTGTGATCGCGATCATCGCACTGCTCATCTCGCTTTTGGTGCCCGCGGTGCAGGCAGCGCGCGAGGCGGCACGCCGCATGCAGTGCTCAAACAACATCAAACAGGTTGCTACAGCGTGTCATCTCCACGTCGATGCTTTCCAGGTCTTTCCGTCGTTTGCGGGCGAAGGAACAGCACTCAGCTATCTGGGCCAAGTGCTTCCCTACATTGAGCAGGCAAACGCGTTCAACCTGATCGATCAGACAAAAGCCTGGAGTCATGCAGACAACCTTGTCGCAAGAGAGACTCCGATTCCGATGTTCCAATGCCCGACAACTGGCAAGGACCTGCCGCTTCAGGATTCGGCCACGGGCACCAACAGCTCGATACCATCCTCCCCTCTTCGGGCTCATTACGCCGGGATTGTGGGTGGTGGGGCGAATGGTTCGAGCACCGAATACGTGACAGGACTTTTTCAGCTCTGGAACAGAAGAGTCGGCTTTGGCTCGATTCCCGATGGTTCATCCAACACCATGTTGATCGGTGAGCAGTCGTGGGATTGTGGCTCGAGTAGGGCGTGGATCGTCGGCACCACCAATCTGAACTACAACAACAACGGAATTTACAACGGAGAACTCGTCAGGTACCCGATGCGACTTGCTCACCGAGAGGACCGGTCGCCGTTCAAGAACAGCCAGACCAGTCTGGGCAGTCGACACCCAGGAGGGACCAATATCGCTCTTGGTGACGGATCAGTCAGGTTCCTCGCTGAAGACATCGATCTGAATACGCTGATTTCTCTGGCGACTCGCAACGGTCGCGAACTTTTCTCCCTCGAGTAGATCGGGGGGGTCGCGAGGAAGTGGCCTTGGAACGTCCTTATATCTATTTTCTGAGTGGCACGCGTGAAAGACTCTATCCGCCTCGTTGCACTTGTCGTTGTGTTCTGCGGCACGTGGGGTTGTCAGCGTGAACCAATGGGGTGAGTCGAAAGTGTTGTCACGCTTGATGACAAGCCTCTTGTTGGAGCCCTGGTGTTCTCCGTTCCAGATCGTGGTCTCGGCGCGAGAGCCAAAACGGATGCCACCGGCAGGTTCTCCCTTCGCGAGACCGGGGCACGGAAGGACGGTCTTTCCGTTGGCATCCACAAAATCGACGTTTCGAAGGTTGACGAAGCCGCGACCGTCGCCGAAGACCAGGCACCCAAACAGTTGCTACCCTCAACGTACGCGGATCATCTCACTTCGGGCCTGAGCGTGGAAGTCGTGCCAGGAGAAGTCAAGCGATTCGATATCGAGATTCGCTCCCGCTAGGCCCGAGTCAGGCGCACGGGCTCGAGTCGAGGGGCGAGGAGGTGCATGATCAAGAGCGCCACGAGATAGGCACACGCGGCGATTGTGAACATGGTCACGTAGCTGCCCTGGTTCTGCTTGAGCCACCCGGCTCCCAGGTTCATGAAGAAGCCGCCCATGGCTCCGACAAAACCGCCGATGCCCACGACCGACGCCACCGCCTTGCGCGGAAACATGTCGGAGGTGAGCGTGAAGAGGTTCGCCGAAAAACCCTGATGGGCAGCGGCCGCAATGCCCACGAGCCATACAGCGAGCCATTGGTTCGAGATGCCGAGCAAGGCCCCGGATGGATCGACCCGCGGCGCCAGCGCTACCGGCAGGATGCAGATCGCGCAGATGAGCATGGCAGTCTTGCGCGCGGCATTTTGCGACCAGCCCCGTCCCAAGAGCCGTGAGCTCAGCCAGCCCCCCGCCACCGACCCCACGTCAGCCAGCAGGTAGACCGTTATCATGGGGAGACCAATATTCTTGAGGTCCACTCCAAAACGGTCCGCCATGAAGAGCGGGAACCAAAAGAGATAGAACCACCAGATCGAGTCGGTCAGAAACTTGCCGGCTACAAAAGCCCACGTCTGCCGGAACCGAAGCAGTTCGAGCCAGGGCACCTTCGCCGCCGGGTCAGGCGGATCGCTTTCGATGGTGGCCAGCTCCAACGCCGAGAGCTTCGGATGCTCCGAAGGCCGCCGGTAGATCGGCAGCCAGAAGACGACCCACACGAGTCCCACCACGCCGGTGATGACGAATGCCCACCGCCAGCCAAAGGAAAGCGTGATGATCGGCACGAGGGCAGGGGCCAGAATTGCTCCGACGTTCGAGCCGGAATTGAAAATGCCCGTGGCCAAGGCGCGTTCTTTCTTCGGGAACCACTCCGCCACCGTCTTGATCGCCGCCGGGAAATTGCCCGATTCACCGATCCCGAGGGCAAACCGTGCGACGGCGAATGTCGCGGCACTGTTTGCCAATGCATGGGCTGCCGCGGCGAGTGACCAGACGACGAGATAGATCGTGTATCCGGCGCGGGTTCCGACCTTATCGATGAACCAACCGGCCACCAGGTATCCGATCGCATAGGCGAGCGTGAAGGCGCTATTGATCACGCCATATTCTTGGTCCGACCAACCGATCTCCTCCCGCAGCGTCGGGGCCAAGACACCAAGCACCGCGCGATCGATGTAGTTGATCGTCGTGGCAAAAAAGAGAAGGCCGCAGATGAGCCACCGATAGCTCAAGTACCAAGGTGGCGGCACGGGATCGGGGAGCGAGGAGCTGGCCATGGAAGGCGTTTCCAAGGCGCGTCAGTCCTCTAAAACCCGCGCCGCCTTCTCGCTCCCGATCCGATCGATGAGCTGCTGTTCGAAGAGGCTTTCAGGCTTCACCGGGCCGTTCGGACTTTCGATGTAGCCGCTGCCCATGAGGGCGTAGCCGTAGAACTTGCCTTCCTGGGGCGTACCCCAAGAGCCGGCCCGGGAGTTGGCGTAGTGAAGGCCATCGGTGCCAGTCTCGGGGTCGAAGGTGCCTCGATAGCCGATGGCAAAATTGTTTTCACCCTCGGTTTCGGGGTCCATGACGACGATGCTCTTCGCGTCACAATTCCAGAACATCGTGTTGGCAGCGGCCCAGCCATGCCCCGAGCCGGAGTCGCCGCGGTTGATGGCGGCAAGTGTGCCGTCCTTGGTGATCACGTTGTCGTAGAGGGCGCCGGCAGACCAGCGATGGTGTGGTTCGGATTGCTGTCCCCGCACGGCGGTACATCGGACGAAGGCGAAAGGACCGGTTTCCCGGGAGCCGAGGGCAAAGTCATGCCGTCCGTCTTCCGAGTAGCAGTTGAAGAACAGGTGGAGTGTTCCCCCACCGATGTTGAACGCATAGCGGAGGCCACCACGAACGGGGCCGATCGGGGCGAGGCATTTGACATCGCGGACGGTGATCTGCCGCGTGTTGGGCCCGATCGCCACCGCGGCGAAACTCACGTGCTTGATCGTGCAGTCCCGCACCCAGCTATCCTGCGTTCCCTGAATCAAGATGGCGGTTTTGAAATTGAAATAGTTGGTGTCTTTGTTGTTCTCCTTGACGGTCGGGTCGTAGTTGGAAACGATCTGGAGCGATTCGACTCCGCAATGCGTTCCCAAGGCCTCCACACTCACCTTGGTGACATCCCCGCCGCCGTACTGCTCGTCGAATGACTGGGGGAGAATTGCGTCGAGCGTGATCTGGTTGCCGCTGATGGCGTCAATGCGGCGGAGGTGCCGAAACTGATAGCTTTCGGGTTTCCAAGGCCGCTTCCCCGCTCCTTCTTTGCCACCGCGGATGTGCTGGAGTCGCTCGCCCATCCCAAGAACGTCGATCCACGCTTGGTTCACGGTCTTCCGGACATAGACAAAATCCCCGACCTTGAATGATCCGGCGTCTGCAAGGGTGAGCGTGAGGCTCCCCGACGGAACATACGCGTCTGTGATCCGGACTTCATCGGCCCCAGCAACCGGTTCCACGACGCCCCCGGATTGGCCGAGGGTGATGGCTTCGCCGCCCCCTAGGGCGCTGCGAACGATCAGGACCGTTCCATCATCGCCGTCGCCGCGAAGCACGACACCAGAGCGAACGAACAAAGAGCCGTTCACGAAGTACGTGCCCTTTTTCAGGAGCACCGCACCGCGAATACCGTTGGCGTCGGGATCCTTTTTGCCGACCTTGTCGAGCGCCGTCTGAATGCGACTGTGGCTATCAGGCCCCATTGGATACGCGAGGTTTCCTTCCGCTTTGGCCTCACCCTCCAACGGCTCAAGAGTCTCGACGACCGGCACATTTGGAAGCGGCACGCTGCTGTTCTTGTAGCCGCAGTGGGACCAGTCCATGAGTTGGTCACTCTTTTCGGAATACCCTCGGTACACGAGCTTTCCATCCGATCCCATGGAAATCAGCGGCGCCAGGGGATCGGGAACAAAATCCTGCTTCGTGACGGTTTCTGGAGGTGGATTGACCCAGGAATCGAACTTTCCCTTCCCGCCGGATGGATTTCCCTTGCCGGTCGTCGTGCTGCCGGGGCACCGTGAACAGAGCGGGAGCCCCTTGGCTTCGGCCTCCGATAGGGTCATCTTCGGCATCTTGGCGAGCTCGGCCGCGTCTTTCGTCAGACGTCGGCAGCCCTCGACGTGAACTCGGTTCCCGCCACTGTGGTACACGATGGTGTCGCCGGAGGGTTTTTCGTCGGCAGCGGGAACACCGGTTGACCAGAGCAGCACTGCGATGAACGGAAGCGCGACGCGTGCAGGGGGCAGAAACGACGACACATTCATGGCAGGAACCCCCCGAGTCGTAAGGAAAAACCCCGAAAAAAAATAATTTCCATTTATTTACCAGCCAGCCGCAAGCCGGTCAACATGCACCCTTAAAGCCGCCAGAATCGACGATCAGCGGCGACCACGGCGATCGTGAGTCCGATGCAAGACACCCCCATCACGATCAGGGCCATGCGAGCGCCAGCCGATGCTGCGATCGCTCCCAAAAGCATGGCCCCGAGAGGAATTAAACCACGGTCGAGCATGGCGATACTCACGATCCGACCCCGAAGGGCGTCGGGCACGTCAGCTTGGAGTTTGATTCTGCTGAGGGTGCGATACGACTGGCTTGCCAGGCCGACGACGAACATACCGGCCGCTGCGATCCAAAAATCCCGAGTCGCCGCGCACACGAGCAGCGCGCCGCCAAACACGACGATGGAGACAAGGAGCCGGCGACCTACTCGACGATCGGTGGCGACATACGACAACCAGCCGGCGCCCGTCAGCGAGCCGAAAGCTGATATCGCAAGCAGACTCCCGAATCCTTCCGATCCGGAGTCATAGAGGTCGCGGGCAAAGAGAGGCATGAGCGCGATGTACGGAAACCCGAAGACCATCGGCACCACTGCCAGGATGAGGAGCGACTGCACGGATCGATTGCTGCGGATATAGGCCGCTGCCTCGAGCATGTCGCCGGTGACGGTCGTCGTTCTTCGATCGAGAGACTGGCCCGAAGGCCGGACGGCCCACAAGGTGGCCACCCCGACAGAAAAACTCAGGCCGTTGATCCAAAAAACCTGTTCGGCGGCCATCACGGTCAAGAGCCAGCCCGCGAGCACCGGCCCAATGATTCGTGAAAGATTCATCGCCGCCGTGTACACCGCGATCGCTTCTCCCTGCACCGACCGACTCACGAGATTCGGAATCATCGCACTTCGGATCGGGAGCACCATTGACGTCAGACTCGATCGAATGGCGAGGACGGCTGCAAAGCCCCAGAAGGGGAAACGCATCGCGAAGAGTGCCCCCATGGCGAAGGTCAACACCACCATCCCGGTTTGCAGGACGATGAGAAGCCGGCGGCGGTCATACCGGTCGGCCAGGATGCCGGCCGGCACGCTCATGGCGAAGACCGGAATCAAGCGGCATGCATTCACGAGCGCGAGGTCCACGGGCGAGTTTGTCCACTGGAGGACCGCCCAACTCACGAGCGTGATATCCATCCAGTCGCCAACCCAGGAGATAAGGCTTCCTCCGAGAAAGAGGACGAACCGCCGGTCGTGCAAGGCCCGTGGTCGTTTGTTCGGTACGAGATCGTTGTCACCGTGAAGTGTCATACATCACAATTGACCGTCGCCGCCCCGCGAAGGATAGCGCGGCCTGTGAACGCCGGTCATGCCTATGCCGTCTCGATGCGGGCGATCTCTTCGAGACCAAGCTCCACGATGCTGACCTCACGCATGCGAAACTTCTGGACTTTCCCGGTGACCGTGGTCGGAAAGGCATCGACAAACTTCCAGTAGTGCGGCACTTTGAAGTAGGCCATCCGGGTGCCACAAAACTCCTTCAGCTCGTCGCTCGAAGCCTGCCGGCCCTCACGGAGGCATACCCAGGCCATCACCTGCTCACCAAATCGGCGGTCAGGCACACCGATCACTTGAACGTCACGAACCGCCGGGTGTTCGTAGAGAATCTCTTCGATCTCTCTCGGAAAAATGTTCTCCCCGCCGCGGATCACAAGGTCTTTGAGCCGGCCCGTGATTCGGAAATAGCCGTTCGGCTCGCGCAGCGCGAGGTCGCCTGTGTGAAGCCACCCTTCCGCATCGATCGCACGGGCCGTCATCTCAGGGCTCGCGTAGTAGCCGAGCATCACCCCGTGACCACGAGCGCAGAGCTCACCTGACTTCCCATCGGGAAGGGAAGCGCCTGTCTCTGGATCACCTACTTTCGCCTCGCAGCCGGGAATCACCCGGCCCACCGTGCCCACTCGCAGCGCGATCGTATCGTCAAAGCGGGTCTGGGTGATCAGCGGCGAGGCCTCGGTCTGTCCGTAGCCAATCGTCATCTCGGTCGCGGCCATGTCGCCGGCAACACGACGCATCAGCTCGATTGGGCAGGGGCTCCCAGCCATGATCCCCGTGCGGAGCGATGAGACATCCCGTCGTGAAAAGTCGGCATGCTCGAGCATCGCGATAAACATCGTCGGCACGCCATACACCGCCGTGCATCGTTCCGCCTCAATTGCCGCAAGCGTCGTGTCGGCATGGAACACCTCGGCCGGAAAGACGAGCGTCGAGCCGTGAACAAGCCCACAGAGCGAGCCGAGCACGCATCCAAAACAGTGATAGAGCGGCACCGGCACGCAGATCGCATCGGCGGCCGATATCCGCTGGCTCGTTCCAGCATAAAAGGCGTTCATGAGGATGTTGCGGTGCGAGAGCGTGGCACCCTTGGGCTCACCCGTGGTCCCGGAGGTGAACTGGATGTTGACAGGGTCACTGCTCTGGACGGCCAGCGATTCGACCGCGAGCTGCCGCGGCGTCACCTTTTCGGCCAACGCCAAGAGGCCGTCCCAGGATGTCGCCCACGGCTGTGTCTCCCCGCGGAGCTGCACGATTGATTTCAGGTGCGGGCACTTCATGCTGCTGACAGGGACGCCCGAGGCCGTGGCGAGCTCGGGCACGGCCTCGACGAGCGACGCGAGGTAGTCCGTGTTCTTGAAGCGATCAATCAGGGCCAGCGCCTTGATATCGGCCTGAGCGAGCACATAGGCAAGCTCGGCCGGCCGGTAGGACGGGTTTATCGTCACGAGTACGACGCCGATCCGGGCCGTGGCAAACTGAAGCAGCAGCCACTCAGGCACATTCGTCGCCCACACTCCGGCATGATCACCGCGACGGAGCCCCAGCCCCAGAAGACCACGGGCGACGCGGTCGATCTCACGGTCGAGCTGGGCCCAGGTCATTCGCCAGTCCCGTTCCGAAAACACCACCGCTGTCCTGTCGGGCACCCGCCTCGCGGTCTCGCGAAGCACCTGACCGATCGTGAGGCCATCAACCCAGGGCGGAGCATCCTCGGATGCTGGGGCAGGCATCGCCGGCTCACGCAGCGGCATGGCGAGCGCTGCCTCGGCCAGTGCTTTGCCCTGGGCGTCGGTTCGCAGGCCGCTGCGGAGGACGCCATGCAACACGAAGTTCAGGCCACCGAGATTTGGCAGGGCATAGCGATCAACCTTCGTGACGCCGAGCGGTGCGAAATGGCTCGCCATACGGTCGGCGGTGAGCCAGTCGACGAGCCACGGGTAGTCTTCGGCCGAGCGAGCAAGGATGCCGACGTTGGCCGAAGTGCCTTTGTCGCCACTGCGTCCGTGAACGAGGTCGCCGAGCGTTGTGGCCAACTCCCGCGGTATGGCGAGCGGGACACCTCGGGCAACACGTGTCGGCCCATCGACGACTGTGCGTAACTTCGGCCACGCGGCCACGGTTGTGCGGGACGACGAGGTGTCGGCCGTGATGATCGATTGCACCCGGGGCGTCACCTCCGCCGCATCAATGAGGCAGGGCCAGTAGCGAAACACGGGATGCACTCTCGGCCGCCCTTCAGCGTAGCCCGTTGTGCCCTGCGGCCCCCCGGTCACCAGCGGCATAAGCTCGCGAGCAAACGCCTCGACGGCCGCTCGCGATTCCGACTCCACCGCGATCCGGAGCACGGTCTCGCGGGCGTCGCCCCGCTGATCCACCATGCCCGCCACCGGAACGGCTGCTCCTTGGCCCAGGCATTCGACAATCGTGTCGCGAAAAACATGCCCGGCCTCGTGGAGCCGCTCAAGGACGATTTCACCACACCGCTCGGCTTTTCCACGTGATCGCTTCCCCACGATCGTGAGCATCCCAGCGGCCCGAAATCCGTCGCGGTAGGTCGCGCTCACCTTGAGCGTCGCCGGCGCTGGCGAGCCTCGCGCACCACGAACGCTCACGCGATCAGCCGTCACCTGTTCGACATCGAGCTCAAGAAACGACACCCGCACGTCGGGGCTCACGTACCCCGCCGGATCACCGATCTCGTAGACAAGCTGCTCCTTGACCGTCGCCACGCTCACCACGCCGCCGCTCCCACATGGCTTGGTGATGATGCATCGCCCCTCACGGTCAACCTCGGCGATGGGAAACCCGATGTGTGCCGGATCGGGCACGTCGAGCCAGTCGGTGGAGATTCCCCCGGTTACTTGGGTGCCGCACTCGAGAAGATGACCCGCGACGGTTGCGCCAGCGAGCGTCGGCCAGTCGTCGAGCGGCCAGCCAAAGGCATGCACACAGGCACCGACGACGAGTGACGGATCGGCCACGCGACCAGTGAGCACGATATCGGCGCCAGCGTCGAGTGCCTTCACGATTCCGCCGCAGCCGAGATAGGCGTTGGCCGTGACAAGCCGGTCCCGCACCGACGCGAGAGGCTCACCCGAGTCGAGATTCGTGAACGCATCGGGTGTGTTGCCAGCGGCGTTGGCCCGCAGCAGTTCGAGACAGTCGTCTCCCGAGACGACACCGATCGTGAGCGACCGGCACCCTGCGACTTCGAGCGCTTCGCGGCAGGCGGCGGCACACGCCGCAGGATCGAGGCCACCAGCGTTGGCGATGAGTCGGCACCGACCACCCGCGGCCCAATAGTCGGCGAGGCCCCGCACGACCTCGACGAAGTCGCGGGGATATCCACGTGCGGGATCACGCTCTCGCTGCATGGCGAGGATCGACATCGACACCTCGGCCAGATAATCCATCGTGAGGTAGTCGAGGTCGGGCTCCTGCGTGAGGAGGTCTCGGGCTGCTGTCGCGCGGTCACCCCAAAACGCCTGCGCGTTGCCGATGCGGATGACGTCCATTACACGTCTCGCTCGAGGAAGGCCGGCCGTGCGAGGTCGCTTGGTCGGATGACGGCCAGTGCCGCAATCAGCCACGCCCGCGTGTCATGCGGCCGGATGATGGCATCCACCCAGCCGCGGGCCGCTGCATAGCGGATATCGGTCTGATCCTGGTAGGTCTGGCGAATCGAGTCGCGGAGCTCGGCCACCTCGCGGTCCGAGAGCTTCTTGCCGGCCTTCTCGGCGTCGCGGATACGAAGGGCGAGGAGCGTGTCGGCCGCCTGGCTGCCACCCATCACGGCGTAGCGGGCGTTTGGCCAGGCGAGGATGAGCGAGGGGTCATACGCTCGGCCACACATCGCATAGTGCCCCGCACCATACGAGCTACCAATGATGACGGTGAACTTCGGGACGGTGGCCGTGCTCATGGCCCGCACGAGTTTGGCACCGGACCGAATAATGCCCGACTGCTCGGCCTGCTTGCCGACCATAAACCCCTGCACGTCCTGGAGGAACACGAGTGGAATCCGGTTCTGCTCGCAATCATCCACAAACCGGGCCGCCTTTTCCGCCGCATCGCCGTAGAGCACGCCACCGATCTGGAGCTCGCCTCGGGCGTCGGTCGCGCGGCGCTTTGCATTGGCCACGATGCCAGCGGGCCGTCCACCAATGCGGGCATACCCCGTGACGATCGTCTTCCCAAACTCTGCCCGAAACTCCTCGAAACTCCCAGCGTCGACGATGCAGTCGAGAACCTCGCGGATCTCGTACTCGCCCCGGCCGTCGGCCGGCACGAGTGCATAGACGTCCTCGACATGGCGTCCCGGAGCCTGGCCTGCATCGCCCGCTGCCCCGCGCGACGGCAGCAATCCCACGAGCGACCGCAGCCTCGCAAGGCAGGCAGCGTCGTCCTTCTCTCGAAAATCGACGGTGCCGCTCACGCCGGCGTGCATCGCGGCGCCGCCAAGCTCCTCGGGGTCAACGTCCTGCCCCACCGCCGCCTTCACGAGCGCGGCCCCAGCGAGGCAGAGCTGGCTCCCCTCGGTCATGAGAATCTTGTCGCAGAGCACGGGAAGGTAGGCGCCGCCGGCGATGCAGTTCCCCATCACGGCGGCAAACTGTGGGATACCCTCGGCCGAGAGCACGGAGTTGTTTCGGAAGATGCGGCCGAAGTCATCTTCGTCGGGAAAAATCTCGTCTTGGAGTGGAAGAAATACACCTGCCGAATCGACGAGGTAGATCACCGGCAGTCGCAGCCGATGCGCGATCTTCTGGGCACGAATGAGTTTCTTAACCGACTGCGGAAACATCGCTCCCGCCTTCACGGTGGCATCGTTCGCAGCGATGACACACGGCTGGCCGCCGACCATGCCAATCCCCGTGACAACACCGGCGGCAGGCACGCCGCCCCACTCGGGATACATTCGCCATGCGGCCCAGAGGCCGAGCTCGAGAAACGGTGTGTTCGAATCGAGGAGGAGAGAGAGTCGCTCGCGGACGGGGAGCCGACCAAGCTTCCGTTGACGTGCCTGCCCGTCCGCCCCGCCACCCGCTCGGAGGCCTTCTTCTTCGGTATCGATCGCCGCGGACATGCCTCGGAGGTTGGCCATGCTCTCACTCTTCCCGCGATGCTTCCTCGCAGCCGATGACGCTCTGCGTTCATGGGCATGTGGGGTTGATCATTCCCCCCAAGACCCTATTGTTCCCACGGAAGCGAACGGAAGACAAGGCGAACCCGCACCAGGTCGCGTCATGGACGGCGAAAAACCGTCCCGTGATCGGTGGCGCGGAATCCGAGCTTGTCGAAGAGCTTGACCGCTGGGGCATTGCCTTCATCGACATGAGCCTCCGCCGCCGTCATGCCTTCCGTGGCGAGATCATGCATAGCCTCGGCGACGAGATAGCTGGCAAGTCCCTGCCGCCGCCGCTGCCCCTCGATGTCCACACGAAGCAGCCCGGTAATCAAAATGCCCCAGGATGACGCCAGGGGCTGCATATCCCAGACCGACGCGCTTCCAAGGAGCACATCGGCCTCGCCGAGCAGTTCGTACCGTCGAAGCGCCACGCCCGTGGTCGTGGCCGCCTCCCACCAGGATCGACGGGTGGGCTCATCGATCACATGGAGCGTGGTCGCCCGACGGATCGCGAGCTGGAGGCGATGCACCGGCGGACGAAACCCTGCCAAAGGACGCCGGAGCACAGCGATTCGCATATGCTCAAAGTAGCCATTCCGGCTGAACACGTCCCGCATCCGCGGTGAGCTGTCGAGGATTCCCGGAAGATCGCTCCCACCGTAGAGCCCGAGGTAGAAACCGCCGACATCGGGCTGCCCGCCGCCGAGTACGGTGGTGGCGCCTTTCCCTCGCAGATACGCCTCGGAACGTGCCAGGAGACCGTCCTCGATCTCTGACTGCCGGTCGTGGGGAGGCACAACAACGAGCATCGTCGTGCCGATGGACGTATCGATGGCGGTGCGGGAGACGTCAGGGCCAAAGCCGGCATGGGCAAAGCCGAGAACGCGTTCGCCGTCGCGGGCTACCACGAGCCCGCGGCGATCAAAGTAGGGCTTGGAAAAGACAGCGTCTTCGAGAGCCGCCGACGTCATCGGCTGGAGGGCAGCCTGGCCCAGGTCGGCCGCCCGCCATGCGTCGGCCAGCTTGGGGGGGTCGTCGTTGCGGAAGCAGTCAAAGGTGATCATCTGCGTCCGCCGCCGGCGGCCTTTGCTTCGGCTGCCGTCATGCGGCCGCGTCGTCTGTCAGCCGAACTTCAAGGAGGCCGTCTCGCTCGCGCACCTCGAAGACCTCCTGCCGGACCGTCGGCGAAATCTGATGGCGACCCGTGACGACATCGAACTGCCATCCATGCCATGGGCACATCAGCACGGTGCCACACAAGACTCCGGTGCCGAGCGGTCCACCCTGATGAGGGCACAGGCCATCAAGCGCATGCAAACTTCCGGCGACGTTCGCGAGCGCCACCATGCGTTCCCCTGCCACTCGCTCGATAGCCGTGCCGGGTGGGCACTCGTCTGCCCGGGCGATTGCGATCCATTCGGGCATCGTGCTGGGGCGCGGAAGACGGACAAGCGGGATGAAAGGCCATGGCCGGCAAGCCGAAAGGGCTACGCCGCTATTCGTTTTACTTTAGCTTTTCGCGGACGGTTCCGCCATCGGCGATGCACCCACCAGTATTGGGAGGGTTCCCGGCGAATCGCTTCCTCGAGGAGGGTGGTGTACCACTGCGAGAGCGATTGGAGATCGCCAGCCTCCGGTCCACCCTCAGCCGGGTCGGCTGTCCCCTCGAGACGCAGATCGATTTCGAAAAGCCCGCCCCGCCGAGTGGCCGAGCAAACGAGCACAGGGGCCTGTGACGTGAGGGCAAAGACCCCAATCGCCTTGTGGACGCTCGCGGGCTTGCCGAAGAAATCGACCCAACAGCCCTTTGGTCCCGCCGCCTGGTCACCAAGCAGGCCAATCGCGCCGTTCTCCTCGAGGACAACGGCCACATCAGGAGCGCTCCCCTTCTTGGGCAGGATCTTCTGTCCGCGAGATTCTCGAAAGTCGGTGACAAACTGATCGAGAAGCGGATTGTCGAGCTCACGGGCCACTGAATAAATGCGAAACCCGAAGAGGCCAAAGAGATACGCGGCGAGCTCAAAGTTTCCGTAGTGCCCTGAGAGGATGACCTTCGGTCGATCGAGCCACAACAGCCGCACAAAGTCTTCGATGCCGTGAATTCGGAGATGCCTTCGCCACGTCGTCTTGTGGATGACGCGATTGGCGTGGGCGATCTCGACCACCATCAGGAGGAGATGTTCCCACATGCGGCGGGCCACTCTCCGTCGCTCACGCGGGTGCATGCTGGGAAAGGCAGTACGGAGGTTGCCGCGAACGACCTCGCGGCGAATCCGAACGCGATTGGCCAGAATCTCAGAGAGCCCGAGGGCCCATCGCTCGCACGCTTTCCTGGGAAGCGACTGGATCACACAAATGGCGACCCGCACCGCCGTGTAGGCGGCGAGATCGATAGCACGGGTGGCGAATGAGCGGGGCGTGGGCAAGGGGTCGTGTCCGTGACGACAGGGAACCGCATCCATGCGGCGTGACAATTCTCGCCCGCGGCTCCCCTCGGGAACTAGATCGGTTTTTCGGGGCATTCTTCGCGACCGAGCGGCAATCTGGGGCAACTGTGCGGTCGCTCTGCCGGCACGGTCATCGTGCGGTCGCAGGCGTTGCCAAAAGGATGCCCACGCTCACGGCGTTGAAGAGGGCGTGGAGAAAAATGCAGGGCACGATCGAGCCGGTGCAGCGGGCGATGACTCCCAGCACAACGCCGAGGGGGAATAGCGGGATAAAGCTCAGCCCATGCCCATAGTGGGCCAGGGCGAATGCAGCGGCTGAAATGCCGACAGCGGCCATCGCGTCTCCGTCTGGAAGCATTTTTTCAAGCCACCCCTGGAGCACGCGACGGAAGAAAAACTCTTCACCAACGGGCGCGACAACACAGGCCGTCACAATGACGAGTCCGACCCCGAGGGCGTCACGCCGAGTGGCGAGGAACTCGAGAATCGGGTGGTCATACGGCTTGATTTCGTTGAGCCATGCCGCAAGCGCCAAGAGTGGCGCGACGACCAGCGCAAGCCCGGCGATCGCGACGATTCCATCCTCCGCGGGCCGCACGCCTCCGAGCCCGAGATCGGCCGCCGTCGCCCCATGGGCGACCAGCCACGTGCCGGCGAGCACGGTGGCGACTGTCACCACCACGAGATTCGCAGCCAGGCTCACATCGACTGGCGGCTCAGGCCCGATCACTACGCCGGCCATCATGCCGAGGGCGACAAAGCCGATCACGATCACGAGCACATCGCCGCCTCCCCACGGCACGGGCTCGTGCGGACGGGCCGCGATCACGGGCAGTCCGCGCCAGAGCCGCGCGGCAAGGATCACGGTTGTCGTGATGCAGGTAGCAACCGCGACCGACGCAGCAAAGGGAAGCCACGTCGGAAATTCGAGCGAGGGCTGGATGTCGGCAACCATACGAAATGTGACCCCCGCCTACCGGACAAGGCGACGGGCTGCCCAGAGATACTCAAGCCCGGAGTAGGCGGTGGCAGTGACCGCGGCCCAGGTGGTCCAGGTCGCTGCGACAACGAGAGGCACGGTGAAGGGCGTCCATTCCGGCCAGGCCCTCGCGGCAAGCACCAGCGCCACCGCAGCACACTGGAGCACCATCTTTATCTTGCCACTCCATACGGCTGAAAAATCGGTACCGGCTCGCTCCATCTCGGCCCGGATCGCGGTGACGACCAACTCGCGAACCACCACAAGCACCGCCATCCATGGCAGGATCGGGCCCGCTGAATCAGCGAGCATGATCACGGCACCGCAGATGAGCACCTTATCGACGAGTGGATCAAAGATACGGCCGAGGCGACTGACCTGGGCATAGCGACGGGCATACCAGCCATCCACCCAGTCGGTCGTGGCGGCAATCAGAAAACCAATCGTCGCCGCAGCATCGAGCCGCCACTCGATCAGCACAAAGACAGCGATCGAGAGCACCAGCCTTGCCAGCGACAAGACATTGGGAACCGTCCAAACGCGATCAGTATGAGGAGCAGGGGCCATGGCACATGGTTGGTGGGACGTGAAGGCTACGTCGCTGGCGTTCCAGCGAGGTCATACCCAGCCGCGGCCACCATCTCGACCGGAAGAATGGCTCCGGTGAGAGACCGCCCCGACCCAGTGCCAGCCGCCGTCACATAGACCGAACAGTCGATGTCTGGCGCGTCGGCGGTCGTACGACCGATCCACACGTCATCTCGCTCACCGGAAGGGCCGTCGATGATCACATCTCGCACGCGGCCGACCTGCCGTCGGGCATGGTCGTAGGCGATTCCCTGCTGGAGCGCCATGAGCTCATCGCGGCGAGCTGCTTTTTCCGCTTCGGACATGTGGCCATCGAGCTTCGCTGAGGGTGTATCGGTTTCGAGCGAATAGGGAAAGACGCCCACGCGCTCAAACTGCCAGGTTCGCACGAAGTCGAGGAGCTCGTCGAACTGTGCCCGCGTCTCCCCTGGAAATCCGGTAATAAACGTGGTTCGCAGCACGAGATCGGGAATCGTCCCCCGGAGCTTGCCGAGCAGTTCCTCCGTCGCGGAACGATTCACCCGGCGTTGCATTCGCTTGAGCACCGCATCGCTCGCATGCTGCAGCGGCATATCGAGATACGGCAGAATTTTTGAGCTTGATGCGATGGTGCTGATGAGCCTGTCGCTAAAATGAATCGGATAGAGATACATGAGCCTGATCCACTCGATGCCCTCGACCTGCTCGAGCTCAGCCAGGAGTTCCACGAGCCGCGGCTCGCCGTAGAAGTCGATGCCGTAGTAGGTCGTGTCTTGGGCGACGAGCACGAGCTCCTTGACACCATCGGCGGCCAGCTCGCATGCCTCGCGGAGAACCTCTTCGATCGGCTTCGTGGCATGCTTGCCACGCATTCGTGGGATCGAGCAGAACGTGCAGGTGCGGTCACAGCCCTCGGAAATCTTGAGATAGGCGACGTGGCGAGGCGTGACTCGAAGGCGATGCGAGTCGTCGAGCGCACGGGCTGGGGCAGGGCGGAAGACGCTCCGCTGATCGCCCAACCCACCGATGAGCCGCTCTGCCGTCTTGGCCACCTCGTCCCGTGAGAAGACGCCGATCACGGCATCAAGGCCGGGGAGTTCGTCGAGGAGCGACTCCTTCTGACGTTCGGCGAGGCATCCGGCCACAATCACGCCGCGGATGCCTCCCGATCGCTTGAGCGCGAGCATCTCCTCAATCACGCCATACGACTCCCGCCGCGAGGCATCCAGGAACGCGCAGGTGTTGACGATCACGAGGTCGGAACCCATCGCATCCGGCACGAACTGCCAGCCATCGTCACGCAGTAGCCCGAGCATCCGCTCGCTATCGACGAGATTTTTCGGGCACCCCAGCGTCACAAGCGAAAACGTGCCACGGCGATGGGCTGGGTCACCCGGTGCGATCACCGGGAGCGGACCGGCCGCGGTGCTGCAGGAACCAGACTCGACGATAGGAAGGGATTGCATAGAGAAGGGGACCGCCCGAAGGCTAGCCAGGGGTAGCAACGGTTCGCTCGGTGATCACCTTGTCGAGCTCGGCCCTCAGCCGTGGGAGAATCGCGTCGTACGGAAACGCGCCAAGCTCAGCGCTGCCCCGCTTGAGATTGACATGCGTCGGCCCGCACCAGAGGCCAAGGTCAGCATCATCAGTCTCGCCCGGACCGTTCACACGGCAGCCCATCACGGCAATCGTGATCGCGTGGTCGGCCGCATACGTGGTCATCTCCTTCACCTGCCGCGCGAGATCTATGAACGCTTCATTCTCGACCCGCGAGCAGCTTGGGCAGGAGATGATGTTGAGCGACGCGAGGCCGTAGTCGACGACACTGCGAACGCGGCCTGCCGCGATATCCGCAAGGATTGCGTTGGCGGCGGCAATTTCCTGCGGCTTGTCGATATTGGGCACCGTGAGCGACACCCGTACGGTGTCGCCAATGCCACGCGACACAAGCTGCTCGAAGGCGATCCGTGTCTTGATGATGCCGTCGGGAGGCATGCCGGCTTCGGTGACGCCGAGGTGGAGCGGCACATCGGGCCGCTCATCGGCGAATCGGCGATTGACTTCGATGACCTTCTTCGGATCGGAATCCTTGAGCGACACGCAGTAGCGGGTGAAACCGATCGCGTCGAGAAGTTCGCAATGCTCAAGTGCGCTCGCGAGCATCGGCCCAAGCGAGTCGTCCTCGGCAAACTGTTCCTTCTTTGCGGGATCGACACTCCCGCAGTTGACCCCGACGCGAAGGGCACAGTCGTGCGCTGCCGCCACATCAGCGATGAATTTGACTTTGTCTTGCCACGGCTTCGTGGGCTCGTGGTGGTAGAGATGCCCCGGGTTGTAGCGGAGCTTATCGACCGACGGGGCAACGTCGAGAGCCAGCCGGTAATTCTCCTGGAGGTCGATCGCGAGGTTGGCCTCAGTGCCGGCGCGAATCCCCTCGAGCGCCGCGGCGTCTTTCTTTGAATCGACAGCAATCCGTACAACGCCGGCGCCGGCCGTGTGGAGGGCATTGATCTGCTCGAGCGTCGCAGCCACATCCTGGGTGTGGGTGGCTGTCATGCTCTGGGGGGCGATGGGCTGACCGGCGCCGATGGTGATCCTGCCGATCCGCACTGCCCGCGTTGGATTTCGCTGTATCTCGACCACGGCATTTCCTCACGCCACACTGATGTTTTCATGGCCGAACGGTCCGTCGTGCGGCCCTTGAACGATAGCAGACGCCCTCCCTTCCGGCGACCGAGAACGATGCGATACGAGCCACTCCTCCATATTGTCTTGGTGGCACCCGAGATCCCACCCAATGCCGGGAACGTCGGACGAACCTGTGTCGCGATCGCGGCGAAGATGTGGCTCGTGCGGCCGCTCGGATTCAAGCTCGACGACTATTACCTCCGGCGGGCGGGCCTCGACTACTGGGACGAGCTCGAATGGGAGGTCGTTGACGACTGGGAGACCGCCTGCCGCCGTCTTGACGAGTCGGAGGCCCGACGAAAATGGCTCTTCTCGGCAAGAGCCACTCGGTCGTACACCGAAGCTGCCTTTGCCCGCGGCGATGTGCTTGTCTTCGGGAGCGAGTCAGCCGGGCTCCCATCCGCGATCAAGGAAGCACACGCCGATTCCATCCTCACGATTCCTTCCCGTCCGCAAGTCCGCAGCCTCAACCTCGCAAACTCAGCCGCGATCGTCGCCTACGAAGCCCTGCGACAATGGAACGGATAAGCCGCCCGACGGCACCGTCGGCCCATTCCTTTGCTCCACGACCAACGTTCAGTGCGGCTCGGCCACCGCCTGATAGAGCGGGAGGTGGCGGTAGTAGACCTCGAGCATGCAGGTGAGGAGGGACGTCGTATAAAGTCGGCCGCCGATGTGGCCCCACTTGTCGAGCGATGGATCCCACGATCCGGCCTCGGGGCCTTTCTCAACCTGCTGGTCTGGCACCACCTCCCGCATGCGACCATTCCACCGGTTCCATGCGGGGCCACCCACGTTGTGGACCACCTGCGTGATGTAGTACCAGGCGTACACATCCTTGTCGTTGTCGAAGTCAAGAAATTTCTCCGCCATCACAAGCTCGATGCCTGCGGCGATGCGTCGATCCCCGTGACCCCATCCGAGAAACTGCCGTGCGAGAAGCCCCTCGGCCGTCACGGCTGAGGTCACCCCAGTCGGTGGCCGCTGAGGCGAGTCGAGCCGATAGCCATAGCGGCTGCCCCCCTCGACGGAGACGGTATTGAGAAATTCTCCGATTCGATCAAATGTCTCAACAGGGACCGATAGTCCGGCCATCTCGCCGCTCTTGAGCGCCATCAGAAACCAGCCTGTCACCGACATATCACCAGGCTCGCGCGGGGCATACCGCCAGCCACCATTGGCTCCTTGGGCGGCGAGCGAAAAATCGACAGCCCGCCGTGCAGAATCGACAAGCGCCCGATCCTTCGTCATGCCGACGAGCTCACACAGCGCGTAGGTCGCTTGGGCATGAGCATAGAGCGAGTGGTGCGTGGGCATCGGGAGATCAAAACGCCCATCGTCAAGCTGTTTGCCGAGCAGCGCTTTCCATGCTCGGGCCACATTTGTCTTATGCCGCCCCGCCGTCGTCGTGTTGCCTGCCCCTTGAAACGCAAGGAGTGCCATCGCCGTCGCGGCAAGCTGGTTCTCCTGCGAGCCACCGTCCAGGTAAGGCCCTTGCAAGCTCCAAAGCCCATCCTTCCGCTGCTGCTTCGCCAGCCATGCAAGCGCCCTCGAAACGGCGGCCTCGGTCACGTCGCTGCCACCAAAAGCCTTGATGAGCGCTTCGCGCTTTCCTTCCTCACGACCATCGAGGAGGGATCCGATCGGAACGTTCTGCGCCACGGCAGCAGCAGTCGCCCCCACGCCCACCTCCGCCGGCTCCGCGACCATGATCGGCGCGGCCACAGGCTCCTCGACCGGAGGTTTTTCTGTTTCTCTATGCTCGATCTCGGGTTCCTTCTCCGGTTCGACGGGCGCGACGATCTCGACACCCTTCTCCTCGTTCTCGGCGATTTCTTCGGAGGCCCACGAGAGATCGAGGTTCACCGCCGCGCTATTCTCTCGTTTGTAAAACATGAGCGCGAGGATCAAGAGCACGACGACATGAATCGAGAGACTCACCGAGAACGGTGGGCTCTCCCGAACCCAGTCGTTGATGCGTTCCTGAATGGATCGCGGCGGTGCGTCGTCAGTCGCTCCCGCCATCCCGATCCTGCCAGCGATCGCGCCCGGCGGGTAGTCGCCGACGACTGGCATACCCGGGAGTGGCTCGACTCCGTCGGCGGCTGGCAGCGCTGCCCACGGAAGACCACCCACCAGCGTCGTCGGCTGGCTCGGTGGGCGCTGCCCCGACGGCAATGGGGGCATGGGTGGCATCGCGACAGGTCCGTTGATGCGTGTTGTGCGGGTGCTTCGGCCTCGGGGCTTTCCTTGCGGACTGCCACCGTCTATTATTCCGACAAGGTTAGTCGGCTCGCCAGCCAGGTTTCCGCCAGATTCAGTTCTGGATGCGGCTCGGATGAGGCAGAGCCGACGCACCTTGACAACTCAACACCGTGGGGTGGAGCAGCCCGGTAGCTCGCGAGGCTCATAACCTCGAGGTCGCAGGTTCGAATCCTGCCCCCACCACTTTACGCAAGCCCGGCCATCCATGGCCCGGGCTTGCTGTGCTTGAGGGCCCAGCATCCAGCCGGGCAGCCGTGGGGGCAACGCGAGCATCCATGGCCCGGGCTTGCTGTGCTTGAGGGCCCGGCATCCAGCCGGGCAGCCGTAGGGCAACGCGGCCATCCATGGCCCGAGCTTGCTGTGCTTGACGGCCCGGCATCCAGCCGGGCAGCGCGGAGCACGATGGCGGTAGGTCAGGGCAGCACCCATGCCCCGTTCCACCACCTGGGCGAGCGCAGCGGTGTCTCTACCATGTCGGCATGCAGTCGAATTGGAATGTCATTGTCGTGGGGGCCTACGGTGGTATTGGCCGCGCCGTGTGCGAGCGTTTGCATTCCGCCGGGGCTCACGTAGCAGTGTTTGGGCGCGACCAAGAACAATTAGCCTCCTTGGCAAGGGCAACCGGGGCTTTGCCGGTCGTCGGGGATGCTTCTCGTTTTGCCGAAATGGATGCGGCGTTTGAGCGCGCCACGGCCGAGCTCGGCCCGCTCACCGGCGCGGTCAACTGTGCCGGGTCGCTGCTCTTGAAGCCCGCCCATCTCACCACGGAAGCCGAGTATGCCTCCACCGTGTTGGCGAACCTGACGACAGCCTTCGCCCTCTGCCACGCGGCAGGCAAGACCATGACGGATGGAGGTTCCGTGGTGCTCGTCAGCACCGCTGCCGCTCGTACCGGAATCGCCAACCACGAAGCAATCGCGGCTGCCAAAGGAGGAGTGCAAGGGCTGATGCTGTCGGCGGCAGCGACGTACGCCTCGCGGGGCTTACGGTTCAACTGCGTCGCACCCGGGCTCACTCGTACTCCGCTGGCTGCGAAGATCCTCGCCAACGAGGCCAGTGAAAAGGCGTCGCTGGCGATGCACGCCTTGGGGCGGCTGGGAGCGCCTGACGACGTCGCCCGGGCAATCTTCTGGCTTCTCGATCCCGCGAATGACTGGGTGACCGGTCAAGTGCTGGGCGTCGATGGCGGCCTGGCAAACGTGCGCGTGCGTGCCAAAGTGTAGCGCCGGTGTGGGACGGCTCGTCCGAAGCCTGGTTGTGCCCATCCTCGGAGATCAACGCATGCGGTGGTGAATCAGGCGGTATTCACTGAACGCACCCTGACACGCTTGGGAATGGCGCCACCAGGCGCATGCGGTTTTGGTGCCGCAGAGCCCCCCCAAGGCTGCCAGGCCGCCCACTCTCCCAAGGGTTGCGCGGCTGGCCATTCGCCATTCAGCCAGACGGTGGAAAAGGTCAGCGCAGGCGGGTCCACGTGCCGAAGAGGCCTCCGCATGAGGTCGGGGTCCGGTCCATTTTTCGGCCGCACGACTTCGCCATACAAAGAGACAGCTTCCGAAAACATGAACCTGCCTCCATTGGGGTCACCACGTGTGGAGATACCAATACGGCCAGGAGCGGGGAGACTCATGCGAAGAACGCTTTTGCTCCTGCTTGCGGCGCTCGGGACGACGGGCTGTCTTCCGCGAACGACCGTGCATAAAGACCCTGGGCCTCATGACAAAGGAGTCCGCTACTATCGCCCGAAGCCCTATCTTCTTCTGAAGCCCATGATGGCGAAGGACCAACCGGTCGAGGGCTACGTGACCATCGAGCAAGTCACGCTGCCCGACTTCAGCGAGGAATACTCAATTCATGTCTGCACGGGATTGGGCACCAATAACACGGAAATCAACTTGGAAGATGGCTGGAACCTCACGGGGCTCAACGTCAAGCTCGACTCGCAGTTTGACGAGAATCTCCGTGCCACCGCAGACCTGGTCAAAGCGGTGCCGACGATGGCCTCGGCTGCCGACATCCGCATGCCCGTCAAGGCCAGCAACGTACCGCTCGGCCTCTATGAAGCCGTGATCTCCAAAGGACCAGATTGCACCAAGCGGCTGTATGGATTTCGGTACGTCGGATTTATGCCGTACTCCAGTTGCCCCATCGAAGTCAGTGGTTTGGAGCATCAGCACTGCCAATCGTCCGTTGTGTACGGGCTGGCATTTGAAGACGGAGCCATGGTTTTTCGATCGTTGGGCGAGCTCGCCGATCCGAGGCACGCGAACACCACGCGGGTGAAGATCGATGCCGCCGCCACCCAAGCGACAACCGCGGAGCCTGCGATGGCGCCACCAGCGACTGGCCATCTCCCTCCGCCAAGAGGCCTTCCGCAATCCGGGGAAGCCGAAACCATGCGAACGGTTCCCTGAGGCCGCCCTATGGGGCCCCCGAGGGATCGCTACGGAGCTTCGTCTTCGGTGCGGTCGAGGGATGGGATTCGTTCGACGGGTGGAGAATGCTTCCCAAAATACGCGTTGGCCCACGCCAGGTCGTCTTCGGTAGGTGTTGGTGCTGGCAAAGCCACGGCCACAGCCTCACTCACCTCGACATGTTCCGGTTGCCCGTCTGGGCCAGCGGCCATGGCGGTACGTGTCACGTGTTCATACGCCCAACGAGGCCCAAACCGAGCGACCGCCCAATAGAGCTTTTTCGCTTCCGCATCGGGCACGCCGCCCGCGAGGCACGCGTGATAAAACATGAGATGAACCTTCTCATGAGGGCGGCGACGATCGTCGCACTCGACGTCGTGAACAATCGATGCATTTCGATACTTGCCGCTGAGTGGCCCACCCATAACACTCCAAAACAATCGTGGAATGGAAGCGCCGTCAACGACTCGCCCTTTTGCGGCAAGCCACGGCTCGTCGTAGGGGTCAATGTAAATGAAGTCGTCCAGTAACCTGAGCGATCGGTCCTCAAGCAACTCCACTTTGGGGTTTGCCACAAACCGGCCAAACGCTGTGGGAGCGACGACCCTCCGTTTTGTTCCGAAATAGTCGCCCAACAGAAAAGCGATCGACAAACTGAACGACCAGAAAACCGCCAGAATAACGTAGTTCACCATACTCGACGCTCCTGAGTGCCGGGCATTCTCTCGCCTATCCTGGCTCACCCCGATTCACAGGCGAGCCAGGGGCTCACTGGACCTCCGCATCGGACGGCGGCAGATCGAACTGCGGCTGCTCTTCCACGGTCATCACGCCGGGCACATGGCAGAAGTCGGCCGTCCCTCCACACGCGGTGCCTGAGATCAGACCGAGGGTGACCATCATCGACTCCACGGTCATCCCCTTGGCGCGGAGTTGGTCGGCAACCTGGGCAATCTTCGGTAGATGCTCGTCATCCACCGTGACCACGAAGTTCCGCAGTTTGGTCACATGCGTATTCGCCATCGTCCACCTCTCCAACAATGAGCCGACGCCATCATTCTATCGCCGCATGGGAAACGGGCCCGGGTGGCTGCTGGTTGTTGCCAGCCCGCGGCATTACTGCGGCGTCTGACCGAGGCCGCTACCGATACCACGGGCGTCACCGGCGATGCTGCGGGCGTTTTGGAGCATGGTCGTCCATAGCGCCATCCCCGTGTGGCCGCTGGCCTGGCACCACTGCGCAGCGATTCCCGCAATCTGGGGCGTCGCCATGCTCGTTCCGCTGATCGAATGATGTAGTCGTGGCGGGATCGGAAAGGCGGGCCAACTCGAAAAGACAGCCACGCCCGGCGCAGCGATATCCACCTTGCCTCCATTGTCCACGACGGTGCTGCTACGAGCCGAGAAGTTCGCCGCCCCCAGCCGGCTGTCGATTGCCCCCACCGCCATGATCGACGTGCTGTTGCCTGGCTGCTCGACAAACCCAAACCGGCCCATCGCCCGGTTGGCATTGTTGCCCGCGGCGGCCACGATCAGGGAGCCCGCCTTGAGCGCCCGGCGTCCAGCCTGCTCGAAGGCCTGCGACACGTGGTTGACCGGCGCTCCGAGCGACATCGAGATCACCTGGCACCCATTCGTCACCGCCCAGTTCATGCCGTTGAGTACCGAGCTGCCAACGCTCGCCCCGCTGTTGTTGAGCACCTTGCCGATGAAGATATCGGCCCCCGTCGCGCACCCATACCGTCGGACCCCGGTCGCGGGCGCCTGCGGGCCGTAGGCGGTGCCGGCACAGTGGGTGCCATGCCCTTGGGCGTCCTGTGCGGTCTGGTGAGAAATAAAGGATTGACTGGTGATACTGCGACCCTGAAAGTCAGGATGCCCGAGGTCCATCCCGGTATCGAGAATGGCCACCCGCACACCCTCGCCTGTGAAGCGGCTGGTATTCGCTCGCGTGGCCTGGAGGCCCCAGGTGAACTGGGTGGTGTCCTCAAACGCCGCGTCCCCTGGAATCTCCGATCCCAGCGACGGTTGACCGGCAAGCTGTTCGTAGAGCCGGCTGACCGCGTCTCGATAGCCGCGGAGATACTCAAGGTAGGCCGCGCGATCATCCAGCGCGCGAGAGACATACTCCGGTTCGATGGCCAGAATGTGGCTGCTTGTATCCGCGGTGGCCGACGACAGGGACCGAACCTGCGCGACGTCTGCCTCGATGACCGCCACGCCAAGCGCCGGAAAGTACAGCGAGTCTGCTTCGCTTGGATCGATCACCTGGTTGTCGTAGTCGGCTGCCGAGGCCAGGGCTTTGATGCCCGCGAATCGGTTGAGTGCGCCAGCGGCCTCCTTCGGGGAATCCATCACCTCGTCGCTGTACACGATGAGGTAACGGCCTGTCGTTTCCGGCGTGCTCCCCGTCGAAAACTCCTCCGTCGTCGGTGGGGTTTCGAAAACTTCGGGCGCCCGCATCGGCTCGGGAATCGAACCCCGACCCCTTGATGGACGTGATCCTCGAGCCTTTGCCATGATTCGCTCCTCTGTAATGGGTCTCGTCCCTGGGGCACGAAATGGAAGCCCAGGATACCACCCGCGGTCATCGAGGCGTCTCGGCAGAGCTCCATGCCATCACATTTCCGGCCGCTCCACCCCGCCAGCCGCTGGGGGCGCCTGCCGTTGTGCCTGTGATGGCTTGCCCGCTACCCGGCGGCCGATAAGCTTGCTCGCATGAAGTGGGGTGCAGGCACCTCGCGGCTTCGACCCTTCCCAGCTTGCTGGGTGTTTGTCTTTGCCATGGCGACCATCCTCCATCCGCTTCTGGTCATGCTCGCTTCGCTCACTCGCCAGGAGCTTGCACGACAAGTAGCCTATCTTAAGGCAGAGAATCAACTCCTGCGAAGTAAGTTGCCCAAGCGGATCACGTTGACCGACCCACAGCGTCGCACGCTCGTCAAGCACGGCAAGGCTTTGGGGTCGAAGCTCGCGGGATTGATCTCCATCGTCAGCTACTCGACGTTCCGCATGTGGGTACGTCGGTTCGAAGATGCTCCCAACAAACGGCCCCCATCCGAAGCCACCAAGATCGGCCGCCCTCGGATCGAGGAGAGCATCAGTGACGCCATCATTCGGATCAGGAACGAGACCGGCTGGGGATACACCAAGATCCTCCAGGCGTTGCGGCAGCTCGGGCATGTCGTTGCGCGGGAGACGGTCAAGAACGTGCTCGTCGAGGCCGGGCTTGGGCCGGAGCCTGACGATCACCGCGATACTTGGTCGAACTTCCTGCGGAGACATGCGGCCACACTTTGGCAGTGTGACTTTGCCTCGAAACGCATGTGGACCATCAAAGGCATGGTGGATCTTTACTTCCTCGTTTTCATCCACATCGAATCTCGGCGCGTCTGGGTCTCTGCCTGCACGGCTCACCCGACGGGCGAGTGGACAGCACAGCAAGCTCGCAACTTCGACATGTTTCTCCAAGAGGAGCACTTGCCGTGCACCATCGTGCAGCGCGACCGAGACTCGAAGTACGTGCAGGCATTTGACGACGTCTTCAAAGGCAATGGACGCACCGTGAAGCTCACGCCGGTTCGCTCACCGAATCTGCAAGCGTTTGTCGAGAGGGTCATTCAGACGCTCAAGCACGAGGTCTTGAACGGATTCTGCGTGGTCAGCGAGCGGCACCTCAACCACATCCTGAGAGTCGGTGCCGATTGGTACAACCACCGACGCGGACATACCGGCCGCGAGCATCGCCCGCCAATACGAGAGGACGATCCACCGCCGTCTGTTGATCTGGCCAGGCGTTTTCTTGTCTGCCAGACCGAACTTGGCGGGCATTTGAAGTCTTACCGGCCTGCCGCTTGAGGTAGGCAAACCGGTTCAGGTGGCGGAAGTCCCTGGTTCCCGCTGCGCCGGTGCAGTGCTCAACGCTTTTTCGAGCTACAACACAGCGTGCGATGGGGCAAGACGATGGCCCTGCCCGCGTCGCACCCACACAACTAACCCCTCTTATTGGGGAGGCTTCTTGATGGGCGATAATTTTGTACCGCGCGGGAGTTTTTGTACCGCGCGGCGGCTCTAGTTCAACAAAGGGTGCCGCAAACTCAACGCGGGCTCTCCGCTACGAAGGAGTTCTTGGTACACGTCCCTGATGGTTTCCACACAAGCTGGGTCAGACTTTTCTGCGATTACGTCTAAAAAATGCCGAGCGCTATGCCCGGTGGGTTGTTCCTCGATCGCGGCCAGATTCCTGGCGATTATCAGCCTAGTCCATTTGGGGGACCGCATAACCATTGATGCGAGCTTTGTTGCAATTACGTCATACATCGCCTCTGGAGCGGCTCGCTCTATCGTATGCACAAGACCGTACATTGTCCCCACGTCGTCGTAGTCATCATCAAGCAGATCGACAAGCCGGCAGGTTTCTTCTAATGAAGGCCTTCTCTCCCACACCTTCTGCATAAGTGCGTTGGACTTGTCGTAGTCATGATTGGCGATGGCATCGCTTAACTCATCCATTTCGTTAACCATTTATTGGCCTCGCAGTCCATAAATGGCTGGCAACTCTTGGATCACCTCGCCAACCTGCGATCCAAGCCCGAAGAGCAATCCTTGCTTCCGGTCCATACACCCCATCTTCTTGAAGAATTCGTCTCACATCTCTAACGTCGCGTCCGAGCGCCGTTCGGAAACTCTCGTTCATCAGGTCGGGGGTTTTATTCCGATTCAGGAAAGTTCGTGTCCGTGAATGCCTTCCGGTGTTCTGCGGGTAAAAGTGCTGAAGCATAATTGCTTGGCCATCATCCCTGCTCATTCCCAATTTTCGTTGGATGTACTTTTTTGAGGGTCCATGGTGGGGCGTCAAGTTATCGCCGACTACGCCTTTCAGATCTCCAAATCGGCCGGTTTGCAACTCCCCTGGCTCAAGGCCACCGATGTTTTGTGCCCTGCCCTTCGGTCGAACCCCAAACTCTGTCAGCTTGCTGAGTGGAATTCCGCTGTTGGCAAACACCCCGCCGCGTGAACCAGCCAAGCGGTAGATCTCGTAGTTGTTGGAGAACGTCCGTGCGGCCTGGACACCTCGGACACCGAGGTGAAGGCCACCGAGTCCTGCCCCCGCTGCATTGACGGCCATTTCCCAATAGTCGCCGCCCTGATATGCGTCGTAGGCGGCTGTGCCAGCCTGGTAGGACTGGTAGGCGTTTATCCCCATGTCCACTTGGCGGGCAGTAAGAATCGCCGCGTTTGCGTGGCGAATGTTTCGACTCGCATGGTTCGCTATTCCCACACCGCCCGGCACAAACGGCACGAATGCGGCAAGGAGGTCAACACCCACGCCGAACACATCCATTCCGAGGTCAGCCCAGCCCTTACCTGTGGTGGCGATGCGGTACACGTCGACGCCAACGCTGAAGATGCCGACACCAATGGACGCGACGTCCCATCCCGTCTCAATAAAATTTCCACTCGGGTCCGTCGCATTGATCGGGCTATTGCCCGCGCGTCGGTAGAGATTGGTATCCCCACCCCCGAACCCGATGGGGTCCTGCGAGATGAACTGCTTGGACGTTGGGTCGTAGTACCGTGCCCTGCTGTATTGCAGCCCGGTTTCAACGTCATACTCCTGCCCGGCATACGCGAAACGCGTATCCAGCACATCGGTCGGCACACCAAATGCGTCGTACCCGATCTCCAAGTTGATCTCATACGTCCCGGTGCCGGTCTCGCGGTAGATGTCGCGGATCGTGCCCTGGTGGTCTGCCAGGTCCCAGAAGATCACGGTGGGTTCATGCCCTGCGGGAACGTCTTCCAGGATCCGCTCGTCCGCCAGAAGCTGATCCATCCCCGGGGCCCAGAGATAGCGGCGATCGATCTCATCGCCACCAATCGCCAAGATCGCCACGTGATCGCCGTCGTACACATACCGGGAACTGGTCGTGGAACTCCCCGCCGAGGAGTTCTTCACGATCCGCCTATCAAACACGTCATACTCGAACGTCACGGATCGGCCAAGCGAGCCGTCGTCGTACGACACCTGAACGCTCACGAGCCTGTTCCGGTTATCCCACGTGTACGCCAGGATCTCCTTGCGACCCGTGAGCGGGTCGGCGACCTTCGCCTCCCGACGAATCCGGTTGCCTTCGTTGTCGTACTCGTAGGTGTACTTGGCATCACTCAGGAGCCGGTTGTGAGGCCCGGGACCAGCGCCGAATAGGTTGCCGTTGCTCCCGTACGCGAACGTTTCGGTGGCCTCCGGCGGGGAGCCATTCACAGTCGTGGTGACCTGCGTGAGCTGGCCGAGGTAGTCGTAGTCGTGATCGAGAACCGTGGTCTTGGTGTGCTGCGCTCCCGAAGACGCTTCATCGGTCGTGAAGGTGTCGATCCGGCTGTTGGCGTCGTAGGTGAAGCTATAGCGGGTGAGCAGTGGCCAGTCTGCGGCCGGAGAGCCCGTCGGCTTGCCGAAGTGGGCCATGGTCGCGAGCCAACCGGACTGGACATCGTGAGTGAAGACGGTCTTCAAGACCGCGTCGCTCGGCACGTACCCACTCGCGTCCGTATGAAAAGTCTCGTACCGCTCTTGCCCGGTCATCTGACCGTCGATGCCATACGCGAACTTCACGGCTTTTGCGTGAACCGTCGCCGACGTCCCTGGATCGTTCGCGTCAAACTGCCGGACGAGCGTCGTGCGATTGAGTGCGTCAAACGAGTATTGGTTGGTGAAGTCATAGACTCCGTTGACCGTCACATCGGTGCTGGTTCGGTTCCCGTTTTCGTCGTACGCGTAGATCAGGAGTGAGTCTGCGGTATGCGTCGCATCCTGAATCACCGAACGCGGACGATTGAGCGTGTCGTAGACCGTCTCGATCGTTGACGTGATCGTCGATGTGCCAGACTGTTGCGAATCACTCGCCGTGAGGAGATTGCCGGCCAGGTCGTACGTGTAGGTGGCCACATAGCCGTTGCCATTCGTTCCCGTCCACGTCTCGGAGACGCGGCGGTTGAGGGCGTCGTAGGCGTATGTAATGCCCCGGGCGTTGCGCGTCGTCAGATCGGCAAGATTACCGTTCTTGTCGTAATCAAAAACCCGACTGCCCACGCCCACTTGCGTCTCGCGTGTCCGGCGGTTGAGCGCGTCGTAGTCGTACGTGGTTTCGTTGTCGGCCGGGTCGGTGATGCTCTTCAGGCTACCTACCAGGTCATACTCAAACACCGTCAACTCGTGCGATCCTGAGCCGCGAACCTGATTGGTTCGCGTGACCCGGCCCCACTGGTCGAAGTCGTACGACGTCTCGAGCGGAGCGCCCGAGCCTGAGGCCATGACCGTCTTGGCGACCGAACCGTCGGTGAGGTAGTGCGTCTCCGATACCCGGCCCGTCGGGTCTTGCACCCGGATCGGGCGATCCAAGTTGTCGTACTCGGTCACGGTCGTGCGATTATTGCTCGACACGAGGATCACGTGCGTGCGGTTCCCCGCAGCCGAATACTTGAACTGCGTGACCGGGGCCGCATGGTCGGCCGTCGCTGGCTGCGTGATTTTTGAGATGCGGTCGTGCGTGTCGAACTCGAATGACGTCGTGTTGCCGTTCGGGTCTTGGACGCTCGTCTGGTTGCGATTCGAGTCGTACGTGACCTCGGTGGTCGGGCGGGCGCTCGCGGTGCTTGCATCCAGAGCGGCGCCGATCGTCTTCACACGCTGATCCCACTCGTCATACTCAAACTCCGTGCGGTTCCAGTCCTGCTCCGTGCCGCTCTGGTTCGGGTCGTACACGAACCGGAGATTGCCCGCCACGTCGTACTTCATCACGGTGAGCGGCGTGCCGGCCGCAACTGTGGGCTGCGTGATGGTCGTGGTGCGGCCCAGGGCGTCGTAGCCGAGATGCGTCACGAATCCACGCTGGTCCTTCTGCGACACCACCTCACTGGCGTCGTTGTAGCCGTACCCGACGCTCGTGACGGCACTGATCGTGAAAATGAACCCCGGCTCATGAACCTGGACCTCTGGAAACGTGGTCTTGATCCGTCGGTCAAGCCCGTCGTATTCGTGCGTTGTTTCGCGATTGAGGGCGTCACGCTCCCGAAGGACGTTGCCGTTGCCGTCGTACTCGTTCACACCATAGACGGTGACCAACCCGCTTGAGTCGGGGGCCGTGCGCTGCACATGCGTCGGGCGATCCAGGGCATCAAACGTCGTCTCGGTGACGCGATCGAACGTGAACGTGGCGTACAGTGTGGTTCCAAGGTTCTTTTCGATGATTCGGACGACGTTGTTGTTGTCGTCGTAGACCGTTTCGGTGAGCGGTGTGTCAGCCACCACGAAGAGCGGGTCCAACGTTCCGGAGGGCGGAAGCGCTACCGATGTCGTACGGTGAATCGAGTCGTACATGTACTTCGTCACTCGGTCGATAACGTTCATGCCCAGCTCGTCAAACATCCGCGCAAGATTCCCAGCCGTGTCGTACTGGAAGTTCGTGACAACCACGCCGTGGCCGTCCGGCGTATCCGGCGTGATCGTGGCTGGTCGCGTCGTCTTCTCCAGAAGATTGCGGGCGTCATAGGCATAAAATGTGGAGTTGAGTCGAGGGTTTCGCAACTCGATCAAATTCCCGTTCTCGTCGTAGAACCGCTCTTCGAATTCCGTGCCTGCTGTTGCCCTGGCCGGCAGGATCGTCTTCGTGAGCCGAAGCATCTCGTCGTACATGTACGTGGTCAGGCGGCCGAGGGCGTCGGTCACTGTCTCGACTTGACCGTTGCCGTCATAGCGATACTCGGTAGTTGGGCGGGCAAACTCGATAGCCCCCGAAGGCGTGACAATCTGCACCAACTGCTCTTCAATCGTCACGAGGCGATCCAGGGCGTCGTACACAAAATCCGTTCGGCGATCATCGAACATCTCGCCGCCGTCGTCGTCACCCATGATTTGGATGGACGCCGAGAGATTCCGATTCTCGTCATACTCAAACCGCTGAACGGTCTCGTCATCTGGGTTCACGGTGCCAGTCGGCGGTTCATCAGGATCGGGCACCCCACTCGTAACGCTCTTCACGAGACCGGAGAGCGTGGCGCCGTCATCGTGCGTGTAGTACTCGGTCGTCGTGAGGTAGCCGCGCGGATCACGAACCTGCTTCACAAGGCCACCAGCAAGGGCCTCGATGTCTCCGGCCTGAGGGGCAGGGGTGTATTCGAGTTTGGTGGTGACGCCAAGGGGCTCCCGAATCTCCACCACGTTCCCGCGACTATCCAGGATGAACGTCGTCGTATTCCCGCGGCCATCGGTCGCTAGTCCAATCACACCGAACGAATCGCTGTATCCCCATGACTCCGTGATCTTCTCCGACGGGTCGTCAAGCTTGGCTTGCGGGTAGACGACCTTCACAAGATTCCCACGACCGTGAGGCAGCGCATCACTCGTCGCGGTGTCGTAGACATACTCGGTGACGAGCTCACCGAGCGTCCCACCAAACCCACCCGCACCGGCTGGCTCCGTGAACTTCGTCGGCAGCCCGTGTGCGTTCCGCTCCCATGTCCAGACGTTCCGTGAGTCATTCGTGCTCGCCGTGCCGGGAGCACTCTTGGCGGTCACGAATCCAAAGCGATCAACCTGATAGGTCCATACCTTTCCGCGCGCATCGGTGTGCTTCGCGCGAGCCTCGGAACTCCCATCCACCTCGGCAATGACACCCGACGACACCTCAAAATACTTTCCTGAGGCGCCGCTCACACCATCAAACAAATAGGGCATCAGTTTCCACAAGTGCGTATCGGCATTCGTGACCTGAGTGACGGTCTGCGATGTCCCGTCGTAATCGAGCGTGGTCGTGTGGTCCTCGCCGTCGGTCACGGTCTTGAGCTGCTCGCGTGGTCCGCCATACGTAAATGACCACGAGACCGATTCCTGGTCGTGTTCAGGGTCGGGGAAGTCGATCGTCTCGAGCAGCCCGCCCGATACCGTGTAGTCAAAAACCCGTCCCGCAAAATCCGTGATCGTGTCGAGAGCATTGCCGACATAGGCGTAGGTCCAGGCCAGGCCCCCTTGCACCGTGATCGACTCGATTCTGCCGTCGGCATACGCAAACTTTGACTGATTCTCGTTGCGGTCAATCGTCTTGGTGAGCCGGCCCGCGCCATCAAACACATGACGCGTACCCTGCTTGTCGAGCAGCGTGAACTCGTCGGCGTCGGGCTCCAACCCGCCCCTGTAGAAGCCGTGATAGATGGTCCCCGTCGGATACGGATGCGAGTCGCCCAGGTCGTCGAGCGGCCCGGCGTCCAGCCTTCCA